>JAPYRI010000004.1 GCA_029941135.1 Alphaproteobacteria bacterium | reverse complement strand
CCATTAAAAGTCACCGTTGTTGCTTTGCTTCTATCCGTAGCGGCTGCGGAATGACAGAAAAAATCGCGAGCGACTCGTCGAAGAAAAATCAGGCGAGTGAACAAATACGGGGCCGAAAAATGCGTATACAACGTCGCTTTACCATTAAAGGACAATCAGCTTACCAAGGTATTGCGTTCCATCATGTCACCAGCGAGATTAGAAAACCAGATGGATCTGTGGTGTTTAAACACGATGGCATTGAAGTGCCCGCGGCTTGGAGCCAAGTGGCAAGCGATGTTTTGGCCCAGAAATACTTTCGCCGCGCCGGCGTACCGACCTGCCTGAAAGCTGTCGAAGAAGAGAATATGCCGGCTTGGTTGTGGCGGCAGGTGCCCGACATAGACGCACTCGACGTGCTCCCCGAAGAATCCCGTTACTCCCGCGAGGAAAGCGCAAAGCAAATATTCGACCGACTGGCCGGCACCTGGACCTATTGGGGATGGAAAGGCGGCTATTTTGACTCCGAAGAAGACGCGCGCACTTACTTTGACGAAATGCGCTACATGCTGTGCTGTCAGATGGGTGCCCCTAACTCACCCCAGTGGTTCAACACCGGCATTCATTGGGCCTACGGCATCGATGGACCTGCCCAGGGCCACCACTATGTGGACTTCAAGACCGGCGAATTGACCCGTTCTGAAAGCGCCTACGAACATCCCCAGCCCCATGCCTGCTTTATTCAAGGCATTAAAGACGACTTAGTGGGCGAAGGCGGGATCATGGATCTTTGGGTGCGGGAAGCCCGCCTGTTCAAGTATGGCTCGGGCACCGGCACTAACTTCTCAACGGTACGCGGCGCTGGTGAGCCTCTATCTGGCGGCGGTCAATCATCGGGTTTAATGAGTTTTCTTAAAATTGGTGATCGTGCCGCTGGCGCCATAAAGTCCGGCGGTACGACCCGTCGCGCCGCCAAAATGGTTGTAGTTGATGTGGATCATCCGGACGTCGAAGAATTCATCAATTGGAAGGTTCGCGAAGAACAAAAAGTGGTGTCCATGGTGGCAGGCTCAAAGCTGGCCGAACGGCATTTAAATGCCGTCCTAAAAGCCTGCAATGACTCAACAGAGGCGTCAGGCGAAGGAGCGAAAGACGATCCCTTTAATCCCAAAAAGAATGCCGCACTCAAGACCGCGATTATCGCGGCCCGTAAATCGGAAATACCAGAAAATTATGTTCGGCGGGCCATTCAGTTTGCCCGCCAGGGTTATACGACTATCGAATTCGAGACCTATGACACGGATTGGGATTCTGACTCTTACCTGACGGTGTCCGGCCAAAATTCGAACAATTCCGTTCGGGTGACCGATGACTTTCTGCAAGCAGTTGAAGATGATGGTGATTGGAGCCTCACGCACCGAACCCGCGGCGAGATCGCGAAAACCCTCAAGGCGCGCGATTTGTGGGACCAAATCGGCTTAGCAGCTTGGAGCTGCGCCGACCCCGGCATCCAATTTCATTCGACGATTAATGATTGGCACACTTGCCCTGAATCGGGCCCGATCCGGGCATCTAACCCGTGCTCTGAGTATATGTTTCTCGACGACACCGCGTGCAATCTTGCGTCACTCAATTTGATGACGTTTCGACACAGCGATGGCTCGTTCGATGTGGAAGCGTTCGAACATGGAGTCCGGCTGTGGACAATGGTGCTCGAAATCTCGGTCATGATGGCTCAGTTTCCGTCCCAACAAATTGCCGAACTCAGCTACCGCTACCGCACATTGGGCCTCGGTTACGCGAATATCGGTGGTCTATTGATGGCCAGCGGATTTTCCTATGACAGTTCCGAAGGCCGCGCCCTGTGCGCCGCCATAACGTCAGTCATGACCGGGGTCGCCTATGCAACGTCCGCTGAAATGGCTGGTGAACTCGGACCCTTCCCCGGCTTCTCGGACAATCGAGATGCCATGCTGAGAGTTATGCGCAATCATCGGCGTGCCGCTCACGGCGAAAATGAGGGATATGAGAACTTAGCCACCGATCCGGTTCCTCTCGATGGGGCGAACTGCCCTGACAAGAGATTGGTCGCAGCAGCCGCCCGCGCCTGGGATCAGGCATTGAAATTGGGCGACATTAACGGCTACCGCAATGCCCAAGCCAGTGTCGTTGCACCCACCGGCACCATTGGCCTTGTGATGGACTGCGACACCACCGGAATCGAGCCTGATTTCGCGCTGGTAAAATTCAAAAAACTGGCGGGCGGCGGCTACTTTAAAATCATCAACCGTTCAGTGCCGGAAGCTTTAAAAGCTCTGGGGTATACGCCGGACCAAATCCTCGACATTACGAATTACGCGGTTGGGCATGGTTCGTTACGTGACGCTCCCGGAGTCAACCATGCACGACTGCGGGAAAAAGGTTTTGGTAAGGATCAACTTGACGCCCTTGAACACGATTTGGAAAGTGCGTTCGATATCAAGTTTGCGTTCAACAAATGGACGTTGGGCGCCGATTTCTGCACTGACACATTGGGAATTTCCGTCGCGCAATTAGACGACGCTTCATTCAATTTTTTGGAAAAGCTCGGATTTTCGGACGCCGAGATTAAAGCCTCGAACCTTCATTGTTGCGGCGCTATGACTTTGGAAGGCGCACCGGGTCTTAATGAAGTTCATTTGCCGGTTTTCGATTGCGCGAACCCCTGTGGCCAATTCGGCAAACGCTATTTGTCGGTTGATAGTCACATCTTGATGATGGCCGCGGCGCAGCCGTTTATTTCCGGTGCTATTTCTAAGACCGTCAATATGCCGAGCGACGCGACAGTTGAGGATTGCAAGGATGCCTATGTGCAATCTTGGAAACTCGGTCTCAAGGCCAACGCCCTATACCGTGATGGATCGAAGCTCAGCCAACCGCTGCAAACTCAATTAATCGAAGACTGGAAAGACGACGAAGAAGTGGATGCTGTCGCCGCGCGCCGGCCGCAAGTGATTGCCGAGCGCATTGTCGAACGCATCATTGCCCACGAACGTAACCGCTTGCCACAACGGCGCAAGGGTTACACGCAAAAAGCGGTTGTCGGCGGCCACAAAGTTTACCTACGCACCGGCGAGTACGACGACGGCACAATAGGCGAGATTTTTATCGATATGCATAAAGAAGGCGCGGCCTTCCGTAGTTTGATGAACAATTTCGCCATCGCAATATCTATCGGCCTTCAATACGGAGTACCGCTTGAGGAATATGTCGACTCGTTCACTTTCA
The DNA here is from genome assembly GCA_029941135.1 of Alphaproteobacteria bacterium. Lineage (GTDB taxonomy): Bacteria > Pseudomonadota > Alphaproteobacteria > JAPYRI01 > JAPYRI01 > JAPYRI01. Next base: position 65,103 of record JAPYRI010000004.1, on the reverse strand, counting down.
CGCGCTTTGAGCCCTCGGGTATCGTAGCAGGCAACGAAGCAATCAAAATGGCAACTTCACTGCTCGACTACGTATTCCGCGAGCTGGCGATCTCATACCTTGGCCGCGACGATTTGGCCCACGCCGAAGCCAGCGACTTGGCGGTGGATGCAATCGGGCGAGGCACTCGGGATGGTGTTACCAATCAGGGTCAGGACGACACGGATGAAGCGCTCAGTGCAGCAATGGGGCTTGCCAGTACTGGTTATGTGCGCAGTAATCTTTATGTGCTGAAAAGTGCCGCGGTAAGCAAGGTCACAACCTCTTCTACGGCGCTTTTGCGGGCCGGCAGCGAAGGCGGTGCGATTGTCGCGGAAACCGTCACGACCGCGAGTGCCGCGCAGACTGGCACGAGGGAAAAGCAAGTTGAACGGATCGTTGAAGCTCGTGTAAAGGGCTACGAAGGCGACGCCTGCGGCGAATGTGGCAACTTCACATTGGTCCGTAATGGCACATGCCTCAAATGCAACACCTGCGGCGGGACCAGCGGCTGCTCTTAATCGCAGCTGGAGACATTAACCTAGAGACGGCGTGGGCTTAAATATAGGTTCGCGCGTTCGGCTAGGCATCTTGCGTATTTTCAGTCTTTGGCTTGTCTTCAACTTTTGGCTCCGGCAAAGCCAGCCGTAAGTGTAGTTCTCTCAAATGACGTGGTAACGCTTCACTGGGGGCTTGCATCATCAGGTCCTGGGCCTGCTGATTCATCGGGAACATGATTACCTCACGGATATTTTTCTCATCCGCCAACAGCATGACAATGCGGTCAATCCCCGGGGCAATGCCACCATGGGGCGGAGCACCGTATTTTAAAGCACTCAGCATGCCGCCAAATTTCGACTCGACGTCCGCTTCCGGGTAGCCGGCCATGCCAAACGCCTTGTACATGATTTCGGGAAGATGATTGCGGATCGCGCCGCTCGACAGCTCGATGCCGTTACACACGATGTCGTACTGATAGCCCAACACATCCAAGGGATCTTTGTCCTCTAAGGCCGCCATACCCCCCTGGGGCATGGTAAAGGGATTGTGGCTGAAATCGATCTTGCCCTCTTCCTCGTCATACTCGAACATGGGGTAATCGACGACCCAGCAAAACTTAAAACATTTCTGCTCCAGTAACTCGAGTGTTTCGCCCACCCGATTACGGGCAAGCCCCGCTAATTTGGCCGCGTCGTTCGGCTTGTCGCAGGCAAAGAACAGGGCATCGCCGTCACCCAGACCGCTCAACGTGCGCAGTTGCGCAACCCGTTCGTCGCCCAAATTCTTGGCTATCGGGCCTTTACCGCCACCATTTTCGAATATTACATACCCGAGCCCTGTCCAGCCTTCGCTGCGCGCCCAGTCATTCATTTTGTCAAAGAAGCTGCGCGGTCTATCCCCAGTGGCCGGCGCCGGCACCGCGCGCACGACAGAGCCACTTTCTATCGCTTTGGCAAATATCGAAAACCCTGAACCACGGAAGGGTTCGGTGACGTCAATGATCTCGAGAGGATTGCGCAGATCAGGCTTATCGCTGCCGTATTTCATCATCGCATCTGCATATGTGATGCGGGGAAAAGGCAGCGGCGTCACTTGATGGTCGGTAAATTCCTCGAACACCCCATGTATGGCGGGTTCGACGGCGTTAAACACATCGTCCTGCTCGACGAATGACATTTCAATATCAAGTTGATAAAATTCGCCCGGCGAACGGTCGGCCCGCGCATCCTCATCACGAAAACACGGAGCAATTTGGAAATAACGGTCGAAGCCCGAAATCATCGTCAATTGCTTGAACTGTTGGGGTGCCTGGGGAAGCGCATAAAATTTACCGGGATGCATTCTGCTGGGCACCAGGAAATCCCGGGCGCCCTCAGGCGAGCTTGCGGTCAGGATCGGCGTTTGAAACTCGATAAAACCCTGATCTGTCATGCGTTGTCGGATACTTTGAATAATTGCCGACCGCAACACAATATTGCGATGCATTTTTTCTCGCCGTAGATCTAGGAAGCGGTAACGCAAACGGATGTCTTCGGGGTACTCCTGATCGCCAAACACTGGCATTGGCAGTTCCGCAGCGGCCGATTGTACTTGGTATTCAACTATTCGAACCTCGACTTGCCCCGTTGAAAGCCCCGGGTTGACGGTCTCCGCGCTGCGCTTTACCACACTGCCGGTAACCGTCACCACCGACTCGGCACGGCTGCCTTCAACCGCCTCGAAGCCGGCATCACCTTTTTCAATCACGCATTGAGTCACCCCATAGTGATCCCGCAGATCAATGAACAGTAAATGTCCATGGTCGCGTTTTCGATGTATCCAGCCCGACAACCGGACAGTCTCTCCCACATAACTTTCGCGCACTTCGCCACAGGTGTGAGTTCTGTAAATATGCATGTTTGGTCCTTGTCCCATCGTCCCGGGCTCGACACTCAAGACTTCGCCGTTCTCTACTGATGCGGAAAAACGCACGGAAGGTGTTTGCTTGTCAAGGCACGCGCAGCCAATTTTGGAAAACTGACTTTGATCACCAACTCATATCTACATATTTTCCTATTCGACAGCCCCCTGAAGAGACGTGTATAGCTTACTGTTATGCAAATAATTACTGAGTCTGGCGACTTAAAAGACGCCTGCGACCGCTTGGCCACCGCCGACTACGTCACGGTCGATACCGAATTTCTACGGGATAGTACGTTTTGGCCCAAATTGTGTTTGGTGCAGGTGGCGGGCCCGGAAGACGTCCTCGCCATCGACCCATTGTCTAACAATCTCGATCTCGGCCCCTTATTTGAACTCATGGCCAATCACGACGTGTTGAAAGTGTTTCATGCAGCGCGCCAAGATATCGAAATATTCTATTACTTGTCCAAGGTCATTCCCGAACCCCTATTCGACACCCAAGTCGCGGCAATGGTATGCGGATTTGGCGATTCCGTTGGCTACGAAACATTGGTCGGCAAATTGGCGTACGCAAAACTGGATAAGTCCTCGCGCTTTACCGATTGGTCGCGACGGCCCCTCTCCGACCGGCAACTGACATATGCCATCGGCGATGTCACTCATCTGCGTACGGTATATGAAAAACTTACGGCTAAGCTCGACCATAATGGACGGACTGATTGGCTGAATGAGGAAATGGCCACTCTCATGAACCCAGCGCAATATCGAATGCGGCCTGAGGATGCATGGAAACGGCTTAAAACGAAGGCAACCAATAGGCGTTTCCTCGGCGTTTTAACGGAAGTTGCCGCCTGGCGCGAACGCGAGGCCCAAAGCCGGGACGTGCCGCGCAGGCGCGTATTAAAAGACGAAGCGTTAACCGAACTCGCCGGCCATCCGCCAAAATCAGGCAAAGACCTGGACCATATGCGTGGCATTCATAAGGGGTTCAGCAACAGCAGATTCGCCAAAGGATTACTCGAAGCGGTCGCCGCCGGGATGGCTATCCCTGAAGAACAACTGCCTCAAGTGTCAAAGACCAGACCGCCGCCCCGTGGTATCGGGCCGGTGATGGACCTCCTCAAAGTTTTACTCAAAATGAAGTGCGAAGAGGAACACGTCGCTCAAAAGTTGGTCTACAACAATTCCGATCTCGAACATCTAGCCGCTGATGACAATGCTTCTATCCCGTTGCTCTCGGGTTGGCGATACGAATTGTTCGGCAAGGATGCGCTCGCCCTCAAACATGGCCAACTTGCCGTCGCCATCGAGGGTCGCAAAATCCGGTTTTTTACTGTTAACAATGGGCTTGCCGGCAATATTGACGAAGATCTGGCGTCCTAGTCAGGCGGATTTGCCGCTGCTGGCGATCGCGTCGGCAATGGCCTCAATCGCCGCGTCAGCGTGATCTCCATTAGGCCCGCCGGCTTGCGCCATATCCGGCCGTCCGCCACCGCCTTTGCCACCCACCGCTGCTGCACCAATCCGAATAAGATCGACCGCATTGTATTGACCGGTCAAATCGTCGGTAACACCGGTTGCCAAGGCGACTTTGCCGTCATTTACGGTTACCAGGACAACAACCCCCGACCCCACCTGGCCCTTGGCGTCATCGATCATGCCACGCAATTCCTTGGGCAATACCCCGTCTAAGAGACGGCCAATAAATTTTGTGCCGGCCAATTCACGTACAGAGGATTGATTGCCGTTCCCGTTCCCGCCCCTGGCCAGTGTTCGGCGCGCATCCGCCAGTTCTTTCTCCAATTTTTTCCGGTCTTCGAGCAAAGCTGCAACCCGTATGGGGACTTCCGCAACCGGTGCTTTCAATAACCCTGCCGTATCGCGCAGGGTATCGGCTTGCTGATTCAAGTAGCGTCGTGCTGCCTCACCGGTCAAAGCTTCGATGCGGCGCACGCCGGATGCGACCGCACCTTCGCTGGTGATGGTGAACATAGCAATATCGCCGGTCCGTCGAACATGGGTGCCACCACACAACTCGACAGAGAAGGATTGGTCTTCATCATGTGCATTTGTTGCTATTTCCGTCGCCGGCGTTAGATCGACATTGGCCCCCATGCGAACCACCCGAACTTCGTCTCCATACTTTTCACCGAATAGCGCAAGCGCGCCTTTCTCCACCGCCTCGTCGGGTGTCATAGTCGCCGTGGACACAGCGCTATTCAGCCGCACTACAGCATTTACCCGGTCTTCCACGTGGGATAGCTCGTCCAGCGTTACCGGCTTTTGATGGCTAATATCGAAGCGCAGTCGATCGGCCGTGACAAGAGAACCTTTTTGGGTCACATGGCCGCCGAGGATATCGCGCAGAGCCCGGTGAAGCAGATGGGTTACAGAATGGTTGGCGCGAATTTTATCGCGGCGAACGTTATCAACGAACAAATGAACATCATCGCCAACTTTCAGCACACCGCCAGAGACCATTCCGGCATGGACGATTACATTGCCCAGTTTTTTCAGTGTGTTGGTAATACGAACTGTCCCACCTTCACCAAAGGTGAGGGTGCCGGTGTCGCCCACTTGACCACCGGATTCGCCATAAAACGTGGTCTGATTGAGCACGATTAAGACATCACTTTTGGCATCCGCCTGATTGGTTTTTTTACCGTCCACGACCACCGCCAATACCTTGGCGTCAGAAATTTCAGTTTCGTAGCCGAGAAATTCTGTTGCGCCAAATTGTTCGCGTATCTCAAACCAAATGGTTTCGGTCTCCGCCTCACCCGATCCCGTCCAAGCCGCCCGCGCTTCAACCCGTTGCCGTTCCATGGCCGTATTAAACCCGTCAACGTCAACTTTTCGCCCCTGGGCACGCAATGCATCTTCTGTGAGATCCAAGGGAAAGCCATAAGTGTCATAGAGTTTAAAAGCTGTTTCGCCGGGCAATATGGCGCCATCCGGCAATTGATCAAGCGCGTCTCCGAGCAGCATCAATCCCCGAGACAATGTGCGAATAAAGCGCTCTTCCTCGAGTTTCAGAGTTTCCGTAACCAAGGGTTGAGCGCGGATCAACTCGGGAAAGGCCTGTCCCATCTCGCCGACCAAGGCCGGGACCAATTGATACATAAGAGGTTCTTCGCAACCAATCAAATGGGCATGACGCATGGCGCGCCGCATAATCCGCCTGAGCACGTATCCCCGGCCTTCATTAGAGGGCAATACACCATCGGCAATCAAAAAACTGGAAGCGCGTAAATGATCGGCGATAACACGGTGCGATATTTTGTGATCACCATCCGGGTCGGAATGACTAGCCTGCGCCGATGCCTCGATGAGCACGCGGAATAAATCAGTCTCGTAATTGTCAGGTGTGCCTTGCAGCACCGCCGCCAATCGCTCCAAACCCATGCCGGTATCTATAGACGGACGCGGCAGATCAACGCGGTTCTCCGGGGTTATCTGTTCATACTGCATGAACACCAAATTCCATACTTCAACAAAACGGTCCCCATCTTCGTCCGGGGATCCAGGCGGCCCGCCAGGAACATGATCTCCGTGATCGTAGAATATCTCAGAACATGGTCCGCACGGTCCCGTCGGCCCCATAGACCAAAAATTGTCGCTGGTCGGAATGCGGATGATACGGTCATCGGACAAACTAGTAATCTTACGCCACAGACCATACGCTTCATCATCTTCCGCATAGACCGTGACCCAAAGACGATCCGCTGACATGCCGTACTCGTGCACCAGCAACTTCCAGGCAAGCTCTATGGCAACATCTTTGAAGTAATCGCCAAACGAAAAATTACCGAGCATTTCAAAAAACGTATGGTGACGCGCGGTGTGCCCTACATTGTCCAGGTCATTGTGCTTACCGCCTGCGCGCACACATTTCTGACTCGTTACTGCGCGTGGAAATGCCGTACTTTCCACACCGGTAAAAACATTTTTGAACTGGACCATACCCGCATTGGTAAACATGAGCGTTGGGTCGTTACGGGGCACTAGGGGACTGGACGGCACGACCATATGATCATGCTGGGCGAAGAAATCCAGAAACGCGCGGCGAATGTCCTTGGCGCTAGTCATGGTCTAGTTTCTGCGGAATTTCCTTAAAGTCAAATGGGTCGTGTCGGTTTTCGGAAACGGCGTACTTATATAGTTTTCACATGACCATCATAACGCCAGTTCGGTTTTTTGTACCTTCTCACCTCGACACTGTCCAGCAGCCTGGGTATTTTCCCATTCATCCGTAAAGGAAAAGGGCGTTCTTTTTAGAACGCCCTTTATGGCCCTTACAAACCCCACGCCAGAGGGCTGCTCAACAGCTCACCCCGTCGCTTCTCCGCTTTCTTCGTTGTCAATAACTGTGGTTGTGACGATGGGAGCTTCAAGAGGCCTCAAACCTGCTTGTTCCCGAATGGTACTTTCGATTGTAAAAGCTATATCGGGATTTTCCTTCAGAAATTCCTTGGCATTTTCCCGGCCCTGGCCAATTCGTTCGCTGCCGTATGAATACCAGGAGCCGGATTTCTCCACCACGCCCGCATCCACGCCGAGATCGATAAGCTCACCGTTCTTTGACACGCCTTCGTTATAAATGATGTCAAATTCCGCTTTCTTAAACGGCGGAGCCACTTTGTTTTTAACCACTTTAACCCGGGTTTGATTTCCGATGATTTCGTCGCCGTTTTTGATCGCGCCAATACGCCGGATATCCAATCGAACCGATGCATAGAATTTGAGTGCGTTGCCACCGCTGGTAGTTTCCGGATTGCCAAACATGACGCCGATTTTCATGCGTATTTGGTTAATGAATATCAGCATGCATTTGGATTTGGCAATTGAGCCGGTTAATTTCCGCAAGGCTTGGCTCATCAAGCGGGCTTGTAAACCCACATGAACATCGCCCATTTCGCCTTCCAATTCAGCCCGGGGCGTCAACGCCGCCACACTATCGATCACCAGTACAGAAACGGCGCCCGAACGCACCAGGGTATCGGCGATTTCCAGCGCTTGCTCGCCGGTATCCGGTTGGGAAATGAGCAATTCATCGACATCCAAGCCTAATTTTGCAGCATAGCCGGGATCAAGGGCGTGTTCGGCATCGATAAAAGCACAAATGCCACCACCGCGTTGGGCTTCGGCGATAACGTGCAGAGCGAGTGTGGTTTTGCCGGAGCTCTCCGGACCATAAATTTCGATGATACGGCCGGTCGGTAAGCCGCCGATGCCGAGCGCAATATCCAGCCCAAGCGAGCCCGTGGATATGGAGTCTTCTTCAACCACGGCTCCCTCTTGCCCGAGTTTCATGACCGAACCTTTACCAAAGGCACGCTCGATCTGACTAACCGCTGCTTCTAGAGCTTTTTGTTTATCCATTTGGTCTTTTTCTACCAACCGTAAAGAGCTTGCCGACATGTCCGGTACCTCTGTTATTTCACATGGCGTTTAGCAGTGCAATGGAGGTAAATGTACATGTTTTGTTCTTTTTAACAAGAAAAATCATAAGCCTTTGTTACTACGCCTATATTCAAACTATGTTCTAGATATGTCCAGCCTAATCGATCATCTCTTTGACGGTGCCGGCGAGTTGCTTAAGGCTAATTGGTTTCGGCAAAAACACAAAATCTCCCCCGGCCATCTGTTGCCGCAATTCATCCTCCGTATAATCGGAAATAAGGATGCATTTTAGACCCTCCCGATGTTCGCGGGCGATGCCACCGGCCAACTGTCCCACCGCCTGCATTTTTTGCGATTGAGCAAATTGCTGCTCAAGATTTTTTCCGACCCGTCGTCTCGGTCAGATAAACAATCACGGCGGGTTCAGGAGTTAGATGCTCATCAATCGGACTGATACCGAACTGCGTCGACCGTGCTTGGTCGCCGATAAAGTGAATTTCCACCGGTGGGCCTGAAATCTGCTTTCCTTCTCTTGCAGACTCCAGCTTGCCGATAACGCGCTCCTTACTACTCTCAGCTACGCGTCCAAGGAAACTTGCCGCGTTTTCGTCGTTACCGGACCCACTGGTTTTTGCTAATCCTATAATGTTGCGAAACAGTTGGTTGGCTTCAATAATGATACCGTCGGTGCGCACGAGTGCGATTCCCATGGGCGCATTATCGACATAAGCGCCGTATCTGCCGGAATATTTCAGCGTGGCGTGCCCGCCACTGGCGGGTTTTGCACGAGAGGAATATCATTTTCTTTTGCAACTTCGCGAATTCTTTGGGCGACTGCATCCATGCCTTTCAAGCAAGTGTCCTGTCGACAATATTAGGCCATTTTCTCCAATGATCCGTACACCATTGCGGCGGGGTTCAACATCAACCCCCTCGGACAATGGTTGAACCACAATCCCTTGAGCCGAAGGCAGCAAATGGAATTCCGCGAACAATCGTTCCTGCGCCATGCCGTGTCCGGGAGATTTAATCGGCACAATCGCCAATATATCTCCGACCTCAGGGTCGCGCAGATCCCACCTATTGCCAGTATCCAGCGCCGGAACAAATATTCGTGCGCCGCCGTGCACGTCGATCTCCCGTTCAACCGTCAGTGGGTGGTCCGGTGGGGTTGGCGTTTCAGTGACATCCACAATCCAGTCCAATTCGTCGCGTACGGCTGAAAGGTATCTGTCTTCAGGAACTTTGAAGCGAAGAATTGTCGCGTGGCGATTGGCGAGCTGCTCCGCGGTGATCACATTGTTACTAAAAGCGGCGGTCAAATTCGAGAAATCGGCACGTGCGGCGTGGTCGAAAACAGCCCACAAGTAATCCGCCCTCAGAAATATTGCCGCCGCAGTGGGATTATTCCAGGGGAATACCATCCTTACCCCCTTCGGCAATGTCGAAACGCCGATAGGCAAATTATAGGCCGTGGATGGCAGTAAATTCTCTGGCGCAGATTGCGTCATTACTTTCTTCGGTGACGACAGAACCTCTGTGTTGATCCGTTCAACTTTGCTGGCTTTTGACGGCTTTTGTCCGCCGGCTGGAACGCTTCTATTTGCCGTTGTTGCTGACGCTGTGCCTTTAAGCACATCGACAACAATCTTATTGCCGTCCCGAAAATGCCTCAGACCCGTACCAGGAGGCACTTGGAAAATGACAACCAAACCATCGTCGGAGGTGCGCTTACGAGCGCTTTCGATATATCGGGGAGGATCGCGCTGAAATTGGGATAAGTCCGGGTTTCCCGAGCTTCCGAACGATACTTCAACTTGATCATTTTTCCGGGTGGCTTCATATCGAATGTTGCGCCACCAATCAAAAACCGTCCGCGTAAACTCGCCGTGTTCTCCAATACGCACCCCTGGTCCCCGTGCGGAATCCTTTGAGAGCGTGATGTCGTTGTCTAAAAGATCAAGTACGACGGAAGTGTCATAATGGCTGGAGCGTAATGTGTACTGCCCCTTCAGCATAAAACGAACAGTCGTCCCGCTTTGGTTGTGTTGAACTTCCGATATGTAGTCGACCAATGTTGCGACGGCGCCCTCAAAACTTGCGTCGAAGGAACGATCGAACTGCACGGTCAAAACATCGTTAGAAATCCGGGCTTCAAATCCAGATGGTTGCGACCATTCGAACACAAGACGGCCAAAGTCACGGTGACTACCCGCACGAACTTTAACGCGGTCCGCCGCATGCGCGGACTGAATCAATGTGCAGCCCATTAATAATGCAAATAAAAATCTAGTCATGTATTGCACGGGCTTGGATGCCTTGGTGCACGGTCGCGAAATTGCGACGTGATGAAGGCTATTATGCCACCTTATCGCCGACTTGCGCGATACTACTCGCGAACCGGTTCTCATTTACCGACTCCCGTACTCACCCAACTCCGCATCTATACGGTTTCGGACAACAACGTCAACCCGGCGCGCGAGATTCATACGCACCACCCGACCCAAATCAATCTCAATATCGTCGAAGCGACTATCCACCATGCCAAACGCGACTATTTGGCGGTCATAACCGAAACGCCACGCTCAGCACCAAGGGCCTCCAAGCGTTCACTTAATGTAATGTTGTCCATACTAGTCCCCTCACTTCCACCATATAGAGGCCCGGGGCTGAAATGGTGTTTTGCCCAGTTTTTCGTGCCCAAAACTGCGGATTGGTTTCCAGGCGATCAAACACAAAATTTACCTGGCACAAGAGCTCAAAGGCATTGATCAAGTCTTGTAAAATCACCGAGATCATCCGCTCCACCAGTGTACGTTCAATGGTGGTGTAGGGCCGTCCTTTTATCCGCATGGCGGCCGTGCCACGTCACCCTCCGAGCAAAACATCCACCGAAAAGTTATCGGACGGGCGAAGAGATGCTGGATATGATTCAGGCCCTGCAGAGCGAATTGCTCATTGGGGGAATTCCCATCGTGCATCTTAATCGATTAAGAGCACTTGTGACACAAAACCGGACAACAAATTCAGGTCCAAAGCTGAAACAAATTCTCGACGACATCGAATTGCTCGTTGAAGTCGAACTTGAAAAATTGAGTTTTTCCCGTAAGCGTCAGAAAATATGGCTTAAAATTGGGTTGAATTAATTATTGTGCAATGCAGCGGTAGTCCCTCTTGATGCCGGGCCAAACGATTCATATACTCCGCGCGATTTCGCCGCCAAATATAGTTTAGTCACTTAATCGCTTAAGGAGTTACGAATGGGCGTTTCGCTTCCCCGGAACTACCACCCCACTGAAAAAGAGAAGTTCATGAGCGCCCGGCAATCTGAGTATTTCCGACGGAAACTGAACAAGTGGAAGGAAGATATTCTATTGGAGGCCCAGGAGACGCTGTTGCACCTCCAGGAAGAAAGCCTGCAGGAGCCTGATATTGCAGATCGAGCTTCAGCGGAAACCGAACGGTCTTTGGAACTGCGAACCCGGGATCGGCAGCGCAAACTGGTAGCTAAAATTGAAGAAGCCTTGCGGCGTTTAGAGGAAGGGACCTACGGTTTCTGCGAAGAAACCGGCGAGCCCATTAGTCTGAACCGTTTGGATGCTCGGCCGATTGCGACCCTAAGTATCGAGGCGCAAGAACAGCACGAGCGACGCGAGAAAAGCTACCGCGACGACTAGCCCATCGCTGGCGACCCAAGCGCTCATTTGATACTCCATGTGACAGCTCCTTTCCGGGTTAGAAGTACAAGATCTCGTCAGCGACCGCCATGTGGTGATGGCCGCGCATTGTCTGTTTGTGCGATCCCGCAAGCGATGGGTCACTCCCAGCGAAATACATTTCGTCGCCGGGGCACGGACGCACGGATTCGCGGCCCACGCGAGGGCCGTCCAATACCATGTGTCCCCCTCCCATGACACTCGCGGCGGAGATTTTGAGTTTCGGCCGGAGATGGATTGGACGGTGATTGAACTGGATGAACCCATCGACAAGATCGCCGGATTTATAAACTGGGCTGCTACTGACCAAACCGCGGTAAAACAGGACTTGAAGGGGAAGGCGCAGGTTGTGGTCGCGGGCTACCTGGCCGTGCGGCCGCATGCCCTTGCGGTCGACTTCAACTGCGGCAAGCCCACCTACATCGCCGCCAGTAAACTACTCGTTCAAGCCTGTGCCACCATGAAGGGAGATTCTGGCGCCCCCATCCTGTTGTTGAAGGACGGCGCCGCGACCCTGATCGCTGTTCACAGCGGCAGCATGGTCTCGGATGAAGGCCGCGTAATGCCGGTGTCCGTTCCAGTCTCGGCCTTTCAAAATGTTCTTCGCGATCTTAGAACAAGACCTAAAGCACCGAATGGGGCACAGTAGCCCCAGCAAAACGGGAGTATCGCCAGATGACCGCCGAAGACGAATGGCTCGACCTTACCACCGAAGAAACCCTCGAGCCCGGCCTCCCCATATATGATCCCCATCATCACTTGTGGGATCATCCCAATCTGGCGGCCTACAAGGACCACCGTTACTTACTGGATGAGTTGCTGACCGATACCGGCAGTGGCCACAATGTGGTGTCGACTGTATTTGTGGAGTGCAGTTCCATGTATCGCGCGGACGGACCAGATGAAATGAAACCGGTTGGGGAAACCGAGTTTGTGAACGGCATCGCCGCCATGGCCGCATCTGGCACGTACGGGTCGAGTCGTATTTGTGCGGGCATTGTGGGCTACGCCGATCTATCAGTGGGCGATGGCGCAGCAGAAGTTTTGGAAGCGCACATCGCTGCCGGCAACGGACGGTTTCGCGGTATCCGCCACGCCGCAGGGTGGGATTTAGACCCGAATGTGAGCAACTCCCACACCAACCCTCCGGCTAGCCTTTACCTCGACTCTACTTTCCGCAAAGGTTTCGCACGCCTTGCGCCCCTGGGCCTCAGTTTCGATGCGTGGCTGTATCATCCGCAAATTTCGGAGTTGACCGACCTCGCGCGCGCCTTTCCAGAAACCCCGATTGTGCTCGATCATTTCGGCGGGCCGCTGGGTATTGGGCCCTACAAAGGCAAACGCGAGGAGATATTCGACAAATGGAAAACCGATATCGCGGAGCTTGCTACGTGCGCCAATGTGATGGCTAAGCTCGGCGGCATTAACATGAAGGTGAACGGTTTTGATTGGCACAAGCAGGACAAACCGCCCTCGTCCGAGGAACTCGCAGCCACCACCGGGCGCTATTACCACCACTGCATCGAGCATTTCGGGCCGGACCGTTGCATGTTCGAAAGCAATTTTCCGGTCGATAAAGTGACGTGCAGTTATCACCTGCTGTGGAACGCGTTTAAACGCATGGCGGCCGATTGCTCCGCATCCGAAAAAGCCGACTTGTTTTGCGGCTCGGCTTCGCGCTTTTATCGACTAGGGGATTAGGGGGCTAAACTTTCGGGTGCGCCTTGTGAAAATCGGTGGCCTGCTGATAGGCATGGCCCGCGCGCAGCAGCATGTCTTCCTCCATGTGGCGGCCGACCAGTTGGAAGGCAACCGGTGTCCCGGCTTTGGTAAATCCGGAAGGCAAAGTGATGGTCGGGCTGCCGGTATAATCGAACGGCGCGGTGAACCTCACCAACATATCGAGGGCAGCCGGGTCTTCACCCAAGGTCGCCATCTGCTTATTGGTCGGTGACGCGAGGTTCTGGACGGGGATCAGCAGCATGTCGATATCTTCAAACAGGGCCGCAACCTGACCGTTAAATTCCTTGCGGTTCATGACCAATCGTTGATATTCAGTCGCTGATATTCCCTCGGCCGCATCAATAAAGGCGGCGAGTCCCGGACCGTACTTTGATTTCAGTTTGGGGTAGGTCGCCGCGTGGGCGACAGCGGTTTCGACCGCACAGTGGGCACCCCATTCAGAGACAATTTGATCACACGGCGGAAACGAAACCGGCCGTAGTTCGGCCCCCAATTCTTTCAGCACTTTAGCCGCGTCTTTCACTGTTTTTTGCGTGACGGCATCGACACCCTTGCTGTTGTACGTGCGGTCGATCCCGATCCGCAAACCGTCAATCCCGCGATCAATTCCCGCCAGATAGTTGGGCACCCGGTCTTGCACGGCTGTCGGATCGTTTTTATCCGCCCCCGCAATCACGCCCAAAATGGCGGCGACGTCTTGGGTACTACGGGCCATCGGGCCCACATGATCAAGACTGGGCCCGAGATCAAAAACTCCAAAGCGGGATACCCGCCCCCACGTAGGTTTCAATCCCGTGAGACCATTAGCGGCCGACGGGAACCTTATGGAGCCGCCGGTGTCGCTGCCGAGTGAGCCATAACAAAGCCCGGCGGCCGTGGCGACGCCGGATCCGCTGGACGATGCGCCTGACCAGTGGTCCGGGTTCCAGGGATTTACTGGCGGTGAAATTTCCGGGTGGTGGTTGGCAAACGCGCCTTCAGTCAACTGCAACTTACCGAGTAGAACGGCGCCAGCTTGGGCAAACCGTTTGACCACAGTTGCATCATGTTTGGGTTTGAATTTGCCGTGAATGGGCATTCCCGCCGAGGTCACGATACCTTTGGTGTAACACAGGTCCTTTACTGCGATTGGCACCCCGTGGAGGGGCCCCCGGATGCGCCCGTTGGCGATCTCAGCTTCCGCTTTCCGGGCCTGCTGGAGCGCGAGTTTTTCTGTCATCCGCGCATAGGCCCCAAGTTTTTTATCGGCTTTCTTGATGCGCGCTAAAATCGCCTTGGTGACTTCCACCGGCGAAATTTCTTTTGCGTGCATGCGGCGGCCTACTTCTACCGCGTCCAAGTAATGTAAATTGCGTGGTGTCATGTGTATCGCCTCCCCCGAGCCTATCCGTTGCCGGCAAACTCTAGCACGATCAGCCGACTGGCTACATCACTCCGTCAACCGTCTTTTACTGGCGGTAAACGTAATGCCGGTTTTCTCAAACTCCTTCACCAAGCCCGGTCGGATGCAGCCGTCGACGTCGATGACAACGACAGACTCTCGCAAGCTGTTAACAATTGCGTTCCAGTTGATATCGCAAACACTGGTAGAATTTGGCATAGTAGATACCTCCCGCGCGCACAGAAGCAATTAAAGGCTCTAATTCTGCCCCAATTTGTCCACAATAGCCTTAATAAATTTATGTATCGCGTTTCTAATATGTGGAAACACCGAGCCAATACGTATCCTTGTGGAAACAAGCATAAAATCAGCGTTTTTCTGGAAAATACTTCAGACGGTCGGTGTCCTGCGTTTCTCTCGAACTGGTCGTATTCAAACCAGGTGATTACGGCTTAAATGTATAGGGTACGGACACCTGTTTTCCACCTCGGATTTTTGGGCAGTACTGAAGGGACAGGTACAATAACAATACTACGCCCTGTCATCCAGCACCTCACCTTACGTTGCAACGATTAAGCCACCAGTCAAGACCAAGCTCTCAGGCGGGTTGCCGGCGAGGTCTGAATAAGATAATTGGAAAGAGAAAGAGTATTTATTTTCAAATCGTTACCGGAAATCAACGGGAGCCATAGCATGCCCTCGAGAGATAATCGCCGCCCCATGACGGTCATCATTGTCGCCGTATTCGCTCTTGGATTGGCGGGATTGGTCGCCTGGGCTCTGCGCGACCCCCCGCGAAAAATGGCGGAATCAAGCAGATTCAATCTGCCTGAACTTTCAACCTTAGCCCAATCCGGAAAATTGGCATTCGATACCAATTGTGCCTTATGTCACGGCGAAAACGCTATGGGGTCTGATCAAGGCCCCCCGCTTGTTCACATGATCTATGAGCCCAATCATCACAGCGACCAGTCGTTTCGCCTTGCCACCAAACGCGGGGTGCGGGCTCACCACTGGAACTTCGGCGATATGCCGCCCCAGCCCGAGGTGAACGATGATGATATGACCGGGGTTATTGCATACGTGCGCGAAGTACAGCGCGCCAACGGCATAGGAACCCGCCTCAGCCCCACACGCATGGCCCCAGGGGGTTAGCGTGGGCTCGCACCGCTTCCATTGCGTCAATCGAGACATGACTAAAAAAAATGACTGAGGTATTGAAACGGCGTCGTGTTAGTCGGCTTTTAGAGCCTTAGACGTCACCGCGTTGGCTATTGTCTGAGCCACGTTGCGGGCCCCGTCTCCCAGTCCGAAATTTACACAACGGCGGACATCTTCGCGCACTGTTTAGCGTGGTTAATAGTCCTGTTACCGATATAAAAATCTGGGCTTGGGTGACTTGTTCATGACGCCCCAGACTCACGCCAACAACGGCATTTACCAGGGCCTGGGCCGCAATCACGTCATCCGCGGTATGGCAAATAAATAGCGGGCACGCCCATAGCCGCCAGTTCATAGGCTGTGACACCGAAGGTTGCGATGGCGATGGCCATACCCATACCCACCATCAGGTCGGCCATATCGATGACATTTTCATGGAGTATGATCCGCCCCGCCGGGTTGGCTGCCCGGTCCCGAATTTCGTTGAATTTTGGAGCATTAGACCCAATAACCCTGTGCAGCGTTAATTCTTAAAGTGCATTCAAGGCCCGCAAACTAAGGCCGTTAGGGTCCGTGCCCCCATGGCAATCAGAACATTAGCCTTGCTATTATCGGCCAGTTTAAGGGGGGTGGTGGCGATCAAACTGGGGCCGCAGCAGCACCCATTCCCGTCCGCTATGCAGGGTTCCACTCAGGCGCTTCAATTCATCGAGAATACCTGCGGTACGGGCGGATAAAACGCAAAACTGGCCGCCAGACGCCTTTCCGAGGGGTCGTCAATGACGGCGACAACTGTCCCTTTGCGCCTCAGACCGTCAAGAGCTGATCGATTTAAGTCGGTGCGTACATCGACGACGAGAACATCGGGTTGTTTTTCAGTCACCTGCGTTTTCAACCAAACATCCTCGTTGGCGCTGACAGGAATTTGGTCAATCAGATACGTGGTTTGTTCAAGCAGACCGGCAAATCCCCCGGCCGCGACGGCAAAGCGGACGGCAGCTCCATGCTGGTCGCGCAAGGTATCTGCGAGCGCGAGGCAACGCACCACATGTCCGATACCCAACGCGGTGCTCCCATCACACCTGATCAGGACTGAAAGAGTAGGCTCGTTTGCGGCCTTTTGATGCACATGCCGATTGATCTCAAGTAATTCAGGGTGGCGGCGGAGCAGCACCACAATATCTTCCACATCAGCGTCGCCAGGCGCCGCTCCTAACTCCCGGTAGATGGCTTCCAAGAACGCCAGGTCCGCCGGTGTATCGACCGAGATGCGGGCCTGAAATACCCGCTCAGGCGGGGGCACAAGGGTAACCGTTTTGATAAAATTAGGGTGCGTTTTGAAGTACGCCGTCACATGCTCCCTTGCCACCGGATCGTCGCCGGCTTCCGTGCACAATCGATCCAATGCCCGCCGCGACAACGGACTGAAGCCTTCATCGATGGCAACGCCCTCAGGTGCATAGGTGGCGTAATCGGCATTGTTGTTTTGAAGCGCAAGGATAATTGTGTCGGCGACCTTGGGATCGATAAGCGGCGCATCACCGGTGACCCGCAGAATGATGTCGGCGTCCAAAGCATCAGCAGCCAGGGCGAAACGCGCCAAGACATTATCCTCGGGCCCTCGCACCAACTCGACCCCTTCCGCGCGCGCGAATTCTTCCAACCGTTCGTCTGCGGCATTCATCGTTGTCGCAATGGCGATCCGGTCAATGGTGACGCACGGGCGTAAACGATTAATGATGTGCCACAGGATTGGCTTGCCCGCTAAGGTCCGCAACACCTTGCCCGGAAGACGCGATGAGCCCATGCGCGCTTGTATCACCGCGGCTACCGTCACGCTTTCGCCCCGTTTTTCTCAAACTATACCCAACAACAACCTTACTCTATCCGCGCATCAACCGTGTCTTAACCGCGCAATACGTTTATTGTCACGGCTGAATATTTTGGAGAGACGCGTATGAGCAATCCAAGAGACTATCAAGAGAACTATGCAACATCGCAAGATGGGCTGTCCCTCTATTACCGGGACTACAGCGCCAACGACAATGGTTGCATCCCGGCTTTGTGTCTTCCCGGAATGACCAGGAACTCCAAGGACTTCGAAGACCTAGCGCCGCATTTGGCAAAAATACGACGGGTGCTCTGCGCGGATTTGCGCGGTCGGGGCCGCTCCGCGTCCGACCCTGACATCAGCCACTATAACCCACGCACTTACATGGACGATTTGTGGCGGGTATTGGATCACGCGGGCGTCCCATCGGTCGTCGTGGTCGGCACTTCGCTCGGCGGAATTCTGGCAATGCTGATGGCGACGTCCAAGCCAGAACGCGTGCGCGGGGCCATCCTCAATGACATTGGTCCGGTCTTGGAAAGGGAAGGTCTGGATCGCATTACGAATTATGTGAGTGACTTCGCTACCGTCTCCAGCTGGGAAGACGCGGCGCTCATTGCACGGAAAAACAATGAAGCGTTTCTGCCTGACTACGGTCCCAATGACTGGATGACTTTTGCGCGCAGAATTTTTGTCGAAGAAAAGTCCGGCAGTATCCGGCCGGATTTTGATTTAGGCATCGCCGACGCCATGCGCGCCGCCGACGGAGGTCCAAACGAAATGTGGTCGATTTTTGAAGGTTTAAAGGCGATCCCAGCGCTGGTCATCCGCGGCGCCATCAGTGATCTTTTGTCGGACGAAGGGGTCAATCGCATGGTCGAGAAAAAGCCTGATCTGCAGCGGGTCACTGTCCCAAACCGGGGCCATGTTCCAGCGCTCAACGAGCCTGAGTGCCTTATCGCTATCGACGTTTTCTTTCGTGATCTATAGAGACTGATTCTTAGAGTCTAGAAGGTAAAATCAACCTGGCCGCCGGTTAATCGTAGCAATCCTTCGCGTAAGTTGGCGATACGCGCCAACAAATATAAGGGGCCGGTCCCGGCCTTTTCCGATGGATCTTGGTCAGTTCCGGTCAGAAATCGAAATTCCTTCTTGACCTCATTTTGCGCCGAACGTAAGAAAATTGCGAAGTCTTTTGTTTCGGATTTGTCGGGCAAACTAAATTCGCCAATCAACCCAAGACCATACGCCGTTTCACTGAGGGCGCTATCTTGTCCGAGGGCCACTTTACCAAATGTCGGTTCGAGCCCCAATCCCGGTAAGGCGTTACGTCCATCGGGCCCGGCAAACAATTCGATTACCGCGCCGTTCTTGGCTTCAATCCGCAAAGCCAGCCCGCCCTCATCACCGCTACTTATCAGTTTAGCGCGGCCATAAGACCGAAGTATCGAGTTAATCTTAACGGTCAAAAAGCCAAAACTGTCGTCAATGCCGATGGTGATCCGCCTCGGTCGGCCCCCGTTGATTGAGCCCCGCTGCATTGGCCGTGGCACGCTGAGTTTCGGCGCTAAAACTGGCCCCGCTCAGGTAGTATGCCGTCAATGCCCGTGTGTCGAAAGTTATCATTGTGCCCGGATTCCGAATTCTTCACCGATGCAAATTATGTACCGTCTCCATACACCAAATGGGGATTTAGAAAAGGGCTATTGCAGATATCCACGTTACAAGCTTCACCCTAACATCTTGTTAACCCTCTTAGTTTGCAGGGGACTTGCGCCAATGTCCGCGTAACCCTAGTCTCCCGGCCAAATCATTTGCAGCACGAAAGAGCGTTAGCCCATGAAATTTACTGGTACAGACAATTACGTAGCGACCGAAGACCTAATGGTCGCGGTTAATGCCGCCATAGCGCTTGAGCGCCCCCTCCTGATTAAGGGCGAGCCCGGTACGGGCAAAACTGTCCTTGCCTACGAAGTGGCTAAAGCGCTCGACAAGAACCTGATTGAGTGGCACATCAAATCAACCACCAAGGCCCAGCAAGGATTGTATGAATACGATGCAGTATCGCGATTGCGCGACTCCCAATTGGGTGATGAGAAGGTTCACGACATCCGTAACTACATCTCAAAAGGCAAAATGTGGGAAGCTTTCACAGCGGATGTAGCCCCCGTGCTGCTGATCGACGAAGTCGATAAAGCCGACATCGAGTTTCCGAACGATTTGTTACTTGAATTGGATCGCATGGAGTTTTTCGTCTACGAAACCCGCGAGACCATAAAGGCCAAGCATCGTCCCCTCGTGATCATAACCAGCAACAATGAAAAGGAATTGCCGGATGCCTTCCTGCGGCGGTGCTTCTTTCACTACATCAAGTTTCCGGATGTGGCGACCATGGAAGACATCATCGAAGTCCACTATCCGGGCTTGCAGCGTGACCTGGTTCGCGAAGCCTTGAACATTTTCTTTGAAGTGCGCGACGTGCCGGGCATGAAAAAGAAGCCGTCAACTTCCGAACTGTTGGACTGGCTCAAACTGCTTATGATCGAGGACCTGCCGCTCGAAATACTGCGCGAGAGAGATCCTAAAAAGCTAATCCCGCCGCTCCACGGTGCATTACTTAAAAACGAGCAGGATGTTCATCTGTTCGAGAAACTTGCGTTCATGTCGCGCCGCGAAGGTAACTAGGACCACATAGACTGGTCAGGCGACCGAAAGACCTGGAATTCCGCCCATGTTCAACAATTTCTTCCTCGAACTGCGCGACAGCAAGGTGCCGGTCACTTTGAAGGAATACCTAATGTTGCTCGAGGCCATGAGAGAAGGCCTCGCCGACTATCGCATCGATGACTTTTACTATCTGGCGCGTGCAGCTTTGGTGAAAGACGAAAAGTACTTGGACCGCTTCGATCAAGTGTTCGGTAAGTGCTTTAAAGGTTTGGAATATGTAACCGACGAAGCCAACGCTGAAATACCCGAAGAATGGCTGAAAATATTGGCGGATAAACTGCTGACCGATGAGGAGAAAGCCAAGATTGAATCCCTGGGTGGCTGGGAAGAGCTGATGGAGACATTGAAAAAACTTCTCGAAGAACAGCAGAAACGGCACCAGGGCGGCAGCAAGTGGATTGGCACCGGCGGCACATCGCCTTTCGGCACCGGCGGCTATAACCCGGAAGGTGTCGCCATCGGCCAAAAAGAGCACCGGCAAGGCAAAGCCGTCAAAGTTTGGGAAAAGCGCGAGTACAAAAACCTCGATGACTCTGTCGAACTTGGCACGCGCAATATCAAAATCGCTCTCCGTCGTTTGCGCCGGTTTGCCCGCGAAGGCGCCGAAGAAGAACTTGATCTGGACGACACCATTCGCTCTACCGCGCACCAGGGGTACCTAGACATCAAAATGGTGCCGGAACGGCACAACAAGATTAAAGTTTTACTGTTCTTCGATGTCGGCGGCTCGATGGATGGGCATATCAAGGCGTGTGAAGAGCTGTTCTCGGCGACCAGTACCGAGTTCAAGCATATGGAATACTTCTATTTCCATAACTGCATGTACGAGAAAGTGTGGAAAGACAACCGCCGCCGCCACACGCAGACCATTCCGACCTATGAAATTATGCATAAATATCCGTCCGACTATAAAGTAATCTTTGTCGGCGACGCGTCCATGAGTCCTTATGAAATTGTCTATCCGGGTGGCAGTGTCGAGCATTGGAATGAAGAAGCCGGAGACGTGTGGATGAACCGCATGTTGTCAGTCTATGAACACGCGGTTTGGTTAAACCCGGTGCCCGAACAGCATTGGCACTACAGCCCGTCGACCGATGTACTAAAGCAGCTCATGAGTGAGCGTATGTATCCGCTCACTTTGGGGGGGATCGATCACGCCATGCGCGAGTTGAACCGGCGTTAGAGTAAGTTACCCGATCTACCGTCTTTGCTCTCCGATGTCATTTAGCTGGAATATGTGACGAACCGTCTTGGGGAGAATGCCAATATGAGCACCACTGATTACGCTGACGTGCCGTTTGATTTGAAGGATCCGTCCCTCTACGAAGCCGACCGACAGGACGAATTTTTTACCCATTTGCGCGAAGAATGCCCGGTTTTCTGGAACCCGGAAGTTGATGGACCTGGCTTTTGGAGCCTCACCAAGTACGATCACGTCGTTGCCGCCAGTAAAAACCCAAAAATTTTTTCGTCCGCCCGCGACTGGGGCGGCCATCGTATATTTGACGAGAAAGAAGCCGGTGGTGCGGCCTTGGGGGAAGCCGCGCTCGGCGACACGAGCGATGTGGACACCAGCATGATCAGCATGGACCCGCCTGAGCACAACATTTACCGGGGCATGGTGACGCCAGGCTTTACCCCACCCCGCATCAAGGCATTGGAGGACGGCATCCGGGCGCGGGTGCGCGACATATTGGGCAAGTTAGACGATCAGGATCATTGCGATTTTGTGATTTCCGTGGCGGCTGAATTGCCCATTCAAGTGCTCGCCGAATTGTTCGGCATCCCCCAATCCGACCGCCACAAATTATTCGAATGGTCAAACGCCCTGATCGGCGAGGACGACCCGGAGCTGCGGCCCAGTGACATGTTCATCGCGGCCAGTTTTGCCGAAATGTCCGACTACGCCATGCACCTGTGGCAAAATCGGCTCGAGACTCCAGGTGATGACCTCATATCAATGCTGGTTCACGCGCGTATCGACGGCAAACCTCTGTCTCCCGAGCGCTACATCGGCACCTTCATCCTCCTGATCGTTGGCGGCAATGAGACCACCCGACAATCCATCGCCGGGGGTGCCTTGGCGCTGTCTCAGTTTCCCGAACAGCGGCAAAAGCTACTCGACGATCCGTCGCTCATTCCCAATGCGGTGAACGAAATCATCCGCTGGGTGTCTCCCGTGCTGCACATGCGCCGCACGGCAACCGAGGACACCGAATTGGGCGGTCAGAAAATCTCCAAAGGCGACAAAGTGGTCATGTGGTATGTGTCGGCCAATCGGGACGAAGACAAGTTTCCTGACCCGTTCAAGTTCGACGTCACCCGCAAGGACGCCATGCAATTGGGCTTTGGTATCGGTCAACATTTTTGCCTCGGCTCGCGCGTGGCCGAGCTCCAATTGCGGGTGCTGTTCGAGGAATTGCTGCCGCGCTATCCGAACCTTCAAACAACCGCTCCGGTGCGCCGCATTAGATCTAATTTTATTCGTGGTATCAAAGAGATGCAGGTCAATCTTAATCCTTGGGAATGACGTAATGGCAAATCATACAGGTAGCTGTTTATGCGGTGCGGTGAAGTATGAGCTCAAAGGTGCGCCCGCCTTCGCCGGCCTTTGCCAATGCGATCATTGCCAGTGCCAATCGGGTTCAGCCTTTCTCAATCTGGTTGTTTATCCGAAATCCGCGATCACAATCACCCAAGGCGAGCTCGGCAGCTACACGGCCGTATCGGACAAGGGTCGTAAAGTTGAACGTCAGTTCTGTAGCGCTTGTGGGTCCCCGCTACTCATCTCGCCCGCCAAATACCCGGACATCTGCGCCGTCGCCGGCGGCACCCTTGACGACCGCACCCTAGCTACCCCAAGTTTTAGCTTTTGGTGTGACCGTCAGCCGGATTGGCTTACGCTCCCAGACGACATGACTTTGTTCCCCACATACCCAGAAGAACTGACGCTATAAAATTGGGTTTGAAATTGCCGACACTATCGATCACCATCCTCACCCTTACCGAAGCTAAAGACCGCAGCGTCATCGAATACGAGTTGCGGGACGAACCGGACGCTGACGCATTGGCGCATGTGGTTGAGATTATCGAGTGGACGGGCGATCAAATCCGCGAAGCCCGGGTGTTTGAAGCATAGGCCATTCGTTTCAGCGACGATCAGGACGATCCGACGTACCGCGATCGAGCAGCCGCTGCCGATCCCGACGGGCGGACGACCCCATGCCCCTCGATTGGCCTTGCGCCGAGGGATTGATGCCCTGAGGACCGGCTTCTGCACTCGCCTCGCCACCGAAGGATGAGGCCGTTTCGCCACTTGCGGACAGGCGCGCTGGGACCCGCCGCCTGCGGGCTAACATGGCGCGAGCCTGCACCGCTCCTTTCATACCTTGCTCGGCCGCGCGTGCGTACCAAGCATCGGCTTCCGCAAGGTTTTTACCTACCCCCTGCCCATACTCCAGCATCAAACCATAATTATACTGGCCGTCGGCATAGCCCTGCTCGGCTGATTTCCGGGTCCATTCTGCGGCTTTGCCGTAGTTCTGATCGACCCCCTGGCCGTACTCGTATTTAACCCCAAGCTCGTATTGCGCTTTCGCGTCCCCTGCGTTCGCTGCTTTTTGCAGCTCAGACACTGTCGCGGCGCTCAGTGGTGCGCTTGCGACCAAAAACGCCAGCGCCACACTCAAACTCCATTTCGTCATGAATTTTTCTCCACACTCGATAATTCTGCACCCAATGTTAGACCAAAGGCGAGCAGGCGTCACGGGCGAGGATTGCCCCTTACTCCCCAAAGGCATAGCGGCTGCCGGTGGAATTAAGCACTAGGCGATTGGGCATCCTGGCTGCCACAGCATCGGTGAAGTTCTTACCGCTGCAATGCATGGGAATGACAACATCCGGATCGAGAACGGCAAGGGCGTTTACGGTCTCATCCACGTAGGCTAGCTTTGTCGGTGCCAGGTGAAAGCCGCCGGCAACCGCGTGCAGCTTTTTGACACCGGTCACCTTCATCAGGTGCCGAATGTTATTGATCAGGCCTGCGTGTCCGCACGAGGTGATCACCACCAATCCTTTGCCTTTAACGTGATAGCAGGCGGCGTGTTCGTGCCAATGTTGATCGTAATACACGTCACCGTCGAGTTCCTGCTGAGTAAAGTGATTGGCGAGCCCAGCTTCGCATCCGAGCCCGTCTTTTTCCTCGAAGCGAACGACAGTGTTACGCGCAACTTTTTCAAACGACGTGCGCGAAACCCCCATCATGGGCAATCAACCTCGATCACCCTTACTTACCGTAATCTGTTATACTCTTTCCAGGGAAAGGCTCTTGGTAAGGGGAGCCGACTAGGAGGGCACGCATGTTCGACTATCTGAAGTTTACCATCGGCACGTTTCTATTCGGCGGCGTCTGCGCAACGCTCTATATGGGCGGCCATTGGCTGTGGCTCGGCTTCCCGGGCGTCATCATTGCTTGGCTGTTGCTCGATCCGTTGGTCGAAGAAAGCCGCCAGCCCGAATACCAGCATGTGTGGGCAATCTCGCTGATCGCCCAAGGCACCTTGGTCGTCATGATCTTCTCGGTGTTCACTCTTGCCTGGATCAGCAGCCCCGGCGATCTCTTGGGTATGGGCGCTCTCATACAGTCCTCAACCGGATTCGACGCGATTGCCGCCCGCGAAGCGAGCACTTGGTTCGACCTTGTTGGCGCTGCTCTTGCGTTGGGTCTCATCTTCGGCAACATCGGATTTCTTGGCGCGCATGAATTCGCGCATCAAACCGGCAACCCAACGGTGTTGTTTTCGGGGCGCTGGATGCTCGCCCTTACCGCCGGCTACTCGTTCGAGGTTGGTCACAATTGGCATCACGCGCATGTGGGTGACCGCACCGATGACCCGGCTTCATCCCGGCGCGGGGATAGCCTTTATTATTGGCTCGGCCACAACATGTTCCGGCAAGTGTCCAAAGCCTGGCAGACGGAAGGCGAGCGTCTCAAACGACGCGGGAAACCGTTCGTGTCGCTCGACAATCAAATATTGCGGCCTTCATTGCGGATCGCTGTCGTGGTGGCCGCGCTTTACGGGGTTGGCGGGTGGTACACGTTGGCATTTTTCGCAGTGGCTTGTGCTGTGTGCAAGTTGATGGTCGAAGCGCTCACGTATTACAGCCATTACGGTATGATACGCGTGCCCGGTCAGCGGGTTGAACCGCGCCACGCATGGAATGCCAACGCCGCCCTTGGCAATTGGCTGATGTTCAATATTGGACGGCATTCCAATCACCATCACGATGGCACCATTCCGTTTTGGGACCTGAAACCGGGACTGCCCGGCGAGGCGCCCGTCAATTATCCGTATTTCGCCGGTGGATTGATGGCGTTTATTCCTCCCCTCTTTCACAAGTTGATGTCGCCGCGGTTACTCAAATGGGATGAAGAATTTGCCAGCGCCGAAGAACGAGAAATAGCGCACGAGCAAAATGCCTCCAGTGGTGTGGCCGCATTAATGGCCGCTGCGGAGGGCAGGCAAGACAGCGCCCGTGCGCCACTCCCTGCTGAATAGGTCGGCCACCAAGTGAAACGGATATCAAGGGGACGAAATCTGTGCTGAAGTACATCAAATATTTATCAAACCATCTGCTTGTTCTGATCACCATCACCGGCTTCCTTATGGGGGGTCATTGGCTGTGGTTGGGAATTGGTGCAATGGTCCCGCTATTGATTACCGGTGATTTTCTGCTGGGCGATGAGACCAAAACACCATCGTACAGTCATCCATTTATTCTCAATCTCATTTTGTACAGTTACTTGCCGGTGATGATCGTCACAGCGTTCTTGTTTGTCTGGTCTATGACGCCCGGCGATCTGCTCGGGTACGGCGCTCTTGTCGTTGGTGCAACCGGCTATGATGTTCTGGCGGCCAAAGCAGGAAGTACCTTGTTTGACTACACCGGCGCCGCGCTCGGCATGGGGCTTTTGCTTGCCATAATCAACACGCTCGTCGCGCACGAGTTGACCCACCGCACCTGGGATAAAGTCGACACGTTCTTCGGCCGTTGGTTCTTTGCCATGTCGGGCGGCGTCCCATTTGAAGTGGAGCACGTCTACGGCCATCACACGACATTGGGCCAACCTTACGACGCATCGCTCTCGCTTCGACGAGACAGTTACTACGCGTTTTTTGCAACCGCGCCCCTTAAGCAACTGGTCTACGCCTGGAAAGTGGAGAGTGAACGGCTCGAAAAAAAGGGAAAATCCGTACTTTCGCCCGCCAATCACCTGATCCATAGCGGCGCACGCATCGCTATTGTTTGGGGTTTGGTTTGGTTTTTGGGTGGTTGGATCGCGGTTGGTTTTTATACACTCGCCTTTTGGGTCAGTAAGATGCTTCTCGAGTCCCTCGGCTTTATGTTCCACCATGGCCAAGTCCGTGACGTGAACGAACCCGATGGCGCGCGCCATTCGTGGAATTCAAACAAACGCCTTAGTTCAGTGGTGCTGTGCAACGTCACCCGCCACTCGGAGCATCACGAACATCCCAACCGGCCGTTTTATGAACTGGCCGTGGTTAAAGTTGGCGACGCGCCTTTGCTCAAATACGGCGCCATAACAACGGCGTTTACGGCGTTCCTGCCGCCCTTGTTTTTCCCGCTGATGGGTCGCCAAATCCTCAAATGGGATCAGGAATTTGCGACCGCAAAAGAACAGCAAATTGCGGCCGAACAAAATGCGGTGAGCGGGGTTGCCGTGTATATCCAATCCGCCCAAGCCGCCGAGTAATTCCCCCTAATTATCAGTCGACGAACTTGCCTCAAGCGATCGCAGGTAAGGGCACCGCTTGTGGCTAATATCCAACCAAATTCATACCAAAGGACATACGTAAATGAGTAAACCTAAACTGTACGGCATCTCAGGATCTCGGGCACTGCGCTCCATATGGGCAATCGAAGAAATGGGTATTGACTACGAGCATGTGTCCGTAAATTACATGGAAGAGTCCAAGAATCCTGACTTTCTAGCGGTCAATCCCAACGGCCGCATTCCGGCACTGGTTGATGGCGACCTCACGGTCTTTGAATCCATGGCAATCAATATGTATCTCGCCAAAACCTACGGTGGCGATCTCTACCCTGATAATGCGGCAGATGAAGCGCTGACGTGGCAATGGACCATTTGGGGCATCAGTGAAATTGAGCCATTGCAGATGCAGCTCGTTATGCAGAAATTATTTACACCGGAAGATAAGCGCAATGACAGGCTCATCGCGTCGGCCGAAAAACAACTCGAGCGGCCGCTCGCGGTACTGAACAATGCGTTAGAGGGCCGGGACTACTTGCTCGGTGAGCATTTCAGCGTCGCGGACATCAACTTGTCCGGCGTAATACTCTTGCTTTCGAGGGTTGAATTCGACTACTCGGCGCATACGAATGTAAAGCGCTGGGCGGACACGTGCCATGCGAGACCGGCATTGGCGCGAGCAAAAGCATTGTAGCGCAGGCAAAGGCTATTGATCGGAGATACGGGGAATCTCAACCGCTCCCAGTAATATGTATTCGAGTGCCCACTGGAACAAGTCTACAAAGACTTTGAATATATCCTGTGCGGTTCCGCCAATACTGGCCAGGAGTGCCCGCGGACTGACGTCCAATAGCGCAAGACCCAGTCCAAACACCAGCGACCAGACAGCAATTTTAACAATTGGAAATTTGCTCGAACGAAGTGCCATAGCTCGTTTACTCCGTTACGTTTCCGCGACTAATCGCCGCCGCCGGTAGCTGCCTCGATTTTCTTATCGGTATTGTGTTGACTGAGTGAACAAACTGCCCAAATCGCGGCCGGCAACCAACCGACAAGAGTCAACTGGAGAATAATGCAAATAATCCCTGCCCCGGCCCGGCCAATGGTAAAAAACAGCAACCAAGGCAGCAAAATAGTGATAATCAAACGCATGGTAGCCCCCTATGTGTATCCGGCATTCTTGCCTGATGCCGGGTAATTTTGTTTGGCCCGAGGGCCGGCAATAGGGCACCGCGGATCAACATTGAGGTAAACGGATGCCGTGTACTTGGCGACCTGGTGCGCGCTGCAACTGACCCTGTTATAGTTTTTGCTTGCAAATTCTTGCAGATGGTGCAACTGCTTGTTCGGGTTACAGATTGCCCTGGCGACGCCCCTAGACGCATTAGCGATTGACCGAGCTCCCCTAACAAATCGTGAACCCCATACGAACGTGAAGCTGCATTAAAGTGGCTCGCACTATCTATACTGCTAAAAAGGACAAGACATGACTACCGGAACTGTAAAATGGTTCAATCCAACTAAGGGCTATGGCTTTATTGAGCCTAGCGACGGATCAAAAGACGCTTTCGTACACATCTCGGCCGTTGAGCGCGCGGGACTGGCCACTCTCGCCGAAGGGCAAAAAGTGGAATACGAATTAGTACCCGGTCGCGACGGGAAAACTTCCGCAGAGAACATCGTCGTCGTTGACTAATGCCGACGGCCGGCCCCAAGAAACGGGGGCCGGTCACTCACCGGCCTCCAATGTATGGCCGTTAAACACCATCGATCTAGTTCCAACCGAAAATGCCGGCTGGTTATAGGGGGAAAGTGTGGCTATTTCATAGCACCCGCGACAGAAGATTAACATTGCCGATCTGGTTCGGCTTTCCCCAATTCACGACCTCCGCAACTCCCCACAATGCTAATAGAACGAATATTGTGCATGCGGTATTTGCACTACAATGCTTATGTCGTTATTGAGGCGATAATCAGCGACTCTGGTCTTCTCGTTTTTTTCCAAGTGGACAAAAAATCGGCCCGCCCGTTTCCAGGCAGACCGACTTGCACTCAATTTATTTTTCGCAGCGAATGAAAACAAATTCGGGCATCGTTTCCCGCACGGCGCCGGTAAAGCTCGCGTGCATTTCAAGCTGTCCTTTATCGGAGATTTTAAGCGGCAATTGATCTTCCGATGTAATCCCTAGAGCTGGCAATTGGGCACTGGCCAGCACGATGCCTTCCTTTTCGTCCCAATTGTCAATGGTGTCGCTGACTTCTTTACCCCAGGCTTTCATCGACACTCCGGTTTCAGTAAAGGTCACATTGGACAAACCGCCGCATTTACCGCCATCCAGGTCCCAGCTGCCGACAATTTTGCCAGAAGGTCCCTTTGCGGCTGCCACATCTCCACCATCACCGCCACCACCCTCGCCACAGCCAACCAGAGCCAAAGCGCCTGTCAGAGCCACGACCGGACCCCAAAGCAGTTTCCCCATTTTACTTCTCCTTGTATTGCGCCCATTAGGCTTATCGATCATTTGGTCACCGGATAGCATCGGCCTAAGCCGCACAATGCCATATTGTGGCCTACAGCGTATCAAGAAACTGTGTGCCAATGGCGCCGAGAACCCTCCCCAACCGCTTGGAGAGGAGCCAATGTGCTGAATTTTACCCGGAAATTATACTTTCTTTACGCAGGATGTCGCTCTTATACACTCACAACTGGGCACCATAAACCCCTGATCAGAGTTTAAACTAGCATTTTTGCAGCTATTTGGTGAATGAACCTTCATTTAACTATTGAACGTTCGTTAAGCTTGCGTATAATGCCAGCTGTGCTGTGTAGCGCAACATTTTGCGTTACCCTCCTAACTCCCTCTCTGGTCATCTAACTTCAGGCCCCCCTGTGTAAGGTGACCGGGGGGGGGGATTTTTTCCCCAATATACAATTATAGGGAAGTGGCCGCAGCGCCTTTCTAATCGCCTTCGCATGTCCTAGGCGCCAGCGACTTTTTGCTTGCCGTGTAAACCTGGCGTTACACATTCTCATAAATTGAACACTTGCACTGCGCGCAGCAAACCCCGTCCAATGCCGCTTGACCATACCACCACTGATAGCCGGGCGAGTGATGGATATGACCATGCCGAAGATTGCGCAGCGGACCCGTGCGCAGGGGCTTATCATTTGATCCAGTTGAGTTCCCTGCTCAGAGGTGAGGTTGTCTTTGGCTTTGTTGACCGGTCTGCGGAGTGCTTCTGCTAACAGAGCCATCTTACCTGCTTCATTAAGGTGGCGGGGATGGGTTAGCGCATGGTCAATCGACGTACAGATGCTTTAAGTTCAGCCCAGGATAATTCACCTTGTCCACCACTGGCTTCAACTGGGGCACCGTGAGGTCCACCGATCAGGCCGCCCCATCGGAGACGCGAGCCGTGTGATCTGTCGTGAGATCAATTTAAAAGTGGTGCGCCCTGCAGGATTCGAACCTGCGACCTACGGCTTAGAAGGCCGTTGCTCTATCCAGCTGAGCTAAGGGCGCCCTGGGTAACTTGGCCGCCTGGTCGGACGGCTTCGCAAGGTCTTAGCGGAAATTATCCGCGTAAGTCTTAATTTTAAGTTTGCGTTCGTGGGGCTCGTGCACTTCATACGGGATGCCATTTTTCTTGGCAAAGGCAATACATTCGTCTTTGCTGCCGAAGCGCAACTTCAATTGCGCGAGCGTGTCCGCCGAGCTGGTCCACCCCATCAGGGGGTCGATGGTTCGCCGAGACTGGGGTTCATATTCCAAAATCCAAGTTTTGGAGTTTGCCCGTCCGGATTGCATGGCGTTTTTGGCTGGCCGGTAAATACGTGCAACCATGGTCAACTCCACAAACTTCATCGGCACCTAGTGCCTGGGCGGGAGAGTACAGCCAACTGACCTCAGAGGGAAGGTCGTCGCAAATTGTGTGAATGCGCTCTAAACGCAGCCAGTGTACCAATAACCGGTCGAGCGGCGTTGCGCTAGCTCGGCATCATGGCGGCGTAGGGATCGTATCCGCCGCCTCCCCCGCTGGATCCGCTGCCACAAGTGCCCGAGGCGACGACGCAGCCGCTCGGTCCCACTCCGTCGGCTTGAGCAGTGGCGGCGAGAGACGACGCCAAGAGTGTGGCGCTAACGACCACCAAAAAACGTCGCAGTAAATGAGGGATGCTGGAATACCACAAGACTGATTGATAGGTGATTTCCGGCCTCCTCTCAATCATGAGGCTGAACAAACGGACATCGTCAACTGATTTATAGTTTCCCGACGGTCAGTCTGTTCAGAGTTGGTCGGGGCGCCCGGATTCGAACCGAGGACCTGCTGCTCCCAAAGCAGCCGCGCTACCAGGCTGCGCTACGCCCCGCACAAGACAATTGCCAGGCGGTGAGATACACCAAGCCCTGCCGGGCGTCCAGCCACCTCATTCAATTGCTCCAATTTTATTAGCTTTAGACGAGTCCAGTGTGTCACCGTACAGTCGATGACGTATCCGGTCACCCGGCGCAGCGCCAATCTTCGCTGCGGTGCCGCCGAGCAATTCCACGACGGAGCGAACCGGTGATCCCGAACGAATGGATTGCAATGAGCCCGGCACCGCATTTGCACTTATTTTTATAATGCGGCCCTGGGCATTCACAAACAGTATGTCGAGCGGGATGAGGGTATTGCTCATCCACATGGAGATGTTTCTGGGAGTTGCAATATCGAACAGCATGCCCCGATCGGGCGCCAGCGACTGTCGGTTCATCAAGCCCTTAGCTTGCGCCTCAGGCGTGACCACCTCTTCAATCTGAAAAATGTGCGCACCGGTGGTGGTTTCAATGACTAATGGCGACAGCGATAATCTTTTACGGCCGTCAGAGGCAACCAACGAGTCCGCTAAACTTTGTGACCCCCACAAATGCACGGTCACAAACAAGAAAAGGACACCCATAAGGCATCCTTTTCCCGTTTCCCGCCCGCCGTGGATAACAATCAAGCCATCTACAAAACGCTGCAAAAATCCTTTGGCCAAGTATAGACAAAACCCTGCCGGATAAAGTTCGTTTGGTTCACGCAAAACTTGTCGCTCAGCTCGCCAATTCAGCCGTCAAGGCACGCGCGTTCAAAGGTTCGCGCTCGAGCCGGCACTCGATCATGAGAATCAGAGTCATGTCCCAATGCCGAACCTCGTTACACCCTGAACTGCGAATTTGCAGGTTAGGCCAGTTCGACTTCGGCAACTTGCGGACCTTTTGACCCTTCGCCGATCTTGATCCTCAAGGCCTGACCCGGCTGCAGTTCCGGTATTCCCGCAACCCGCAGGGTTTCCATATGCACGAATACATCTTGGGTTCCTGTCCCCCGTGTGACGAAACCATAGCCCCGCACACGATTGAACCACTTGACGGTCACGCTCATGAAATCCCCTTCTGCCACGACGGGTGGTCGCGGCTGCAAGGACGCCGGACGCTCAGATACTACCGCCGTACTGGGATCGAATCTGATAATGCGCGTTGCTTGCATACCTTTCGAGCGCTCCACCGCCTCGCATATGATGGTGGTGCCTTCCAGGACGTTATCGTAGCCTGCGGATCGCAGTACTGACGAATGCAACAACACGTCTCCGCCGCCGTCGCTTGGGGTTAAAAAACCATAGCCCTTTACAGGGTCAAACCATTTGACCGTTCCGCCGATCTCTTGGGCATCACTCCCTTCTGGCGCACGGGTCTCCTCATCATGTTCCACCATGAATTCCACACTCACTTTCCACTGTCGCGACCCTCAGCGTAGCACAACTTGACCATCTGACCAAACTTGACCGCGTTAATCACAGACTTGTTATCTCTTGATATTTGTACGGTTTTTCGAGTTTGGCCTGATATCGCGCACCATTGCGCAACGAAGGCATTTTTTTGTGCATAAGTATGCCAAATGGCTAACTGACGCATATACTTTCGGAAAAATTAACTATGAATAAACACTTTATGCACTGGAAGTTCGGAAGCGCTCAGTCTATGAGTATCGGCGGTTTCTTTACCGCGTACTGCCTGCCCAGATCGAACCGACCGATTCGGTCAAGGAACGCGGACCGAGGCTGCGGGAATATGTTTTTGGGGGCATCAACGATTGATCCACGCTGCTAGTTTAGCCCTGGCGCTCGCCGCTGTGTGGCTGCTTCTTTCCGGACATACGGACTTTCTACTGTTGGGGCTAGGCGCGGCCTCAGTATTTGGAGTTGTGCTGATCGCACTGCGGATGGACGTGGTCGATCATGAAGGCCAGCCGGTTCATATGGGATTGCGTTTAATTGCCTATTATCCCTGGCTGGGGTGGGAAATAATTAAAGCGAATTGGGATGTCGCACGCCAGATTATCGACCCTAAGTTGCCGATCAGCCCAACCCTTACATCGATTAAATCGACCCAGCGAACCGAACTCGGCCAAGTGATGTTTGCCAATTCGATCACCTTAACCCCTGGCACGGTTTCAGTGCGCGTTCTGCCCGGCGAAATATTGGTGCATGCGCTTTCCAAGAATGGAGCCGATGACTTAGTCACCGGCCGGATGGATCGAAGAGTGAGCGCCATCGAAGGTCCGGAACCGGACAGTGACATTGGCAAAGAACCCGGCTGATGTTCACTGCCACCACCATCGCCATATTGCTCACCATGTCGCTCGCCATAGCGCGTATGTGCATCGGGCCAACTATTTACGACCGCGTATTGGCGGTCAACATGTTCGGCACCAAAACTGTGCTGCTTATCGCCGTGCTTGGGTATTTGATCGGGCGTCCGGATTTTTTAGATATCGCACTTGTATATGCGCTTATCAATTTCATCGGCACCATCGCTGTGCTCAAGTTCCTACGTTACGGCGGTTTCGGCGACACTCACGAAATGGACACTCAAGACGTGGACGATAAGTCCAACTTGTCTGACGGGGGGCCCCAGTAGTGGAAGTGGCGAACAGCATCATCGTCTGGGCGTCATTGCTGACAGGAAGCCTTTTTGCAGTCATCGGCGGCATTGGCGTTCTCCGCCTGCCGGATGTCTACACCCGTCTTCACGGCGCGGGCATTACCGACACCATGGGCGCCGGACTGATTTTGTTTGGCCTCGCGGTGCATGAGGGGTTCACCCTGATCACGGTCAAACTGGTTTTGATTTTTATCTTTCTCATTATCACCAGCCCGGCATCTAGTAACGCTGTGGCAAATGCAGCCCACAGCAGTGGCCTACGGCCGATGCTTGACAGTGATCTCAAAAACAAAGCCTCGTCCAATAGCGGGGCTCGTTCATGACCGAGGCCGTAAACACACTTTTGCTTTTGTTCATGTGTGTCACCGCCCTGACCATTGTGCGGCAGCACAATTTGTTCGCCGTGGTCATGCTGGGCAGTGTGTTCAGCTTGCTGTCAGCGGGTATGTTCGTTTTGCTGGACGCGGTAGATGTAGCCTTTACCGAAGCTGCGGTTGGCGCGGGGATCAGCACGATCCTCATGCTGGGAGTGCTGTCACTCACCAACAGCCGGGAGCGAATTACTTTCAGCACTCCTATTTTTCCCATTGTTCTAGTGATGCTGGCGGGCTCGGTCTTAATCTTCAGTGCCCTCGGGATGCCTGAGTTTGGCGCTGCTGATGCGCCCATCCACGGCCATGTTGCCGACCGCTACATTGAAAAATCCGGGGCGGAAGTTGGCCTTCCTAACATTGTGACGTCGATTCTTGCGAGTTATCGGGGATTTGACACCCTGGGTGAAGTGACCGTCATTTTTACCGCCGGCATTGGCGTCATGGTGCTGCTCGGTCTTCGACGCCGCACGGCGCAAGACGGCTCAGTTGAGGAACTCCCATTACCTGGCGAAGGCAACATGCGTCATCACTCGGTCCTCCGGGTGACAGCCAAACTTCTGATCCCGTTCATAATGCTGTTTGCCCTATATGTTCAATTTCACGGCGATTTCGGACCCGGCGGCGGTTTTCAGGCCGGCGTGATATTTGCTGCGGCATTCATTCTCTATGGATTGGTCTTTGGCATTAAGAATGCAGTGGCGGTGGTGCCAGAAGGTGTAACCAGATTTTTGATCGCCGCCGGTGTGTTGTTGTATGCGGGGGTCGGGGTTGCCAGCCTCTTGATGGGCGGCAATTACCTGGACTATAGCGTCCTTGCACATGAGCCAACCCACGGCCAACACCTGGGTATTTTGTTGATTGAGTTTGGGGTTGGGACAACCGTCGCAGCGGTCATGATCACATTGTTTTTCAGTTTTGCCCGGCGAACCCGGAAAAAGACATGACCGAGGTGATGTCACATTTCAATTATTTAGTCGTCGTCGTGCTGATGATGATTGGATTTTATATTGTCATTTCAGGATCGAACCTGGTCAAAAAAGTGGTTGGCCTTAGCATTTTTCAGGTCTCAGTGTTCCTCCTATATATTTCCATGGGCAAAATTATCGGCGGTACCGCCCCCATTCTGGATGATCGCTTTACGGTCTACTCGAACCCTTTGCCCCATGTCCTTATTCTGACCGCGATTGTTGTTGGGGTTGCGACCACGGCTCTGGCGGGCGCGCTAATCGTGCGCATTAATGAAGCCTACGGATCCATCGAAGAAGACGAAATCTATCGGCAGGATGGGGACGCATGACACTATTTCCTGCTGTCGTCGAGGCTCACCTGGCAGTTTTGTTGATTGTGGTTCCGCTTATCGCGGCACCATTGTGTTCGCTATTGCGGCGCGAGAGCCTCGCTTGGATTTTTGCTGCCGCCGTCAGTGTTGTTTGTTTGGCACTGGCTGTGGCGATCCTTGGCCAAGTGATGGCCAACGGCCCAATTGCCTATGAAATGGGGGGCTGGGCCTCCCCTTGGGGTATTGAGTTTCGCATCGACCGGCTCAACGCCTTCGTCCTGGTTATTGTCTCGGCCATCGCCGCCGTGGTCATGTGGTACGCCCACGGCAGTGTTCGGGCAGAAATCGGTGGTGACCAACAGCCGCACTACTACACTTTATATCTGTTGTGCCTGACCGGACTACTTGGGGTCACGGCCACTGGCGACGCCTTCAATTTGTTCGTCTTTCTCGAAATCTCTTCGCTGTCTTCCTACGTGCTGATCAGCTTGGGCGCGGGCCGGGACCGGCGGGCATTAACCGCTGCTTTTACCTATCTGGTCATGGGCACCATCGGCGCAACCTTCTACGTGATCGGCATCGGTCTCCTCTATATGGTCACCGGCACCCTGAATATGGCCGACTTGGCAGTGCGTCTGGCGCCCCTTGCAGACAATACCACCGTCCTTGCGGGCTTCGCCTTCATCATGGTCGGTTTAAGTCTCAAACTTGCCTTGTTCCCGCTCCATTTGTGGCTGCCCAACGCGTATACATACGCCCCGTCGGCGGTGACCGCTTTTCTGGCCGCGACCGCAACCAAGGTAGCGGTTTACGTCCTGTTGCGTTTCCTGTTCACGGTGTTCGGCACCGATTATCTGTTCGAGGAGTTGACTCTCAACGGCTTCCTGTTGCCCCTCGCGGTGATCGCTATGTTTATCCCGTCGCTGGTCGCCATATTCCAAACCAACATAAAACGTATGCTGGCCTATTCGAGTGTCGCCCAATTGGGATATATGGTGCTGGGCTTGAGTTTCGCCAGCATCACCGGGGTCACCGCCACTGTCATTCACTTGTTCAATCATGCGGTGACCAAGGGAGGCCTGTTCATGGCCCTGGGTGCTGTCCTCCTGCGCACCGGGGGAGTTAGTCTACAAAATATGGCCGGACTAGGCCGTCAAATGCCGCTCACAATGGCGGCCTTCGTTGTTGGCGGGTTCAGTCTTATTGGCGTGCCCACGACAGTTGGGTTTATTAGCAAGTGGTACTTGATTTTGGCCGCTTTAGAAGACGGCAGGTGGCCGATTGCTTTCCTCATTCTTGCGAGCTCGCTGCTGGCTGTTATCTACATATGGCGGGTGGTCGAGGTCGCGTACTTCCAGCCCGCGCTCGAGGGCAGAAAAATTGAAGAAGCACCGCTCAGCTACCTGATCCCCACATGGTTGCTGATCGGCGCTAGCCTTTATTTCGGCGTTGACGCCACCTATACGCTTGAGGTCGCTGGATCGGCTGCCGCTCACCTTATGGGGAACGGCGGATGACCGCGCACGACGCCATCCTGCTGTCGCTGTCTATACCGCTTGCCGGTGCCGGCCTCATTGCGCTCTTCGGCGTCCGCCCTAATCTACGCGAAACCGTCACCCTCATTACCGCAGGTGCGTTGTTCGCGACTGTCGCCACCCTATATCCGGTTGTGACCGCCGGAGAACTGCCATCTGTCACCCTGTTTGAAATGTTGCCCGGCCTCAGTATCTCGTTTGAGGTTGAACCACTGGGGATGATGTTTGCGCTCATCGCGAGCTTTCTGTGGATTGTGACGACGATATACGCGATCGGCTATATGCGCGGACACCACGAAGAAAACCAAACTCGTTTCTACGCGTTTTTCGCCATTGCCATTGCCGCAACCATGGGCGTCGCCTTCGCCGGTAACATGCTCACCCTCTTCATTTTTTATGAGATTCTCACCCTTAGCACTTTTCCTCTGGTGACCCACGCGGGCACCGACGAAGCCAAGCGTGCGGGCCGGGTTTACCTCGGCATTCTGCTGGGCACCTCAATTGGATTGCAATTGCTGGCGATGATCGCCACCTGGGCCATCGCCGGTACTTTGGAGTTTCAA
This sequence comes from Alphaproteobacteria bacterium, assembly GCA_029941135.1. Classification (GTDB taxonomy): domain Bacteria; phylum Pseudomonadota; class Alphaproteobacteria; order JAPYRI01; family JAPYRI01; genus JAPYRI01. Next base: position 27,208 of record JAPYRI010000004.1, on the reverse strand, counting down.
GAGGGTGGCATATTGGATGGCAACATCACCGGCCCGGCGGTTGGCATCCTGCTTGCCATGTACGTGTTCGGCATCGGCAAAGCGGCGGTCATGCCGTTTCACCGCTGGCTACCCGCGGCCATGGTGGCGCCCACACCGGTCAGCGCTCTGTTGCACGCGGTGGCGGTGGTCAAAGCCGGTGTGTTCACCGTGCTCAAAGTCACCGTCTATATTTTCGGCATCGATTTCTTGCGAAATCTGGATGTGACGCAGTGGCTGCAGATCGCTGCGGCGGCCACCATCGTTTTGGGCTCACTTGTTGCCATGACCAAGGACAACTTGAAGGCTCGGCTCGCCTATTCGACCATCAGCCAATTGGGGTACGTGGTGTTGGGCGCCATGCTGGTCACCCCCCTGGCCATTGTTGGCAGTGGCATGCACATTGCCATGCACGCGTTCGGTAAGATCACCCTGTTCTTTTGTGCGGGCGCCATTATGGTCGCATCCCACAAAAGTGAAATCAGTCAAATGCGGGGATTGGGGCGCGCCATGCCCTACACCATGGCCGCATTTTTTATTGGCAGTCTGAGCATTATTGGCCTGCCACCCATGGGTGGTTTGTGGAGCAAATGGTATCTGGTGCTCGGCGCCCTGGATGCACAGCAAGTCTGGCTGGTGGTGGTGCTCATGCTTAGTTCAGTCCTGAACATAGCCTATTTACTACCCATTCCATTCCGCGCTTTTTTCAGCACTCCCAACGGTGACACTGAGACCGCCGGCATCAAGGAGGCACCGACCGCCTGTTTGATCGCCATCGGTATAACCTCCGTTGGCTGCATCGTCCTGTTCCTATTTCCGGACGCGGTTTACAACCTGTTGCAACCCATAACGGGGCCCTGACCCAATGGTTGATCCAGAAAATACACCACCTGAAAAGACTCACATGTTCGACAATCCGCGCAACATAAAGCGGGTCATATATGTGCTGTATGCCCTGTGCGCGATCACTTTTGCCGCCGACGCTTTCATCCACCGGCACATCGACCACCCGTGGGAAGAATTGTTCGGGTTTCACGGCGTCTATGGTTTTGTCGCCTGTGTATTGTTGGTGGTGGGTGCGAAGGAGCTGCGCAAACTGATCATGCGCAAGGAAGACTACTACGATGACTAGCGTCGCGCCTTTCCTGATTTTTTATGTGGCGGCGGCGCTTGTCGCGGTCACGCGCGGCTGGATGCGCGGCGCGATCATGATCGCATTGCCAATCGTTGGCGCTTACAATCTCTATACCTTTCCGGAAGCCACCGGCATCACCTTTGCCCTCTTCGATTATCAGCTCGAGTTTATGCGGGTTGATCGTCTCAGCACCCTTTTCGGCTATCTCTTTCATCTGGCAGCTTTCTTGGGCGTTGTCTATTCCCTGCATGTGAAAGACACCACACAACACGTGGCCGGATTGCTGTATGCGGGCAGTGCCTTGGGCGCGGTGTTCGCGGGCGATTTGATTACACTGTTTCTGTTTTGGGAAATGCTGGCGATAAGCTCGGTGTTCCTTATCCTGGCCCGCAAAACCGCGCGCGCCGGGCGGGCCGCCATGCGATACCTGCTCGTGCAAGTGTTGTCGGGCGTTATTTTACTCGCCGGGGCGCTGGTCCGCATTCACGAGACCGGCAGCATTGCGTTTGATTTCATCGGACTCGAAGGACTGAGTGGCTGGCTGATATTCACCGCAATTGGCATCAAGTGCTGCTTTCCGATGCTGCACAATTGGTTGACCGACGCTTACCCGGAAGCCACGCCCACCGGCACGGTTTTCTTGAGTGCGTTCACGACCAAAGTGGCGGTTTATGCGCTCGCGCGTGCTTTTCCCGGCACCGAGCTTTTAATTTACATCGGCGCGACCATGGCCATGTTCCCGATCTTTTTTGCCGTGATCGAGAACGACTTGCGCCGTGTGCTCGCCTACAGCCTGATTAACCAAGTTGGCTTCATGGTCGTCGGTATCGGCATTGGCACCACTTTGGCGTTGAATGGCGCAATTAGTCATGCTTTCAACGATGTCGTGTTTAAGGGCCTGTTGTTCATGTGCATGGGTGCCGTTCTTCATATGACCGGCAAGATGAACGGCTCGGAATTGGGGGGTCTTTATAAGTCCATGCCGATTACTACCGGGCTTTGCATTGTGGGCGCGGCCAGCATCTCGGCATTCCCGCTGTTCTCGGGCTTTGTATCCAAATCCATGGTCATGTCGGCGGCAATAGCCGAAGGTTATCCGATCGTGTGGCTCGCCCTTTTATTTGCCTCTGCGGGTGTGTTCCATCACGCCGGCATCAAAATCCCGTTCTTTGCCTTTTTCGCCCACGACAGCGGCATCCGCACCAAAGAGCCGCCGTGGAACATGCTGCTTGCCATGGGCATCGCCGCGGTCATTTGCATCTTCAACGGCTCCTACCCCTGGGTACTCTACAGCATACTGCCGTGGGAAGTGACCTACGATCCCTACACCGCTGCCCACGTGCTGACGCAAACCCAATTGCTGTTCTTCTCGGCCTTGGCGTTCACAATATTGAAGCTCACCCAAATCTATCCGCCGGAGCTGCCCGGGGTAAACATCGATGCCGAGTGGCTGTACCGGAAGGTTATGCCCGGCTTTGTACGCACGTTCCTCGCGACCTTCGGGCCTTTGGACAAAAGTATCCGCAATGCGGCGGTCGGCAGCGTGAAGGGCATCATCGGGAGCATTTCGCGCACCCATGGACCGGGTGGGATTATGGCCCGCACCTGGCACACCGGCGATATGGCAATGTGGGTATTGATCCTGTTGGCGGCTTACTTGATTTTCTATTACCTGTAAGGTTACCTCCCAGAATAACCGACGGCAGAAAAATCAAGGGTGCATCACATGGTTGGAGAAAGTCTCTATTCGTCTCATGGCCGGGCCTACAGCGACGCGGTCATTATCCTACCCTTGCTCAACGATATTGCCGCCCAGGCCGAGGAAGCGGATCGCAGCCGGACAATTTCGGCAGATCTTATAAAAGCGATTAAGCGCAACGACATCATGCGCTTTTCTGCCAGCCCCGAACTCTCAGGCTTAAACGGAAGTCATGTGGCGACCGCAAACGAACTTCGCGCGATCGCGCCCCGGTGTACATCGACCGCCTGGGCAGTGTGGAATCACCTGGCCCTCTTTCATCATTTCTGCGCCCTGTTCGGGCCGAAACATCAGGATTTTCTCGCTGAGGTAACATCGAAGCACGAGTGGGTTTGCCAAGGTGCAGGTGCCGGTACAGATGTTGACGGGATTTATAAGGATGGCAGTGTTGAGATTACCGGCGTCACGGCTTTTGGCTCGGGCAGCCGATACGCGGACTGGACGGGCTTTACGTTTAATGCCGAACAAGGGTCGCCCGACTTTGCCGTCGTAAAGCTGACCGACCCAAGCGTTCGCATCGACCCAACTTGGAACGCCATGAGCGTCCGCGCGTCAGCGACCGACCATATTTACTTTGACGGCACCGTCATATCGGCGGCCCATGTTGTGCCGTGGCGTTTTAAGGATCGGGACTTTTACCGGAATCCCGATTACCCCGTCATTCACCCGCGCTACCGGGAAGATTGGGCGGTTACTGCTGTGATGTGGTTGGGCGCGATGGCGTCCGGCGTTGCAGAAACCTCTTTAAATGAGATGGCGGAAGGGATTAAGGAACGAGTTGCCATTTTTGGCACCAAAGTAGCTGAACGCCCAACCGTTCACGTGAACATTGGCAAAGCACGCGCGTTGATCAGTGCGGCGACCGATACGGTTTACGCGGCATTAAGTGAAACCGACGCGCGCATTGAGGCAAACGTTCCGCCAACCGAAGGCGACTATTTCCGCCAGGCATCCGCCGGTATGCAGGCCATAAACCTATGCGGCGAAGCGATGAAATTGATCTTGCTCATTCTAGGTGGCAGTGGATTGCGCGAAAGCACAAATTTCGAGCGGCGATACCGGGACTTGCAAGCCATGCCGCTTCATATTTTGGCCCACATCGATCGCATCACAGAGCAGCACGGCCGTCTCGCCCTGGGGCTTGAAACGCAGAATCCGTTTTGAAGAATTAACGCGCGGCGCACTACTTCGTGTTCGGGAAAAATACCTGCTGGCCATCGATACGAAACTCGGCAATGGCGCCCTGCCCCTCATCGGACGTCAACCAGTTCATAAAGACGCGCGCCGCCGCCGATTTCACATGGGGAAAGCGCTTTGGGCTAATAAGCATCACGCCGTAGGGGTTAAAAAGTTGTTCGTCGCCCTGGTGAACAATGCGGAGCTCGCCTTTATTGCCGAACGACAGCCAAGTCGCGCGATCAGTCAATGTGTAGGCGCCCATCACAGATGTAGTGTTGAGGGTCGCCCCCATTCCCGCACCCACTTCACGATACCAGCCGCCGGAATGTTTTACAGCATTGATACCCACATCGATCCAAATGCGCTGTTCAGCATTGTGGGTGCCGCTTTTATCACCCCGCGAAACGAACGACGCGCCGGATTTGGCAATATTTCTGAACGCCGCATTGATGTTTTTCGCCTTGGTGGCGCCAGCCGGGTCATTGCTCGGACCAATCAAGACAAAATCATTATACATCACGTCCCGGCGATCAATGCCGTATCCGTCCCTGACAAACATCATTTCCGATACCGGGTCATGAACCAAAAGGAGGTCGGCGTCTCCACGCTGGCCGATTTTAAGTGCTTGCCCGGTTCCCACGGCAACTACACGCACTTGGATACCGGTTTTGGCGGTAAATCTTGGCAGCAGATGGTCGAACAATCCTGAATTCTGTGTGGACGTGGTACTCGCCATCAAAATAAAACGGTCTTCCGCATGCGCTATATGAATACCCGTACTCAGCTCTATTGCAGCGACCAACACCGTTGCCGCGGCCAGCATTGGCCAAACTTTAAGTTTCACCACAAAAGTTCTCCTTCAACAAAAGCCTGAGCTTCGGTGGTTACTGGATTATCGAAAAAAGTGTCCGCCGATGATTGCTCCAACAAGCGCCCCCGGTGCAAAAACAGGATTTCATCGGCCAGCCGCTTAGCTTGCGGTAAATCATGTGTGGACATAACGATCTTGGTGCCGGAATTGTGCACCGCCCTCAACACCCCTTCGATGGCGCGAGTGGCGGACGGGTCTAAATTTGCCGCCGGCTCGTCGAGGAACAGCACTTGCGGCCTGAGCGCCCAGGCGCGCGCAATGGCGACCCGTTGCTGCTCGCCAATAGAAAGGGAGCGCGCCGCGCGACCGGCAAGGGCCTCCAGACCGGCAAGTTTCAACACTTCAGCAATCCGTTCCCGGCGTTGCCGCCGCCCCATACCCTGAAGCCGAAGACCATACTCGATGTTTGCGGTGACCGATCGGCGCAGCATCATCGGGCGTTGAAAAACCATGGTTTGATGTTTTGGCACCTCACGTGCGGCGATGCCGCGCCATAGCACTTCACCGACAGTTGGTCGCAATAGGCCGTGACATAATCGGAGAGTAAGCGATTTACCCGCGCCATTCGGCCCCAGGATGATGGTGAATGACCCCGACTTCACGGTGAAATTAAGATCGTCCAGAAGCCGCCGGGAACCCATATCCAGTGACACTCGCCGCACTTCAAGTGGCAGAATGCCTGGCACCATGCGGGGACCCCGAAAATCACCCGGTCCCGGCACGGTTTGCAGAACACTTGGATATTGATCTGAACGGCCCACCCGTTTTCTCCTGTTAGAGGTCAGCGCCCTGATTTGGCAGCGGCCTCGCTGGCAATAAATACCGACGCGTTCACGGCAAGCGACAACAGCACAAGGACGATCCCAAGGCCCATGGCCATGGCCAAATTTCCTTTGCTGGTTTCCAAGGCAATTGTGGTTGTCATCACCCGGGTCACATGATCGATATTTCCACCGACAATCATCACCGCGCCTACTTCGGCCGTCGCGCGGCCAAATCCCGCGAGCACCGGCGGCACCAAACTCGAGCGCGCATCCCAGGCCAGGGTGAGGATCGCTCTTCCCCGGCCTGCACCCAGAGATCTGAGCTGATCTTCATATTCGCTCCAGAAATCTACAAAAACCTGGCGGCTCAAGGCGGCGACAATCGGTGTTACCAATACCGATTGGGCGATAATCATCGCAGCGGGACTATAGAGTAGACCGAATACACCCATCGGTCCCAGGCGCGATAACATGAGATAAACCGCCAAGCCGACAACAACCGGCGGCAGGCCCATAAATGCGTTGAGCAATACGATAACAGTCTTCCGTCCGGGAAACCGTAATAGGGCGAGCGCACCGCCCAAGGGCACGCCAATGAGCGCCGCGACTGCAACCGCCGACAAACTGACGCGCATGGACAAACCAATAATTTCCGCCAAGTCCCGGTCCAAAGTGAAAACCAACCTGACTGCCGAGAGTAATGCGCTTTCAACGTCACTCATGTTCCCTGCCTCAACCGCCGCCCTTATGAAAATGGATCGACAATCGATCCATTTCGGCTTCGGCTTCACCGTAATCGAAGCCCGAAAACTCAAAATGCACAGTCGTTTGGGGTAAAGATACAGACGCTATTTTGCGTACGGTTTCAGGTTCCAGCACGACCGTCACGGTCCGGCTATTGCCGGCATCAATGACGAACTGCGTGTCGCTCAGTTGGTAAGGCCGGTCCGCCGCCGCACGCGGTAACAGGCGCAGCAATTGTTTATGGGTAAATCCCATTTCCTGTGTAACAACAGTTGTCACAGCCCCTATTCTCCCCGTCGCGTATCGCCCCCGACAGCGCTTAAACTTTTCTATCCACCCGCGATGGGCGGCCACGCGGCCAAAGCGTCATTTTCTCTCATGACAAAGTTATCCCGTTCGCTGGGGAGGACGAAACAACCATTGACCAAGAGCAAGTGGCATTCCTGTGGCGGCACTCCAAACTTCGCCAGCACAACATGGGGTGAAGCGCCGTCAGTCACGTCAACCTCCACGGTCTGATCAATCGTATCCCGTGGGAGATATTTTTCCAGAAGAGCAAATAATTTAACCGTGACTTTCATCGCTGACTCTTCCGGGTCAATGCCGATTACACTTGGGTCGCGGCCAGATAGGCCTCCATGACCCGGGTCGGATCGGCCATCAGACGTTGCTTCCAAGCGCCGAGGTGCGTACCGGTCTGAATGAGGCCTCGCAATACACCCACATGGTCAGTATGGCCAAGGGTAATCGCGCCCACCAGTTGGTCTTCATCAAATTCGAGGCTGACATAGCGGAAATTCTCTTCATCGATAACCTCTGCCCGTTCCCCACCGCCAACCCCATTCCACAACCCAAATGAGGTGGAGACGAGGCCGAGCGTATCGAGCACGTTCATGCCCAAGCTGCCCCGGAAGGGGGTTTTTATCCCGGTCATGTTAAGTGCCGCCGCGCGGGCATGATCTGCTGCCGTCGGCTGGATTGCTTGAACCGTGCGCGCGCCAGTTGAGAAATCGAACCCTTCTGCCACATCCCCCGCCGCATAAATGCCGGGTACGCTGGATTCCAAATACTGGTCCACCAAAATGCCGGTGTCGGTTTTGACGCCGCTGCCTTCTAAAAACTCGATATTAGGCGCAACTCCGGTCGCGACCACAACCAAATCAGCATTGATCGCTTTACCATTGCTCAGCGTGACTTTTAATTCGGTGCCCGCTTGCTCAACCCCGTCGCCGCGGGTGCTGGTGAAAACCGTCACGCCTTTCTTTTCGCACCAGCGGCGGATCATGTTGCCGGCCGACCGGTTCATCATGCGCGGCACCATGCGGTCGCCCATTTCAACCACGGTCAATTCAACTCCCCGCGCGACCAGGGATTCTAATATAATGCAGCCGATGAAACCGGCGCCCATCAACACGACTTTGGCGCCTTCTTTTGCCAAATCGGAGATGCCGCGACTGTCTTCCAAGGTCCAACAATGATGGATGCCAGGCAGATCCAATCCGGATATGGGTGGTTTGACCGCGCGCGAGCCTGACGCAATCAGTAGCCGGTCGTAATTGACGTTGCCGCCATTCACCGTCACCGAACATTTGCCGGGGTTCACCTTTTCAACCCGGCCTTGGACGACCTCAACGCCCAAGTTGTCGAAATAGCCTTCATCTTTCCGCAGGTAAGTGCCGGTTTCGTCGATTATGCCGCTCAGAACATAGGGAATTGCCATCCGCGAGTATGGCGGTTCGGGCTCATCCCCGATGAGTGTGATTTCCGCACGGGCGTCAGCCGCCCGCAAGGTTTCTGCCGCAATCACGCCTGCCGGTCCGGCCCCGATAATCACATGCTTCATCTCAATATCCTCATCAGACAGACAGCAAACGGGTGGCTATCGTCTCCAGAGGTATTGGAACGGGCACCCCCCGCACGTCTTAAAAACCCCTAAAGCGCGAGCCGGTCCAGCGTTGCATTGGTCGGTACGCCATCCGGCGTCCAGCCTCGCAGCTCGTAATATTCCGGTAGCATCTTGCCGAGTTCGGCGACTTTGCCCTTTGCCGGTCCGGTTTTGGCCGCGTCCTTCAATAAGCGCGCGGGCAATGTGTCATCAGCTTTGGTCAGACCCGCTGACAAATTGAATTGGCGTTCCAGATTCCAAATGCGCTCGCCAGTTTCGAGTAGGCGTTCAAGGCTCCAATCACCTTCAAGATCGGCATTCAATTGCTTTTGCACATCTTCCAAAGTCCAGGCGAATGTCGCGAACGAGCAAATACCGGCAGAGTCAACGACCGACGTCGCGTTTTGGAAGGCCATGGTAATCTCAGCTTTGCCTTCGGTAGCCGACGGCTCCATTTTGACCGGCACGCCAAATACTTCAGCCGACACGGTGTAACCACGCAAATGGCAGGCACCCCGATTGCTGGTAGCATAGCCAAGCGCCATTCCTTGCATGGCGCGGGGGTCATAGGCCGGGAATTCCTGACCTTTCACCACCATGGCGACTTCGGGTTTCGAGTATTTTTCGCACAGGCGTTTGGACCCAAGACCAATGTCGAGGCCAAAGCCTTCGCCACGCCCGACCAGGAGTGCCATTTCAACCAAAGCTTCGGCCGAGCCGAACTTTAATTCAATGCCGCCGGTTTCTTTGGTCGTAATGGCGCCTATTTCAAACAACTCCATGGCGGCGGCAACCGTCGCCCCAAACGAGATCGTATCCATGCCATGCATGTTGCATAGGAAGTTGACGTAAGTAAGCGCATCCAGGTCATCAACACCTGTGTCGGCGCCGAAAGCCCACGCGCTTTCGTATTCGAGGCCGCCGGACGCGCCCCACTCCTTGCCACTGTTTTTAACCGTGAAGTGTTCGGGCGATATTTTAGAGATCCGTCCACAGGCAATGGTGCAGCCAAAACAAGCCTGGTTCTTGACCAGGTTGGTCGAGCCATCGGGCCGGGGCAATATCATAGCTTCGGCACCGATTTTACTCGCGCCATCGAACTGAACGTCGCGGTGGTTATGGGCGGGCAACCCGCCGAGTTCATTCATCACGTTCATGATGACTTGGGTACCCATGGCCGGTAGTCCTTGGCCGGTGACCGCGTCTTCGGCCAATACCTTTTTGGCTTCGGTCGTCGCCGCCATAAACTCAGCCGGGTTGGCCACCGGGACACCTTGGGTGCCACGCACGGCAATTGCCTTGAGGTTTTTGGACCCCATCACGGCACCGACGCCCGAGCGCCCCGCCGCCCGATGCTTATCGTTAACGACGCATGCATACATACAGCCGATTTCCCCAGCTTTGCCGATGGCAGCCACTTTTATCTGTGGATCCTGGTGACGGGCGAGCAGAGCCTCTTCAGTTTCCCATACGTCTTGGCCCCATAGGTCGTCTGCCGGCAGTAATTGCGCTTTATCGTCTTGCACGAACAAATAGACCGGTTTATCCGACCGGCCCTCGATAATGATCATGTCCCAGCCGGCAAACTTCAGTTCAGCGCCGAAGTAGCCACCCGAATTCGAGGCGGCGATCGCGCCCGTCAACGGGCCTTTGCAGATCACCGACCAGCGTCCGCCAGTCGCCGCCGCCGTCCCCGTCAAAGGACCGGTCGCGATGATCAGTTTATTTTCCGGCGACAAAGGATCGACCTTGGGGTCTATTTCCTCGGACAAATATTTGGTGCCTAGGCCGCGCTGACCGATATATTTCCCGGCCCACTTCAAATTCAGCGGCTCACTTTCACAAGTGCCTTTGCTGAGATTGACCCTTAGAATTTTTTTATGCCACGCCATAATGGCTGTTCCTCCTTATTCCGTGAAGTTCGGTCGGTGCCGAACTCGATGTTTTTCCGAGGCCACGAGGCCAAAAACGGGTGCCGCTGGCGGCTTACGCCTGGGCGCCTGACTGACTATCGGTTTTCGCTGCCCATGCCCGCATTTTGTCGAGACCGGTCCAATCCGCGTCCACATAAGTAATGGCATCGGTTGGGCAAGCCTTGACGCATTCGGGATCGCCACCGCACAGATCGCATTTGACCACTTTACCGGTCGATTGACTGTAATTGATCGTGCCAAACGGGCAGGCGATGGTGCACACCTTGCATCCCACGCACAAGCTGTCGATAACTTCCTTGGCGCCAGTTTCGGCGTTTACTTGGATGGCATCGACCGGGCACGCCTTCATGCACCAGGCTTCCGCGCACTGGGTGCAAGTATAGGGCACGAAGCGCGCAGTTTCGTGGAACATGAATACTTTGATCCGCGATTGCGATGGATTAAACGATTCTGTGGCTTGGTAGGAACAAGCCAATTCGCACTGCATGCAGGCTGTGCATTTTTCCGGATCGATTTGAAGTGATCTTTGCATAAATTCCCCTTTCGCATGGGTCGCCGTACTTTTACCCCTAAGTCATCAGCGACCGGGCACCGGCTGTTCTTGGTATTTCGAGTTAACAAGCATGCCAAATTACGGCGACGAGATAAACCGCTTTAATTTAAAGGTTTTGTCACGTTATTGTGCGCTCGAACATCCAGCAGTGGCCGAACTGCGATTTGAAGCCGTGTGAAAGTTAATTTCTGCATTGCCGGATGGCCGTAAAGCCGCTAAATCAACTCTACGGGAGGGGGAAAGCTCGGGCGGCATTCCCATTAGAACGAAAGGGATTTCGTTGAAAATCAAGGGCGAGTACTCGATTCCGGCAACACGGGAACAGGTTTGGGACGCCCTCAATGACCCGGAAGTGTTGAAAGTATGCATTCCTGGGTGTGAGGAAATTGAGAAGCTGTCAAATACCGAGATGACGGCGGCGGTGACCATTAAGGTCGGCCCGGTCAAAGCCAAATTTAAAGGCGAAGTTACTCTTTCCGACCTTGATCCGCCCAACGGCTATACCATTTCAGGTGAAGGCCAGGGCGGAGCGGCGGGTTTCGCCAAGGGCGGTGCCAAGGTGGTTTTGACCACCGATGGGGACAACACCAGACTGACCTATGACGTCGACGCCGTAGTTGGTGGAAAATTGGCCCAAATCGGATCGCGCCTCATTGAAGGTACAGCGGCAAAACTGGCAGACCAGTTTTTTTCCGCGCTCACCGATTTATTGAGCGATGAAATCGAGGAAGAAGATATCAATGTGGAGGAGTACGAGGAGGATGGCGGGATTAATCCGATGGTCTGGATTGGTGCCTTGATCCTGTTGTGGATGCTCGGTCAGTGGTATTTTAATGGTGGCAACTGATTCTCGACGTGCGGGGAGCATGGTATAGGTCGTTCTGACTGGAAACCATGTTCGCTGACACGCCTTCCAGACACACTTATTTTTATGGACGGATTAATGGAAAACTCGTCTAAGTCGACTTGGTGAATAGGGGAGAGACATGGCGCAAATAGAATACGCAGCTCCCGCTTCGATAAAAGAAGCGGTTGGGCTCATGGCAAACGGTGGGAACAGCGCACGAGTGCTGGCAGGCGGGACTGATCTGCTGGTGCAATTGCGGGCCGGACGCCTAAAACCCGGCTTAATTGTTGACGTGAAGTCCATCGACGAGATGTGCTCGATCAGCGTCAACAAGAACGATTTTCGCATTGGTGCAGCGGTCTGCGGCGCGGAGGTGAATGAACATAAGCGGCTTAAAAAGGCCTGGCCGGGCGTTTGTGAAGCCTTGGACCTCATCGGCTCCACTCAAATTCAGGGGCGCGCGACATTGGGCGGCAATTTGTGTAACGCATCGCCCGCCGCTGATAGCGTCCCTGCCCTGATTGCAGCCAGTGCCGTCGCGACCATCGCCGGACCCAATGGCCGGCGCAAAGTACCGGTTGAAAAAATCAGCAAAGGCCCGGGCAAGACCGTCCTCAAAAAAGGCGAGATTGTCGTTTATTTCACCCTTCCTAAACCTGCACCCCGTTCCGGGGACGCTTACCTGCGCATGATCCCACGCACCGAGATGGACATTGCCATGGTCGGCGCAGGCGTAAGTCTGACCGTCGACAAAAGCGGCACATGCACCGCTGCGCGCGTAGCCATAGGCGCGGTCGCTCCGATCGTACTTTTGGTCGCTGATGGCGCGAAAGCACTGATTGGCACAAAGATCGACGATGCCGCTCTGAACGCACTAGCAGCAGCAGCCAGTGCTGCCTGCAACCCCATTGATGATATGCGGGGCACGATTGAATACCGGACCCAAGTTGCGGGTGTTCTCGCCTGCCGGGCCGCTTTGATTGCCTTCGAACGTACAAGGAGTTAAAGAATGTCGAAACACCACGTAACATCTACAGTCAATGGTGAACCGGTAGAGTTTCTGTGCGAACCCCAGGAAACCCTGCTCGATATACTGCGCGATCAATTGGACCTGACCGGCAGTAAGGAAGGGTGTTCTTCAGGGGACTGCGGCGCTTGCAGTGTCACAATTGACGGTCGCCTAGTCTGTGCCTGCCTCGTGTTGGGCGCTGAAGCTGAGGGCCGCAAAATCGAAACCATCGAAAACATGGCCGAAGGCGATACCCTGCACCCACTGCAGCAAAAATTTTTAGAAGAAGCAGCATTGCAATGCGGATTTTGCACACCGGGTTTTTTGGTAGCCGCAAAGTCTCTACTGGATAGAAACGACAATCCGACCGAAACCGAAGTTCGATATTGGCTTGCGGGCAACCTGTGCCGGTGCACGGGTTACGACAAAATTGTAAAGTCCGTCATGGACGTGGCTGCTGAAATGAGAGGAGAATAATCATGGGTGTGGATGGCAACTATAAATGGGTCGGTAAGCGGACGGTTCGTCCCGATGGTACCGACAAAGTCACCGGGCGGGCATTGTTTTCGGCCGATAGCAGCATGCCGGGAATGCTGATCGGTAAAATCCTCCGAAGCCCGCATGCGCATGCAAAAATTAAATCAATCGATACCAGCAAGGCAGAAAAGCTCGCCGGCGTGAAATCAGTGGTTATCGGCAAGGACTTCCCAAATCTGCCCAACAAGACCATTTCGATCGGCATTCTGGCGGCCAATTTTAGCGAAATGTCCGACAAGTTGATGGCGCGCAAGAAAGTCCTGTATGACGGCCATCCGGTGGCCGCAGTTGCGGCAACCACATCGGCCATCGCCGATAAAGCGCTGTCGCTCATAAAAGTTGAGTATCAAGTGCTGCCCCATGTCATTGACGTGGACGAAGCGATGAAACCAAAAGCACCGCTTCTGCACAAAAAAATGATCACTGTTGGAGTGGATCCGGCGCCGACGAAGGCGTCCAACGTCGCCTCCCGCTGCGAATTCGGCTTCGGCGACCTGGAAGCGGGTTTTGCCGCGGCTGACGTGATCATCGAACGCACTTTTAAGACCAAACCCGCTCACCAGGGCTATCTCGAGCCCCACGGTGCCGTAGTTAGTGTCGCCGAAGATGGCCAGGTCACAATTTGGTGCAGCAGCCAAGGCCAGTTCATGGTGAGGTCCTATTGCGCCCGTCTGATGCAGATTGATGAAGCCCAAATCCGGGTTATTCCGGCTGAGATCGGCGGCGGATTTGGTGGCAAAACCGTCATCTACTTGGAGCCTGTCGCCATGGCGCTTTCGGGCAGGGCTGGCAAACCGGTCAAAATGACCATGACCCGTGAAGAGGTTATGCGGGCTACTGGCCCCACGTCTGGTACGTCTATCGATGTTAAATTAGGCGCTACTAAGGACGGTAAATTGACCGCCGGTGAAGCCGAATTGCGCTATCAAGCGGGCTGCTATCCTGGCTCACCTGTTGGGCCGGGCGCCATGACAGCATTTGCGCCTTACAACCTCGAGAACGTAAAGACTGTTGGCTTTGATGTGGTGGTTAATCGCCCTCAAGCTGCGGCCTACCGGGCTCCCGGGGCGCCAATGTCCGAGTTCGCGGTTGAGAGCGTCATTGACGAAATGGCGCAGAAACTTGGCATGGATCCCATTGCCCTGCGCGAATTGAACGCCGCCAAGGAAGGCACGACCGCGCCTTATGGCCCCAAGTTTGGCCCCATCGGCAACGAACAATGCTTAGAGGCCGCAAAAAACCACCCCCACTACTCAGCACCGCTCGGCCCCAACCAGGGTCGAGGTGTGGCGAGCGGGTTTTGGTTCAACGTGGGGGGTGAATCTGTCGCGTCTGTGAACATCAACACCGATGGAACAGCGGTTGTGTTGTCGGGCAATCCGGATATCGGCGGTTCACGCGCCAGCATGGCAGCCATGGCCGCCGAGGTACTCGGCATCGACTACGACAAAGTGCGTCCGATCGTCGCTGATACCAGTTCCATTGGCTACAACGACTTGACCGGCGGTAGCCGCACCACCTTTGCCAGTGGCATGGCAGTGTGTAATGCGGCCACCGACGCGGTTGACCAAATGCGCACACGCGCCGCCAAAGTGTGGGATATCAGCCCAGATGCGGTCGAATGGAGCGAAGGCCACGCCCGGCCCGCCGGGCCCAATGCTGGCGACTTCGAGCCCATGTCGCTCGCCGACATCGCACGCACATCGGCCAAGATGGGCGGGCCGATCACCGGTCGCGCCGCTATCAACGCCCAAGGCGCAGCACCCGGTTTCGGCACCCATATCGTCGATGTGGAAGTTGACCCGGAAACCGGTCACGTCACCGTGCTGCGCTACACCGCCGTGCAAGACGTCGGCCGCGCCATCCACCCCAGTTACGTGGAAGGGCAAATCCAAGGCGGTGTCGCCCAAGGGGTCGGCTGGGCCTTGAACGAAGAATACGTCTACGGCGACGATGGATGTCTGCAGAACACCGGTTTCCTCGATTACCGCATGCCGGTTGCGTCCGACCTGCCGATGATCGATACGGTGATTATTGAAGTGCCCAACGAAGCTCATCCGTTTGGAGTACGTGGGGTCGGCGAAGTGCCTATCATTCCGCCTTTGGGCGCGGTCGCGAATGCCGTGTCCAACGCCATCGGCGTCCGTATGACCGATCTTCCTTTGTCACCGCCTAAAATTTTGGCGGCGATCAAAAACGGCAGCTAAACTAATGGCCCAGATTGTTCTCACCAATGATCTGGGCCGTCAGTTTACCGGTGGTGAGACGACGCTCGACATGGATGTGACCGACGTTCGCGATCTCATTCGCAAACTCGATCAGAAATTTCCCGGCATCGCTGAGGTGCTGCAAGACGGCAGTATGGCCGTGGCAATCGACGGAAATTTGCATCAAGATGCCTGGCTTGAGGACATTGGTCCTACCAGCGAGGTGTATTTCCTACCCGCCATTCGGGGAGGCTAACAAGTATCATGCCTACTGTTTCAATGACTGTTAATGGCGCCGAGGTTTCGGTCGAGGTTGAAAACCGGACATTACTCGTGCAGTTGCTGCGCGAACAACTCCGCCTGACGGGCACCCACGTGGGCTGTGACACCAGCCAATGCGGGGCGTGTGTGGTTCATATGGACGGCATACCGGTCAAATCCTGCACCATACTCGCCGTGCAAGCGGCAGATGCCGACGTGCTGACGATTGAGGGGGTCGCGGACGGCGACACCCTTCATCCCATGCAGGCGGCTTTCCGCGAAAACCATGGTCTCCAGTGCGGGTTTTGCACGTCGGGCATGGTTATGGCCGGGCTTGATATCGCCCGCCGCTTCCCGGATGTGGACGACGCCACGGTGCGCCGTGAGCTTTCAGGCAATTTTTGCCGCTGTACCGGCTACCACAATATTGTGAAGTCGATTGTCGCCGGCGCGCATGCCATGAACGAAGCAGGCGGGTAGGGCCGCGCCATGCATGATTTCGCCTATCACCGGCCCCAATCCTTGGAAGACGCTGCCAATTTCTTGCGCACAGCGGAGGATCCCTTACTTATGGCGGGCGGTCAAACCATGATTCCGACCCTCAAACAAAGATTGGCGGCGCCTTCAGATGTGATTGATCTGGCCGAAGTGCCGGGCCTCGTAATGATTGACGTTAAAAAAGCCCAGGTATCCGTGGGCGCTATGTTGACACACGCGTCGGTCGCCTCATCACCCGAGGTGCAGGCCGCCCTCCCCGCCCTTGCTGGCTTGGCCGGGAATATCGGCGACATGCACGTGCGCAATCGAGGAACCTTGGGCGGCTCCATCGCCAACAACGACCCGGCAGCGGATTACCCGGCCGCTCTGATCGGGTTGGGAGCCACTGTCCACACCTCCAAACGGCAGATTGCGGCCGATGATTTCTTCACCGCCCTCTTCGAGACAGCTTTGGCCGGGGACGAAATTGTGACCTCGGTTGATTTTCCGGTGCCGGAGCTGGCGGCCTATATGAAATTCGACCACCCGGCGTCGCGCTATGCGGTAGTTGGTGTTTTTATTGCGAAATTCGGCACCGATGTGCGAGCGGCGGTCACTGGCGCAGGCCCGTGTGTTTACCGCGAGGCCCAAATGGAAGAGGCACTGACCCGTGATTTTTCGCCGTCCGCACTCGCCGACATGACGATTTCCCCCGACGGCATGAATACCGATCTTTATGCTGGGCCTGAGTATCGGGCAAATCTGGTCAAAATAATGGCCACCCGGGCAGTTGAAGCGGCCCTCAAAGGTGGCGGCTGAAATCGCTTACGAGGTACCCATGAACCCAACCGGCGACCCCTACCCGAGCCACGATGCAGTCCTTGAACAAGCCGCCCAGTGGAAAGCTGATAACAAGGGCGTTGCGCTCGCGACCGTCGTCGCCACTTGGGGCTCGTCCCCGCGTCCGGTCGGCAGTCTGCTCGCCATTGATGAGGGTGGTCAATTTACCGGCTCGGTCAGCGGCGGTTGCATCGAAGGGGCGGTGGTTGCGGAAGCGCTAGACGTCATTCAATCCGGTGAACACAAGCTGCTCGATTTCGGCGTGTCGGACGATAACGCCTGGGAGGCGGGTCTCACCTGCGGCGGCGAAGTGCGCATCCTGGTCGAACGGATCGGGTAATCCCAATCATGCGGTCCGAAACCCTCTACCGCCTCCTTGATGACCGTGCCCAAAAGCGCTCTGTCGTGCTCGCGACAAACTTAAAGTCGAATGAGCAAATACTGATTTATCCATTTGATAATAATACTAAAACGGTCAATAAAATTCTAATTAAAGCGGCGTGCGAAGCAGCGCACGTGGATAAAGGCCGGACGGTCGAAACCCCTGACGGCGAGGTATTCTTGAACGTCTTCAATCCCCCCCTGCGTATGATCATTGTGGGGGCGGTCCATATTTCGCAGCCCCTGTCCGTGATGGCCGAGGTGGCGGGGTATCAGGTCATTGTTGTGGACCCACGCCGCGCTTTTGCCACACCTGAACGGTTTCCTGGTATGGAGTTGCGCATCGAATGGCCCGACGAGGCCTTGGAAGAGCTCGGCTTGGACAGGCGCACGGCGGTGGTATCGTTGACTCATGACCCCAAGCTGGACGACTCGGCGCTCAGCGTCGCACTTCATTCAGAGGCATTCTACATCGGCGCCTTGGGCAGTAAACGCAGCCACGCGAAGCGCGTCGAACGGCTCAAGGAGCGTGGGCTTACTGACGATTTTATCGCTCAAATCCATGGCCCCATCGGTTTGGACATTGGCGCCCGGTCCCCGTCCGAAATCGCGGTGTCGATATTGGCCCAAGTTACCGAACGGCTGCGCCGACCGGGCCTGTCATGATTTTCGATCATTTACCGCTTGCCGAGGCCGAAGGCGCGATCCTTGCCCACAGCATGCGGCTCGGGGGCTTGGCGTTTAAAAAAGGGCGCATCTTATCCAAACAGGATTTGGTCAAGCTCCACGCCCATAATCATGCAACGATATTGGCAGCTAAGCTCGAGGTGGGCGACGTGCCCGAGGACGTTGCCGCTGAACAAGTTGCTGCCTCTGCCGCGGGGTTGGGCGTGCGCGCTGCCGAGCCGTTTACCGGACGCGCCAATATTTACGCTGAAATCGACGGCATCTTGATCGCCGATCCGGCCCGCATCGACCGCCTCAACCTGCTCCATGAATCCGTCACAGTGGCCGCGCTTCAGCCTTATTCCCGCGTTACCGAAGGGCAGATGGTCGGCACGGTCAAAATCATTCCTCTGGCGGCGCCGGAGGCCGCCGTTGGTGAGGCGGAGCATATCGCAAGCGATGATGGCCCGTTGCTACGGGTCGCACCGTTTGTGCCCCGCCGCATGGGAGTTGTTTTGACAGTGCTGCCCGGCGCCCGCGATAAAGTGCTCAAAAAAGCTGAGAGCGTCCTGGCGACGCGTATCGCTGGGGTCAAAGGCACGGTCGCCGAGCAGCGGCGGTGCACCCACACGCCGGATGCTGTTGCCGATAGTGTTCGCGATTTGGTAGAGGCCGGATGCACGCCCATTTTGGTGCTGGGCGCATCGGCTACAGTTGACCGGCGTGACGTGGTGCCCATGGGGATAGAGCGCGCGGGAGGCACCATCGATCATTTCGGCATGCCGGTTGACCCAGGCAACTTGTTGCTGCTCGCCCACTATGGTGCGGTACCGGTGATTGGTGTCCCAGGCTGTGCCCGCTCCCCCAAACTGAACGGCTTTGACTGGGTATTGGAGCGGATCGCCGCGGGAATACCGGTCACCCGACGTGACATCATGCTCATGGGTGCGGGTGGACTTTTGAAGGAAATTGCCGGTCGTCCCCAACCGCGTGAGGCCTTGGAGCCCCAAGCGATCGCGCCTAAAAAGATTGCCGCACTGGTGCTTGCCGCCGGGCAGTCGCGGCGCATGGGCAAAACCAATAAATTGCTCGCGAGTGTTGGTGGCGCACCTATGGTGGCGCGAGTGGTTGACGCGGCGATCGCGTCCGGCGCAGTTCCGGTGGTGGTGGTCACCGGCCATGAAGCGGATCGGGTAGCGACGGCACTCGATGGCAAAAGCGTCATGATCTATCACAATCCCGATTACGCCGCGGGACTCAGCACGTCATTGCGCGTAGGCCTCAATGCCTTGCCCGGCGATGTGGATGGGGTGCTGGTATGCTTGGGCGACATGCCGCGAGTCACCGCCGATCACATGAGCCAATTGATCGCCGCCTTCGACCCTGATGAATGCCGAGCCATTTGTGTGCCCACCAAGGACGGCAAACGTGGCAATCCGGTGCTTTGGCCGGCACAATTCTTTGCTGAAATGGCGCAAGTTGCCGGTGATGTCGGCGCGCGCCACATTATTGGCGAAAACGCCGATCTCGTATGTGAGGTGCCAATGGAGGACGATGCCATCTTTCTCGATCTGGATACGCCCGAGGCGCTCCAGGCGGCAACCCGGGCAAGCGATGAGTAATTCGAAGGTAGCCAACTCAGGCAAAGACGCCACGTCCGCTTACAACGTTGAGGCTGTACGTGCTCAGTTCCCCATATTCGAGCGCGAGATAGACGGGCAGCCGCTCCATTATTTAGACAATGCTGCGACCGCGCAGACCCCGCGCGCGGTGCTGGATGCTGTTGCCGTTCATGACTCCCGGCACCGGGCCAACGTCATGCGCAGCATCCACCACTTGGCCGAAGAAGCCACCGAAGCGTTTGAGGCGGCGCGCGGGCAAGTGGCCCAATTCCTGAATGCCACCAGCCCCACCGAAATCGTCTTCACCTCGGGCACGACCGGCGCCATAAATTTGGTGGCACATGCATTTGGCGGCACTCTGCAACCGGGCGACGAGGTCGTCATTAGCCAAGTAGAGCACCACAGCAACATTGTCCCCTGGCAAATGGTGCGCGACCGGATTGGCATTACCCTAAGAGTACTATCCGCCAGCGCCGACGGCGCGGTTGACCTTGCAGCGCTCCAAGCAATCGTCACCCCCCGCACCAAACTGATTGCGGTGACCCATGGCTCCAATGTATCCGGCGCCATGACCAACGTTGCACCGATTGTGGCGGCAGCTCGTGCGGTCGGCGCGAAGGTGCTGCTGGATGGCGCCCAGCGCGCGCCTCACGGACCCATCGATGTACAAGCCTTGGGTGTGGATTTTTATGGATTTTCCAGTCACAAGACATTTGGCCCCAATGGGGTCGGCGTTCTGTGGGGCCGCTCTGAGGTCTTGGACGCCCTGCCCCCGTTTATGGGGGGCGGCGAAATGATCCGCACGGTGACACTGGATGAAACCATTTATGCCGAACCGCCACACCGGTTTGAGGCCGGCACTCCACCGATCGCCCAAGCGGTGGGGTTGGGGGCGGCACTTGCGTGGCTCTGCGCGCAGGACTTGACGGGCGCAGCCCGGCACGAGCAACGTTTAACCGGCCGCTTGATAGACGGATTGGATGACATCGACAATAACCGCGGGCTCATTCGGCTGATCGGTCCGCGCGAGTTGGACAACCGCCTGCCGGTGGTATCGTTCGCCATTGAAGGACTGCACCCCCACGATATATGCCAGCTCTTGGATGGCCATGGGGTTGCCTTGCGCGGGGGTCACCATTGCGCGCAACCCTTGATGGATTTTTTCGGATTGACTGGCACCACGCGGGCGAGCGTTGCCCTTTATAACAATGATGGCGATGTAGACGCTTTCTTGAATGGCCTCGACGACGTCATTAAGCTGCTAAAACCATGACCAACTTGTATCAGAAAGACGTGTTGCACCATGCCGCAGCCGCCCACCGGGCCGGCCGGCTTGACGATCCTGACGGCTCCGTCATGCTCGATAACCCGTTATGTGGCGACCGGGTGACCATCGACATCAAACTCAGTGACGGGGCGATTTCTGACATTGCCCACGAAGCCAAAGCCTGTGTGCTCTGTCAGGCGAGCGCGTCGATTTTATGTGATAAAGCGATCGGTGCCGACGCATCAACTCTCGAGAATGTGCAATCGCAGATATCGGCCATGTTGAAGCAGGATGCGCCGGTGCCTCAGGGGAAATGGGAAGCGCTCAGCATTTTCTTGCCGGTTGCCGATCACAAAAGCCG
The DNA here is from genome assembly GCA_029941135.1 of Alphaproteobacteria bacterium. Lineage (GTDB taxonomy): Bacteria > Pseudomonadota > Alphaproteobacteria > JAPYRI01 > JAPYRI01 > JAPYRI01. The sequence goes on along the minus strand of JAPYRI010000004.1, from coordinate 5,891 downwards.
CCACGCCTGTGTGTTGCTGCCGTTCGAAGCAGCAATCAACGCCTTGCGCACGGTAGACTAGCAAAAGCGCGAGTCACTTATCCGATGTCAACTCATCGATATCGACGTAGCCGCGGCTAATGGCATACAACAGAGCTTCGTGAGATTTGCGTACCTCTTCAAACGCTTCGCGCTTTTCCCTAAGGCTTGCGATCACCGCCGGGTCGGGCACTTCACCCGATCCGCCGCTATCGATCGCACACGCAGCTTCTAAATAACGGGCGCGTAAAAGGACGACCGAGGCTTCGCAGAAAGTACGACAGCTTTTGTTTCTTTTTTGTGAACACAAAAACTTCAATGAATTCAAGACATATAGCGGCCATCATTTGGGCAACCATGCCAATCTCCTCCGGCCGGCCCATACGGCCCATGGGCATATTTTCAACCGGCGGCAATTTCACTCCATCGAAAATATCGGTCTCGATGAGGGCTGCCGAAATGGCGTTTGATATCACGCCGAACTCCTTCAGATTGTTTGCGTAATGGTGCATCAATCCATCGGTGCCGGCTATAGACGTTGCGTAAGCTCCCCCGAACACGCCGCCAATGCGCGCTGCAATGGACGACATGAATATGAGCCGGCCTCATTTACGCTCGGCCATTTCTTTGATGGCAGCTTCGGTCATCATAAAGGCGGACCTGAGGTTGACCGCCATGATCTTGTCCTAGGTTTCCAGGTCGGCTTCGAATATCCGCTGAATGGGCGCTATGCCTGCGTTGTTACCTAAATGTCAATCGGCCCGAAGGGCTCCCGCGCAGCCGCAACCAGCTCACTAACTTCGGCCTCCTCTGAAACATCGGCTTGAATCGCGACGGCCTGTCCGCCAGCGGCCCCGCAAGCAGCAACGATTTCCGCCGCAGCGGCAGCGTTGGACACAAAGTTGACCGCCGCATTGCAGCCCATTTCGGCAAGACCAATACAAATCGCCGGCCCCAGACCCCGGCCGCCACCGGTGACCAACGCCGTGCGGGTCTGGTCCAACGATTGCATTTTCATAAATCTCTCCAAAAACTATCTGAAATTCGGCGTACGTTTTTCCCGGAATGCCGCCGCACCTTCCTTGTGATCATCCGTCGACATACAAATGCCCTGGGCCATGGCTTCTTTTTCCAAAACTGTCTCCAATTCGCCCGGTGCCCCGTTCAGCAGACTTTTAGTCATCGCAACCGCTGCTACGGGGTGGCGCGCCATCTCCTCCGCAAGACCTACCGCCCGCGCCTGGACCTCATCATTCGGCACAATTTCTTCAAAAAGTCCCGCGTCCAGGGCCGCCTCAGCGCCGAGTGTCTCGGCGTTCAACAATATGCGCCGCGCGCGGCCTTCACCGACCCGCCTGGGGAGAGTAAACGTGATGCCGTAGTCAGGAACCAGGCCAACACGGAAAAACGGAAATCCGATCCGCGCGCCTGCTCCCGCAATAACTGTGTCGCACCACAGCGCCATGCCGGCACCGGCGCCCATGGCATACCCTTCGACGGCGGCGATCAACGGCTTCTCGGCATAAGCAAACAAGCGCACTAAACGATGGCCCGCCAACATGCGGGCACGCCCCCCCTCGGCGTCCAAATCCTTCATGGTACTGATGTCACCTCCGGCACAGAAGTTGCCTTCCGAGCCGGTTATGACAATGGCGCGGACATCCGGGCCGGCGAGCAAATTTTCCATGGCGTCAATCAATGCGACCCGCATCTCGGCGCTCAACGCATGAAGCTGATCCGGTCGATCCATGGTGATGCGGCCGACCCGATCCGCCGGCAAATCGATTTTAACCAGTGACATGCAATTTCCTCCCCTGCCAGGTCGCGGCTGTCAGATCATGCCGGGACGGCTCAATTGCGAAAACCACAAGTATCAGAAGAAGGGCTGGCGGCAAACCGGCCCAATCGGGTACCATAAATTTGAGTTAAACTGCGCAGTCCGTGGGGGTTACCGACTCGGTCACAGCGACCGCCAGCCGCCCGCCCGAAATCATCACCTGACCGCGGGCAATGACCCGGTTGTTGACCAATATTCACACGTCGTCTTCAGTCATAGGACCTCGCTCATGAACCTCTGAACCTGATTAATCAACCCAGATTCCAGCATTAAAAACTTAACATAACATGGCGCTTCGGGGAAATTTGATCGTTAATGCCAATAATGCATGCTGTCGTGGCTTAATTTGATATATCAAATGAATATATATCAAACTGATCTAATTCGTTGGTGCTTGGACACCAGGAGAGAATTCATGGATATCCGCACTCTGTGTTTGGGCGTTCTGACCCTCGGGGACGCGACCGGCTACGAAATCAAGAAGATGTTCGAAGACGGGATGTTCAGCCATTTCTACGAAGCCAGCTTCGGTTCCATCTATCCGGCTCTCAACCGGCTGACGGAAGAGGGACTGGTCGAGTGCACGCAACAGGCCCAGGAAAAACGGCCCGACAAAAAAATATACAGTCTTACATCCACTGGCCGGTCGGTTTTTGCCGCCGAAATCACAATCCCGCCGGGGCGCGATAAATTGCGTTCAGAGTTTTTAGTGAATGTCATTTTTTCAGAGTTTTTGGCCCCAAACCAACTTCGGCAAGTCCTGGACGAGCGCATTCGCTTTCACCACCAGCAATTGGACGAAATGAACAAAAAGGCCGACACTTGCGGCGCAAATCCCGCCCGCCAATTCACCCTTGGGTATGGCCTCGCATTGCACAAGGCGGCAGCCGAATACCTGACCCAGAACCGCGATTTGCTTGAGGACACCTCAGACACCTCTAACGAGGCGGCGGAGTAATGGCCATGGCACTTCTCCCCTCTTTGAAGAGGAAATCCAACCTAATTGCCGCCGGCATTGCCCTAGCCGCCACCGCGTGGGTCGCTTCGGGCGTATTATTTGGCGGCCACGAAACCGTGATCCGGCAGCCGATCAGGGTATCCGCGACACTTGATGGCAAGCCGGGTGTGACACCCTCGCCGAACGCGCATCCTGATGCCGTGTCAGTGCGGGCGCGCGTCCTGCGGGCTCAAGATCGGGTGAGTGACGTCATCGTGCGGGGCCGAACCGAAGCTCTGCGCCGGGTAGCCATGCGAGCCGAAATTGAAGGCCGGGTGGTTGAGCTGCCGAAAGAGCGCGGCAATCTGATTGCCACCGGTGATTTAATCTGCCGTTTGTCGCACGATGATTTACCGGCGCGACGGGCGGAAGCCAAAGCTCTGGTTCGCCAACACACGCTGGAGCACAAGGCGGCAAAAACACTGTCATCCAAGGGCTACCGGGCGGAAACCCAATTGGCGGCAGCGGCGGCCCGCCTGGATGGAGCCAAGGCAACTCTCGTTCGCATCAACATGGAAATTGCGTACACGGTAATTAGGGCGCCGTTCGACGGTGTCCTCAACAGCCGCCCAGCGGAGATTGGGGACTACCTGCAAAAAGGCGATGTCTGCGGTACGGTTGTCGATCAGGATCCCTTTTTGGTGGTGGGCCAAGTGTCCGAACAAGATGTGGGGTTGATATCGCTGCACAGCGTCGGAACCGCGCAACTGATCACCGGGCGCACAGTGTTTGGCAAAGTACGATTTATTTCCAACACAGCGGATCCACGCACGCGTACTTTCCGGCTGGAACTGGAAGTATCCAACCCTGCTCACGAATTACGCGACGGCATTACTGCGGAAATTCGTCTGCCGGTGAAACGTATCCTCGCCCACCGCTTGTCACCGGCGCTCTTAACTCTGAACGACGCCGGCCTGATTGGCGTGCGCATTGTCAACGGCGCGGGCCTTTCAGAATTTCGGGCCGTTACAATCGAAGGCGATGACGGCGATGGCGTTTGGGTCACCGGCCTGCCACAAACAGTGACTGTCATAACGGTCGGGCAGGATTTTGTTAGCGATGGAAACTTACTGACCGTCACTTTGGAGGATGATTCCACAACTTTAGTCGGCGAAGATGAACAAATGCTGCCAGCCAACACGATTGTCGGCGCTGATCTCGAATTGTCGGGCGATCCCTCGTGATTCGCCTCATCGACGCGGCCTTCCGTTACGCTCGCACGGTGCTGAGTACGCTGGTTCTCATTCTGGGAGCGGGTTTGGTCGCTTATCTGACGATCCCCAAGGAAAACAACCCGGACATCAACATCCCCTTGATCCACGTGTCTGTCAGCCACGATGGCATTTCTCCGGAAGATGCCGAGCGATTACTCATCCGTCCCATGGAAAAGGAACTGCAGGGCATTGACGGACTTAAGGAAATGCGTGCGGTCGCCGAGGAGGGGCACGCGTCTTTAACGCTGGAGTTCATAGCCGGGTTCGACGCCGATCAAGCCTTGCTGGATGTACGCGAAAAAGTCGACTTAGCAAAATCAGAGCTGCCCGAGGATAGTGAAGAGCCGCGCGTGAATGAGGTCAATTTTGGCCTTTTTCCAGTGGTCGTTGTGACTCTTTCGGGGCACGTACCTGAACGCTTACTGTTTAAACTGGCCAACGAACTAGAAGATCGCATTGAAGCAATTCCCTCGGTACTCGACGTGGTTATCGTCGGCGACCGAGAAGAATTACTGGAAGTAGTTGTCGATCCCGCCCGGCTCGAAAGCTACGGCATTTCAGGCGCCGAATTATTGAATGTCGTTAACATGAACAACCGTTTGGTCGCCGCCGGCGTGATCGACACCGGCGAGGGACGGTTCGCGGTTAAAGTCCCAGGCCTGCTTGAAAATGCACGCGATGTATTTTCCTTGCCGATCAAAGTGCGGGACGACGCCGTGGTTACTTTGGGCGACCTATCAAGTGTGCGGCGCACGTTTAAAGACCGCTACAGCTACGCCCGTATAAATGGCGAGCCGTCAGTGGCGCTCGAGGTTAAAAAGCGCCTGGGTGAAAATGTAATCGAGACCGTGGCCCACGTGCGCGCCCTCATTGAACATGTTCATACCCATGGCCGATGGCCCGCGGGCGTTACCGTGCGCTTTAGCCAGGATCAATCTACCCACATCCGCAATATGTTGAACGAATTGCAAAATAATGTGGTCGCTGCTGTCATCCTGGTCATGGTTGTGGTGGTGGCGGCGCTCGGTCTGCGCACAGCTGGCCTGGTCGGCCTCTCGATCCCTGGCTCGTTCTTGTTCGGCATCCTTGCGTTACAGATCTTCGGCATGACCATTAATATGGTGGTCTTGTTTGGCCTCATATTATCAGTCGGCATGCTGGTCGACGGAGCGATTGTAGTTACTGAGTACGCTGATCGCAAAATGGCTGAAGGCCAACCCCGCCGCACGGCCTATACATTGGCGGCGAAACGTATGGCATGGCCGATTACGGCGTCCACGGCGACCACCCTCGCTGCATTTCTGCCTCTTTTGTTCTGGCCGGGTATTGTCGGCGAGTTTATGAAATTCATGCCCATCACTTTGGTCATGACTCTTACCGGGTCGTTATTGATGGCGCTGTTGTTTATTCCCGCTTTGGGCGGCCTCATCGGTAAAAGTGTAGCCGTCAACACCGGCGTTCTGAAAGCCCTGGCGGCGGCCGAAAAAGGCGATCTGACCGACCTCACCGGGGTAACCGGCTGGTACACACGATTGCTGTCAAAATTGGTCCGGAAACCCTTCCGGGTCATTGGCATAGCAGTGGTCGTCCTCGTATCCGTGCAAGGGTATTATGCTTTTTCAGGCAACGGGATTGAACTGTTCCCCAAATCCGATCGAAATTTCGCTAAGGTTTACGTCCACGCCCGGGGCAATTTGTCGATCGATGAAAAAGACAATTTGGTGCGCGAAGTTGAAGACCATGTGCTGCAAGTGGGTGGCATTAAAATCGCTTACACCCGGGTCGGTAAAACCGACCGCGACCACGGCAAAGCGGAAGACGTCAT
>JAPYRI010000003.1:21092-82131 GCA_029941135.1 Alphaproteobacteria bacterium | reverse complement strand
AGGCGAATTATCCGGGTGTCGCGCCCGATGCACCCCCGCCTGAATACCTCTGGAAAATGCCCGACCCCTTCATCACCCTAGCTCACGTGGCCGAAACTACCACGACGATAAAACTCGGCACAGCCGTCTGCCTGGTGCCCGAGCATGATCCGTTTAACCTGGCAAAAGAGATTGCAACCCTCGATTTGTTTTCAGGCGGCCGCTTTTTATTTGGCATTGGCGCTGGCTGGAACAAAGAGGAGTGCGAGATATTCGGTGGTGATTTCGAACATCGCTGGACCCAGGTTAAAGAAGCCATCTCGATCGTCAAGCGACTGTGGACGGACGATGTGGTCGAACATCACGGCAAGTATTATGATTTTCCGGCCGTGCGCAGTTACCCCAAGCCCGCGCAGAACCCGCACCCGCCGGTAATTCTGGGGGCCATTGGCTCTAAGCGTGTCTTCAAACGGGTCGTTGAATGGGGAGACGGCTGGATGCCCGCCGGGTACCCACCAGACGTAGTTGCAGAAGGGATTTCAGCGATCCGGCAATACGCGGTCGAGGCTGGGCGGGACATGGCGACCATCGACATCACTGTGTTTGCAGGCCCCGGCCTGTACACGACCCGGGACCAGCACAATCAAGTTGCGCAGGTTGGGGCTAATCGCACTGTCGTCTGGCTCGCTGAGGGCGATTTGGCGGCAACCTTGAAGCAATTGGAGGGCTACGCCCGCGAACTGCTGGCCTGATCGAAGTCACAAAAATTTGGCTTGAATTCCTGTGGCTTATCCTGACAATTGTCAGGCAATATGAATGTATCGATTGCCCCATTGGGGCATACCACAGGGGAGGTTAGATAGATGGACATCGGAGTATTTCAGATTTGTCCCGACGCAGAGGCTGATCCGGCCAAGGTTGCAAAACGGGCCGAGGAGCTAGGATTCGAAAGCTATTGGGTGCCCGAGCATCCGGTTTACCCAGTTAAAGGGAGTGTCCCTTACCCGGCCGGCGGTCCAGATGACCCGCCGCCAGATTACCTCTGGCAAATGCCAGATCCCTTCATCGCGCTTGCGCGTGCATCTGCTGTCACCACTAAAATTAAGCTCGGGACCGGTATTTGCCTGGTGCCGGAACGCAATCCCTTGCTGATGGCAAAAGAAATTGCCTCCCTGGACGCTTATTCTGGTGGCCGCTTTTTGTTTGGTATCGGCGCCGGTTGGCACAAGGAAGAATGTGAAATTATGGGCGGTGACTACGAGCACCGTTGGTCCCAGGTTAAGCACTCAGTTCTCGCCATGAAGGCGCTGTGGACCGAAGACGAATCCGAATACCACGGTGACTACTATGATTTCCCGGCGGTCAAATGCTACCCGAAGCCGGTTCAGCAACCGCATCCGCCGGTCCTCATGGGCGGGGTCAGCTCAAAGCGTGTGTTCAAACGTGTGGTTGAATGGGGCAATGGCTGGATGCCATTGGTCGAGAGCATTGACGACATCGCAGCGGGGGTGTCCGCCCTGCGCCAGTATTCCGAGGAAGCCGGGCGCGACCCGGGCGAGTTGGACGTGACCGGCTTTAGCACACCGGGCCAATGGGAGACACAGAACGACATTCGAGCCCTCGAGCAAGCTGGGGCGAACCGGGTGACCATGTGGCTGGGCGAAGGCGACTTGGCGCAAATGATGAAGCGCTTGGAAACCTTGGCGGCGGCAGTACTGTAATTAGGCTTCATGGGGCGGCGGTCGACAGACCCTGCCCACAAAACCTTCGGGAGGATACGATGGATATCGGCGTGTTTCAGATGGCGGCGGACGAAAGGGCCGACCCGGCTATCGTCGCTGCCAAAGCAGAAGAGTTGGGATTTGAAAGCTATTGGCTGGGCGACCATGCCATATTTCCCGTCAATACCGACAACCCTTACCCCGGCGGCAAACCCGGCGAAGTGACGCCGGATGTCTTTTTGGAAATTCCGGATCAGTTTATCGCGCTCGCGCGCGCATCAGCGGTCACTCGCACACTTAAGCTTGGCACAGGCGTTTGTCTTGTGGCTGAACGCAATCCCTTGATCACTGCTCAGCAGGTCGCAAGCCTCGACAATATGTCCGGGGGCCGGGTTCTATTCGGAGTTGGCTCGGGCTGGAACCGGGAAGAATGCGAAATATTGGGTGGCAACTTCGACCATCGGTGGGCCAATGTAGAAGACTATGTGCTGGCCATGAAGCAGTTGTGGACGGAAGAAAAAGCCGAGTATCACGGTAAGTACGCCGACTTTCCGGCGGTTTATTGCTATCCCAAACCCACCCGCAAACCGCATCCACCGGTGCTGCTGGGCGGCTCGACTACAGATGCAATCATCAAGCGAACGGTGCGCTGGGGGGATGGTTGGATGCCGATTGTCGACAGTGCCGAGCAGTTTGCCGAAAGGTCTGAGGTACTATGTAAAGCGGTCGAAAAATCAGGAAGGGATCCGGCGACTCTCGACCTTACTGCCTATGGTTTGCGCGATCAGTGGCGCACGGCGGATGATGCGCGGGCGTTTGAAAAAGCCGGAGCCAACCGCCTGATCGTATGGCTCAACTCGCGTGAAGTGGAAGGGCTGGTTAAGGAAATGGAAGAATTGGCCGCCGAGTTGATCTGAACACAAAAATCCCATCACGCTGCAATTTAACCATAGGAGGGACAATTATGGATATTGGTGTCTTTCAAGTGCGCCCGGACGGCCGGGCCGATCCGGCAATAGTGGCAAAACGGGCCGAGGAACTTGGGTTCGAAAGCTATTGGGTACCGGACCACACCATCATCCCGGTCGAATTCAGTGAAAGCTACCCAGGCGGCGCGCCGGGTGACGAACCGCCCGAATATTTACATCAAATACCAGACCCCTTGATGACGCTGGCGCGCGCGTCGGGCGCGACCTCTACCATCAAATTAGGTACCGGCATTTGCCTGGTGCCGGAGCGCAATCCGATTTTGATGGCGAAGCAAATCGCCACCTTGGACGATACCTCAGGAGGACGGTTCTTGTTCGGCATTGGCGCTGGCTGGAATCGCGAGGAATGTGAAATTTTGGGTGGCGACTTCGATCACCGCTGGAGCCAGGTGCGGGAATCTATTGGCATCATGAAGAACCTGTGGACAGAGGATCAATCTGGACATGAGGGCCGTTACTATAATTTCCCCGCGGTCAAATGCTTCCCCAAACCGGCACAAAAACCTTACCCACCGATTATTCTGGGAGGGGTGTCGGCCGAGCGGGTGTTCAATCGGGTGGTCGACTACGGCGACGGATGGATGCCCTTGGTTGAAACCGCCGATGACATCGCCGCCGGGGTCAGCCGGCTCATGCAAGTGTGCGCCGAGAAAGGCCGCGACTTCTCGACCCTCGATATCACCGCCTTTGGTTTGGATGGTCAATGGCGCGCGTCCGCCGACCGGGACGCAGTCGAGCAAGCCGGTGCAAACCGCTTAGTTGTGTGGCTTCAAGCCATGGACACAGAAGGAATTTTATCCGAACTGGACGGGTTAGCCGCTGAATTGATCGGCACACCATAAATGAGAAGGTCAAGGTCTTAGGAAACACAAACATCCGGGGGTCTGTCAACTTAACTCACGGTGATCGCGTATTCGGCTGATACGATTGTCGTATGCGCAAAATCTCGTACCGACGCCATCGTTTCCATCCCGACATAATCCGGAAAGCCGTATGGCTCTACTTCCGTTTCACGATGAGTTATCGCGATGTTGAGGACCTTCTTGCGGACCGCGGCGTTGATGTAATTTACGAGACGGTCCGTCTGTGGGTGCTGAAATTCGGACGAGCCTATGCTCGCCGGATCCGCAGGCGCCGCGATCCCGCGTTCGACGTCTGGCACCTGGACGGAGTCTTTGTGAATATTGCTGGCAAGCAGATGTATCTGTGGCGCGCTGTTGACGGTGAGGGCGAGGTCCTTGACGTCCTGGTCCAAAAGCGCCGGAACAAGCGGGCCGCCTTTAGACTTATGCGGAAATTGCTGCGGAAACAGGGTGTACGTCCGACACAGATCGTGACGGACAAGCTGAAGTCCTACGGCGCTGCACTCCGTGACCTGGGCCTCGGTCACCTTCATGAAATGGGTCATCGACTGAACAATCGCGCCGAAAGCTCGCACGTCCCGATACGGCGGAGAGAACGAAAGATGCAACGCTTCAAATCACAAGCTTCCGCCCAAAGATTCCTCTCCAATCACGGTCCGATCTACAATCTGTTCAATGTCCAACGCCATCTCGTCTCCAGAGCTACACTCAGAACTTTCCGAAATCAGGCGACGGAAGAATGGCAGGTCGTGACAGCCGCTGCCTAAGCTGAACTGCCCCTGGGATTGCCGCTGACTTCGCTTAAGTTAAGTTGACAGACCCTGCTGGAGAGCGCCTAGCCAATGTTAAGGCCGACTCCTTCAACATGCCCTCCAAACACTGCCTGTTACCTAAACATTGCCTAAATTAGAAAGGACCCAGAGTTATCTTCCTCTAAGTCCTTGTAATATTTGGCATCCCCTAGGGGACTCGAACCCCTGTTTTCGCCGTGAGAGGGCGATGTCCTAGACCACTAGACGAAGGGGACTGAGAACCAAGGGGTCACAAATAACCCCGGGCTCAAAGACGATCAAGACTTTTATCACTCACCGCTGGGCAGTCCATCGACCGGAGGACGGGTGGGCACCTGGCGCCAGTCGCTGGTCCTAAGCGGCAAGTCCTCGAAGCGTAACGCTTGCTCAACTAACCGGTGAGCGGTCGTTTGGATCGCTTGCCCTTTATTGACCGACGTAATCAGCCAGATAAGCTCCGGCTCCCAAGCATTTTCAAGATCGGTTAATGAAGGTTGCGCCGGGCCATCCGGGTGGGAATGATAAACCCCAATCACGCTTTCAGCGCCATCACGTAGTTCCTTTTGCAGCCTCAGCCGCAGTAGGGGATCGATCTCAAAACGATCATTGCGGCCGGCAGGCGCCATATTTTCGCTGGGCTCTACCCGGGCCACCCGCCAATCAACGTCACTTGTGTCGGACGCCTTACCGACCAGCAAGCCGCAACACTCGGCTGGATACGCCGCTTCAGCCAAATCAACAATCTGTCTCAAGTGAGCGGGGGTTAGTACGATCATGGACCTGGCTGGTCGCCGGAGGTCAGACGATAAGTGCCCAAATACGCGCCGGTGCGTGCATCGACGGCATGAATCCGGTGATCACCTGCCGCGTCCTGCAGCAGCAACAAAAGCCGGTCGCCCGAAACCGACATTTGGACCACATGCACACCCTCCGGAATGACTACCGGCACGTCGCCGAAGAATACCGGATGTCCGGGTTGAGAGCTTTTGGGCAATGGCAAGGGTTCGTCACGAACTGATCCCGCCATGCGGTTGGTGACAGTTGTCGCGATAATACCAATGACCAAGACAATCAGCGAGCCAAGTGCGATTACAACAAACTTGAGTGCGCGGTGTTGTTCGGTCACATTCTCTGTCATGAGCACTCCAAACGAACGATCGAGGCCCGTTCTTCAAGTCCGCACTATTGTGGTCGGTCCAGATGACGACGGCACACGCTTGGACAAATTCTTCAGCATGGCCTTTTCCGATCTCAGCCGCATGCGCATAAAAAGGTTGATCCAGGCATCCATGGTGACGGTTGCCAATCCCGATCACCCCGGCGATACGTTGGTGACCATATCCGAGCCGTCATACCGGGTCAAACCAGGCCTGACCCTTGAGCTCCGCATACCACCGCCTGAGAGCGCCATTCCGGCGGCACAAGAAATTCCTTTGATCATTGTCTATGAAGACGATCAGCTCGTCGTCATTGATAAGCCCGCGGGATTGGTGGTTCATCCGGCGCCGGGTAATCCTGACCGGACGCTGGTCAATGCCTTGCTCGCCCATTGTGGCGACAGTCTATCGGGGATAGGCGGGGTGCGCCGGCCGGGGATCGTTCATCGCTTGGACAAAGATACCAGCGGGTTGATGGTCGCTGCCAAATCCGATCGCGCGCACACCGGCTTGGCCGAACAATTCGCCTGTCACTCGATCGAGCGAATTTATGTGGCCTTGGTTTGGGGTTTGCCCCGACCACCGGTCGGCAAAATTGTTGGCAACATCGGCCGCGATTCGAAACATCGTACAAGAATGGCCGTTGTCGAAGGTCGGGGCAAACCGGCAATCACCCACTATCGGGTGAGGAAATCTTTGGAATCTACTGCTTCGGTAGTAGAATGCCGGCTCGAAACAGGCCGCACACATCAAATTCGAGTGCATTTGGCGACGCTGGGTCATGCCGTCGTGGGCGATCCTCTTTACGGCGGGCGGCGCCCGCGAAAAGGCCTTCAAAACGACGGCATTCAGGCCCTATCCGCGTTTAACCGACAAGCACTGCATGCTGGTATCTTAGGCTTTGACCATCCGGTCAGTGGCAAACGCCTGAATTTTAAGTCCGAATTGCCGAGTGAGTTTCTGCATTTGATATCCAGTTTTGAATTACACTAATTAACACTGTAAATTGAGGACAATAATAACAGGTTGCCCCGTTCCTTGACTTTCCCAGTGCCTTATGTTAACTTTTTGGCACTCTCACCGGCAGAATGCTAAAAAACCGACGCGTCGCCACTAAACTGCGCTACTCGTGACGTTACGGATGACCAAATGTCGAACCGGCGCCCCGGACCAATGCGCCCTATAGGGAGTACTCGATCGGTGAGCAAAATCACAAAGACGGCTAAATCCGCTACCAAATCTTTGATAAGGATGCCCTCTCCTTCGGCGGAGGGCGGCTTAAGCCGCTATTTGCGTGAAATTCGCAAGTTCCCCATGCTCGAAGCTGACCAGGAATACATGCTGGCCAAACGCTGGCGCGAAGATGACGACCTAGATGCTGCCCATACACTGGTCACCAGCCATTTGCGCTTGGTTGCCAAGATTGCCATGGGTTTTCGCGGCTACGGCTTACCGGTCAATGAACTGATTGGCGAAGGCAATATTGGCATGATGCAAGCTGTCAAAAGGTTTGAGCCTGACCGGGGTTTCCGCTTGGCAACATATGCCATGTGGTGGATTCGGGCCTCCATCCATGAATACGTGTTGCGTTCGTGGTCACTGGTGAAAATGGGCACGACCGCCGCTCAGAAAAAATTGTTCTTCAATTTACGTAAATTGAAAGGCCAGCTTCGCGAAATTAACGATGGTGACATGAAGCCCGAGAATGTTGCGCAAATTGCGGAAACTCTTGGCGTTTCTGAAAACGACGTCATGCATATGAATTGGCGCATGTCCGGTCCCGATCACTCATTGAATGCTCCGATGCGTATTGACGGAGATGGCGAGTGGCAGGATTGGCTGGTGGATGAGACGGTTGATCAGGAAACCACCGTTGTCGAGAGGGACGAACTCGAAAAACGCCGCGCATTATTGAGTGTCGGCATGGAAGCCCTGAACGAACGCGAACAACATATATTCACCGAACGGCGGCTGAAGGAGAACCCCCCCACGCTTGAAGACCTGAGTAAGGTTTACAACATCAGTCGCGAACGCGTCCGCCAAATCGAAGTGCGGGCCTTCGAAAAGGTGCAAAAAGGGGTCAAAGCCGCTGCGAAAGATGAGCACGGCGCACCATTAATATAGTTAATTAGGCACCTTGGCCGCCTCTCTGGATCGCCGAGAATTCGCGGATTGACTGGCAGCAGTGGGCGATTCGGCTACTTCGGCCGTAGAGATTTGATCCAGTAAGTCTGGCATGCCACCCAATTTTTTTGGATTTTAAGAAGCGTGCCTACAATCTATCCGATAATAGCAAACGGAGGATCAGTGTTTCAGCATAAGACCTTAACTCAATCTTGAAATGGATCCCGAACCAGTATGGTGTCTTCGCGCTCGGGGCTCGTCGACAGCAAGGAAACTGGCGCCCCGATGAGCTCTTCCACCCGTCTTATGTATTTGACCGTCGAAGCCGGCAAATCAGCCCAACTGCGGGCGCCACGGGTACTTTCGGACCAACCGTCCATTTTTTCGTATACCGGCGTCAATTCGGTGTGATTCGCGACAGATGCCGGAAAATGATCGATGACTTTGTCGCCAATCCGGTAGCCCGTGCACACTTTCAGGTGATCCATGCCGTCGAGCACATCAAGCTTGGTCAGTGCGATCCCGTCGATACCGCCGACCTTAATCGCTTGACCAACCATCACCGCGTCAAACCAACCACATCGCCGTGGCCGGCCGGTGACCGTGCCAAACTCATGGCCACGCTCGCCGAGGCCGCGGCCAATCTCATCATGAAGCTCGGTTGGAAACGGTCCGCTGCCGACGCGTGTCGTATAAGCCTTGGTAATCCCCAATACATATCCCAATGCGCCTGGCCCGATTCCACTGCCAACAGAAGCCTCACCGGCGCACGTATTGGACGACGTCACATAGGGATAGGTTCCGCTGTCCACATCCAGCATGGCGCCTTGGGCGCCCTCAAACAATATGCGCTTGCCGGCGCGCCGGGCCTCATCCAAACGCTGCCACACCACATCCATGTGGGCGAGTATGCCGGGCGCGACCGCGAGTAAACGATCAAGAATTTCCTGCTTGTTGATGGGTGCCTCTCCCGCTGCTTGGCGCAGGGGATTATGGTGGGCAAGCAAGCCGTCGAGCTTCGTGTTGAGCACCCCTGCGTCTGCTAGGTCGCAGACCCGAATGGCGCGCCGGCCGACTTTGTCTTCATACGCGGGTCCGATACCCCGCCGGGTTGTCCCGATAGCGGTGTCGCCAGCCGCGTCTTCGCGAATGCCATCCAGATCCCGATGGAGAGGTAATATAAGTACGGCGTTCTCGGCAACTTTCAGATTGTCGGGAGTCACGTTGATCCCTTGACCGCCCAACACCTCGATCTCGTTCATGAGGGCCCATGGGTCGATCACCACGCCATTGCCCAATATCGACATCTTCCCGGGACGGACAATGCCCGAGGGCAATAGGCTTAACTTGTATACCGTGCCGTCAATTACCAGCGTGTGGCCGGCATTATGCCCGCCCTGAAAGCGCACCACAACATCGGCCCGCTCGGACAACCAGTCAACAATCTTTCCCTTGCCCTCGTCACCCCACTGGGCGCCGACGACCACAACGTTTGACATTAGACAGCACTCGCTTTGTTAATTTTTCCGGCCCCCACACGAGACTACTTCCGAATCGCGCAGCACGTGATCGCAACCAAGCCGTTCCGCTTCTGCAAAGTCGTCTGCCACCGGCTCCAGACCGGCGACGGTTTGCCAGCCTTCAGATCTTAATTTTGCCCCGGCGTCGGCGGCGGCGTCGAAAGGCATAAAAAGCCGGCGGGGTGGCGTCAGATCAGGCAAAACCCGAAGCAGGCTATCAGTGGCGATGGTAAAGCCGGTGGCGCTTTCACCCCCCGATCCATTACCCGCAGAATCAATCAGATAGCGGCCGCCGCGGCCCAATTCCCGATGCCCGTGGGCGGCAAAGAAACTGAAACAAACGCCGGTGTGGTAGCGGAAGCCGCGAAACTCACCCGGATCGACGGTCACTTTAAGATCCGGCACTGCGGCCGTGATTTGCGCGCATACGTCCCACAAATCTGCGCATTTTTGCGCCGCCGACGCGGGCAAATTGAGACTTTTTAAAACATTGAACGCAGCATCAGCGGGCCCCGCCGCCGCGAGCAGGCGTGCGAGTACATGCTCGGCATCGCCGCCCAAGCCCGACAAGGCGCCCACATCTTTGGCGTCCAGGGCGGTGCGGACCTTGAGCGCCGTGTCGGCATCCAGGCCAAATGCATCGCAAATTGCCGGCACTAACGTAGGCTGAATAAGATCGACCGACAGGCCTTCGACACCCAAGGCATTTAGGGCTTCGACCGCTAGCAGAATAACTTCGACGTTCGCCGCTGTTGTATCGACCCCAACCAATTCGGCACCGGTTTGTGTAAATTGCCGTTCAGGGTGCAGTTGGTTGCCGCGCACGCGGAGGACCTGACCGGAATAGGCGAGCCTCAAGGGGCGCTCGGCCCTGGCAAGCCGGGTGGCGGCGATCCGCGCGATTTGTGGCGTGATGTCCGAGCGCAGCGCGAGCGTTGCTTGTCCTTGCGGATCCATTAACCTGAACATGTGCGCGCCGCGCACCGCCCCCGGTCCCGACAACAAGCTTTCCTCAAACTCGATCAACGGCGGGGCCACTAAATCATACCCATGCGACGCAAAACACGCCGTCAAGGCATGGACGATCCTGGCCTCGGCTTCCGCCGTGGGCATAATTTCATCATGAAGTCCCTCAGGCAAAAGGGCGCGCTGTGAATATTCGTTCATGGGAGCGTCACTCTACATGACTTGACCCGATGGCCGCCATAGGATCGGAAGGTGCACGGTAAAGAGTTTCCGGCGGCGGTCGGGCGGTTAAATTAAAAATTCAGAACCTTCACCTGCATGATCTGCGGTAATGCGGTCATGTCGTTCAGTAGGTCGTCGGAAATCTCTTGGTCAACTGACACTAAAGCCAGGGCTAGTTCGCCTTTTTCCGCACGCCCCAGATGGAATGTCGCTATATTGATATTGGCTGACCCCAATAAAGCACCCAGTGAGCCGACAAAACCGGGTTTATCGTCGTTGATCACGAACAACATTTTTGGGGTTAACTCGGCCTCTACATGGATACCATTCACGTCAACGATGCGTGGTTTCTCATCCGCAAATAAAGTGCCGGCCACATCGCGAGGCCCCTTTTCGGTGATAATTTTTAACCGAATTAAGGTGTTATAGTTCCCCACCCGGTCGCGGATAACTTCAGTGATCTCAATATTGCGTTCTTTGGCAATGACAAGCGCGTTGACCATATTGACCTGATCGAGAAGCGGCGCGAGCAAGCCCTGGACTACCATCGCGGTGAGCGGACGGGTGTTTAGGCCGGCGACATGACCCTCGTATTCAATGGTCGCGCTTTTTAATCCGGTTTCAGTAATTTGTCCGGCAAAACTGCCCAACTGCTCTGCCAACTGCATGTAAGGGCGCAACTTGGGCGCGTCATCAGCCGATACCGATGCCATATTGAGCGCGTTGGTCACCGCGCCGTCGATGAGAAAGTCGGCCATTTGCTCAGCAACCTGCAGGGCCACGTTCTCTTGCGCTTCTGTTGTCGATGCCCCCAAATGCGGTGTCGCGACCAGATTATCCACGCCAAACAAATCGTTTTCCTTCGCGGGTTCTTCCGCAAATACGTCAAGCGCCAGTCCCCCGATGTGTCCGCTTTGGAGGGCCGCTTTCGCAGCGGCTTCGTTCACCAGACCGCCGCGGGCGCAATTGATGATCCGAACGCCCTTACGCATCTTCTTGATTGCGGCGGCGTCAATGATGTCACGCGTCGAATCGGTCAACGGCGTATGCAAGGTGATGAAGTCCGCGCGCGCAAACAGGTCGTCCAGTTCAACCTTTTCAACGCCCAAATCGATAGCGCGCTCGGGCGACAAATAAGGATCAAAAGCAACCACCTTCATACGCAGTCCAAGGGCCCTGTCGGCGGCAATGGAGCCAATGTTGCCGCAGCCGATGACTCCGAGGGTTTTGCCGGTGATTTCGACACCCATAAAACGCGACTTCTCCCACTTGCCATTCTGGGTGGAACGGTCGGCGGTGGGGATGTCCCGGGCGAGCGCCATCATCATGGCAATCGCATGCTCAGCGGTGGTGATCGAGTTGCCGAAAGGGGTATTCATGACCGCAATTCCGCGCGCCGTTGCGGCTGGAATATCGACGTTATCGACGCCAATGCCAGCACGGCCGATGACTTTTAGATTGTCCGCAGCCGCAATCACTTCGGCGACGACCTTAGTTGCCGACCGGATGGCAAGACCTTCGTAGTCACCAATGCAGGCGATGAGTTCGTCCGCCGACATGCCGGGCTTTTCGTCCACATCGATGCCGCGCGCGCGAAACACCTCGGCGGCGCGCGGGCTCATTTTGTCAGATATCAGTACTTTGACCATGTTCGTTTGTGTGCCCCGTTCTAGCCGCCACTCGCCTTAACTTCGCCAAAAGCCCAATCGAGCCATGGGAACAAGGCTTCCAAATCCGATGTCTCGACCGTCGCCCCGGCCCACAAACGAAGTCCCGGCGGTGCGTCTCGGTAAGCGCCGATGTCAAAGGCAACGCCTTCAGTGTCCAATATCGACGCCATTTTCTTCGCCGTCGCCGCTTGCTCATCGGCGCTGAGACCCACGAACCAAGGATCGATGATCTTGAGGCACACGGATGTACTTGACCGGATCGCTGGATCTTCGGTCAGAAACGCGGCCCAATTGCTGGTAGCTTCCCAGACCTCGATCGCGGCTAAGTTACGCTCAGACCGCGTTATTAATCCCGCCAGTCCGCCTTCACCTTTCGCCCAATTCAGCGCGTCCAAATAATCTTCAACGCAAATCATGGATGGCGTGTTGATGGTTTCGCCCTTGAATATGCCGCTGATCAGCTTACCGCCCTTGGTCAGCCGAAATATTTTGGGCGTCGGCCAAGGGGGCGCATAACTCTCGAGCCGCTCGACAGCACGCGGGCTGAGGATAATCACGCCGTGGGCGGCTTCTCCTCCCAATACTTTCTGCCACGAGTAAGTCACCGCATCAAGCTTGTCCCACGGCAATTCCATGGCAAACACCGCTGAAGTCGCGTCGCACAAGGTAAGGCCTTCTCGATCCGCCGCAATCCAATCACCGTTGGGAACGCGCGCCCCCGAGGTTGTGCCATTCCAGGTGAAGACAGCATCGCGAGACGGATCGGCGACGGTGAGATCCGGAAGCGCGCCATATTCGGCCTCCATAACCCGCAAGTCATCGAGTTTCAATTGCCTTTGGATGTCTGTGACCCAACCCTTGCCAAAACTCTCCCACGCAAACACATCAATACCGCGCGCACCCAATAGTGACCACATGGCCATTTCGAACGCACCCGTGTCCGACGCCGGGACGATACCGATGCGATAATCTTCAGGAACGCCTAAAACTTCGCGCGTGAGATCAATTGCCGCCGCCAACTTAGTTTTGCCCGGTTTCGAGCGATGAGAGCGCCCAACGAGGGCATCACTTAAAACGTCGGTCGTCCAACCAGGGCGCTTCGCGCACGGGCCTGAGGAAAAATTTGGACTTGCAGGCCGCACCAAGGGCATTTGAGTGGTTTCGGCACTGATAGCGGTCGACATGGGGCGTCCTTTCACGGTGACCAATATCGTTGGGAAAACGGCAAAATCGCCGCGGATATTAGAGCACAGTTCAGCGAAATGAAATGAAATTGATTGGTGCTATTTGTGTTCGTTTATGGATCAACTGTGGGCAGAAAAAGAGCGTGGATCAGAATTCCGATCCACGCCCTCAATTTTGCGTAATGACTACTCTGCAGCAGCTTGCTCGAGGCTCGATGCCGCTCGTCCACCGCGCAACAATTTACCCGGAAGAGTATCGTTTGCACTCAGCAAATCTTGATTGTTTTGGCGTAAAAGTGTGCCGTTTACGATAACGGCTTCAATACCGGACGCCTGGGATATAAGGCGATCCACACCGCCGGGAAGGTCGTGGACCCGTTCAAGGCCCCCGGCGCCGACGGTATCTGCATCAAAAACAACCACATCCGCCGGCACGCCGATCGCAAGCCGGCCACGATCCGTAATACCGAATACATCTGCGGCTTGCGACGTCAGCCGTTTGACCGCGTACTCAAGCGTGATCGCACCCTTTTCCCGTACCCAATGGCCCAATAGATAGGTCGCATAACAGGCATCGCACAATTGGCTCGCGTGCGCACCCGCGTCGGACAGGCCGAGCACAGTGCATTCATCCGACATTAGGGGTTCAACCTCGTCTTCGTCGTGGTTGGCCACAGGGGTGCGGAATCGCGCTTTGAGATCAGTGTCGAGCGAGAGGTCGAGCATCAGATCGAGAGGATCAGTATCACGCTCCGCCGCAACTTCGACCAGAGTGCGCTCTTCAAGACTGGGATCCGGCGGGTAGTAGGAAATAACCGTCTTGTGCCAACCGCCGGCAACCAGGAAGCGGCTTCCCGGCATCAGTCTTTGTTTGAACTTTTCGCGGAACTCAGAGTCGCGATAAATTTCTTTTTTACCTTCATGATCTGCCTGAGACACGGATTGGAACAGCGACATGCTCTCATAAAGAAACGGCGCGCCCATGTGCATCTCGAAGTTGAGCGCCCTTGGCGTGACTTGCGGATAGACGTTGAGGCCTTCCGCTCTAATCTTGTGGGCTTTTTCGATTTGCACTTTGTGGTTGTCGCCGCCCAGGGAAAGACCGGTTAGCAAGGCGGTCCAAGTCACGTTCCGACCAGTTTCCCGGGCCATTTGGGCGAACTGTTCTTGAACCACATCCGCCCCAATGGTCACTTGAATGAGACCCATTTCTTTTTCACCCAAGACGCGCACCAACGGCATAATTTCATCTTCAAAACTAGCCACCCGGCTGGGGACCGGTTTTCCCTTGGCGCCCACATGGGTTGGTGATTTGGACGTCGCGAAGCCGATTGCCCCTGCGTCAAGGCCCTCGGCAATGATCTCCCGCATTTTCTCGATCTCTTCCGGGGTGGCTTCACGTTCGGTCGAATCTTCGCCCATGACGTAGAGTCGCAAGGGTGTATGGCCCAAAAAGACGCTAACGTTGATGGCCGATCCTTGTTTCTCCACCGCATCCATATACTCGGGGAAGGTTTCAAACGGCCAGTCATAGCCTAGACCTTCTTCAAGTGCGTCCATGCTCATGCCCTCAACCTTTTCGAGCGTGCGCATAATGGTTCCACGATCCTTAGGCCGGGTCGGCGCGACGCCAAATCCGCAGTTGCCCATGACGATGGTCGTGACCCCATGCCAGGGCGAGATCGTCATCATGCGATCCCACAAAATTTGAGCGTCGTAGTGGGTGTGTGCATCGACAAAACCGGGCGACACGATCTTACCGGTCGCATCTATTTCTTTTGTCGCAGTACCGGAAACAGTGCCCAGGGCAACAACTACCCCATCCTTAATGCCGACATCACCTTGGTAACGGTCTGCGCCGGTTCCATCGATGATTGTCCCGCCGGTAATTTTCAGATCGTAGTTCATATGTAAGCCCTCCTGAGGCTTGCCGGGC
This sequence comes from Alphaproteobacteria bacterium, assembly GCA_029941135.1. Taxonomy (GTDB): domain Bacteria; phylum Pseudomonadota; class Alphaproteobacteria; order JAPYRI01; family JAPYRI01; genus JAPYRI01. The sequence goes on along the minus strand of JAPYRI010000003.1, from coordinate 67,009 downwards.
ACCCCGGCAACTGCCACGCGCTAGTCAAAATTCAAATTATATAGGTCCGCCACATTTTCGCGTAGAACCCAATCAATTTCCTGCTTGGTCAGGTTTTTGGTGTGCTCGGCCAGCATTTCTTGGGAATTTGGCCAAGTTGAATCGCTGTGGGGAAAATCGTTAGCCCACATCAGCCGCTTCACATTCATCAAATCTTTAGTCGCAAAGGCCACCCAGTCATCTTGGAAAGTCAGATAAATGTTTTCGCGAAAATAATCGCTCGGCATTTGTTCCAGTTTTGGCGCTTTCATCCAATACCGATGTCGATCATAGGCATGGTCCATACGATACATATAATGCGGCACCCAGCCGGCATCCGCTTCCACACACACGATCTTCAAATCCGGGAAACGGTCAAACACGCCACCGAATATAAAGGTGCCCATAATGTCCTGACAGCCGCGGATGATGGCCTGGAAGCTGTTGATTTTTGGCCCCCGTTGGGTCGTCAAATCATCGGATTTCGATGTCAAAATGTGAAACGACAGAACCAAATTCAGCTCCAGCGCGAGCTCCCACACGGGATCGTACATGGGGTGGTCAAAATCTTCTTCTGCCGGGTTTCCTGCGAGCATGGCCCCAGCAAATCCGAGTGCTTTAATGTCGCGCAAGTCTTGAAGCGTCTCTTCAACCGACGACATGGCGCACTGGCCAAGTCCAATTAGCCGCTTGGTGTCCTCGTCACAATATTCAGCGAGCCAGCGATTGTAGGCCTGAAAACAAGCGCGCTTGAAGGCATAGTCCGGATGATTGCAAATCATCATACCGACAGTTGGATAAATGACTTCGGCCACCACCCCGTCCCGATCCTGGTCGGCGATCCGGCACTTTGGGTCCCAGCCACTGCGGTGCAGTTCTTCATACTTGGCCCCGCTGACCCGTAAGGTTTTTGGATCTTTGCCCGCCGCCGCGATCAAACCCATGGGGACCGGCCGAGCCAGTCCTTCAATCACATAGACATCGCCATATTTGGGATCATTCACAATTGTCGGTGCCCGGTCCCGGAACTTGGGATCGATGTAATCTATGTAGCAATTTGGCGGCTCGGTGATATGCGAGTCTGCCGAAATGGCGCGGTCATAAAACATATACTGGCCTTTAAGCTGTCGGCAGGTTGTAAAGCTCGGCGACGTTTGTGCGTGTCACCCAATCCCGTTGCTCGGCCGTCAAGTGTTTGGTGTGCTTTTCGAGCACGGCTTGCGAATCAGGCCACGTGGAATCACTGTGCGGGAAGTCGCTCGCCCAGCATAAGCGTTTGGGATTCATCATTTCCAAGGATTGGAAGGCGATGGCGTCGTCTTGAAAGGTGAACCAAATATTTTCGCGGATGTACTCACTGGGCAAACGTGAAATTTGGCGCGCTTCCATCCAATAACCATGGCGTTCAAAGAAGTGGTCTGAGCGGTACATGTAGTGCGGGACCCAGCCCGCATCGGCTTCAGCACACACCATCTTGAGATTCGGATGGCGCTCAAACACGCCGCCCAGGGTGAACAGCCCAATGATGTCCTGGCAACTGCGGATAATGTTCAAAAATCCGTTCAACTTATTGCCGCGGGTTGCAGCCAAGACGGTTTGGAGCTCACCACGTTTAGACGTAAGAATGTGGAACGATAAAGGCAGATTGAGGTCCGCCGCGCATTCCCACAAGGGGTCGTACATGGGATGGTCGTAATCCTCGTGCTGGGGATCGCCCGGCATCATTATGCCGACAAAACCCATCTCCTTGGCTTTCTCAAAATCTTTGATCGACTGCTCAACTGAAATGATCGCGGTTTGCGCCAACCCAAAAACGCGGCTTGGGGCATCGGCACAAAATTCAGCCAACCAGCGATTGTAAGCTTCAAAGCAGGCGTGTTTGTAATTCCAATCGGGGTGACTGCACAGGGCCATGCCGACACTTGCATAGATGATTTCAGCGCCAACACCGTCTCTGTCCTGATCAGCCGCGCGCACAGTGCCGTCCCAACCGCCACGGTGGAGCTCCGAAAACTTAGTCCCTACCGGGGACAGCTTTTGCGCTTCAATCCCGGCTGCGGCAATCAATGACAGGGGGATGGTCGTTTCCATGCCCGGAATGACATAGCGTTCGCCGCCTTGATCATCCGCAGTCACATAAGGAGCGTCGTCCCGATATTTGGGGTCAATGTAATCGATGTAGCAATTCGGCGGCTCGGTGATATGAGAATCTGCCGATATAGGACCTTGAATCATGATATCCCCTCGATCAATGGCCAATAATTAAACGCCAGTGTAATTAATGATAGTTCAGGACTCAATACCACTGCTAAATGAACTGATTTGGCGGTACGGTCTGGTGGTGGAACTAAAACGTCACCCCGAATGTTAGGTATCTCATTAACCCCTTGAAATTAAACATTAAAAAGACGTGTACAGTGTTCGTTTTTTCTATTTCAGGAATTATTTGCGGTCATTCACAGGCGTGCTTTCCCTGAGATCGAGTGAAAAACGTTGGATACCAGAGGACCCATCGGGGCTTTCTCGCGCGAATCCGAGTTTTTGGTAAACCGCTTGAGCCGCTGGCAAGCCGTATCTCAATATTAAACCGTCCCTCAGTCATTGAGTGCTTTCGGCTCAAATGACGGAATACTGTGACTATGATCTAAGGGACCCTGTCCCTTGCCATAGCCAGGCCCCGACTGAATTGCCGCCCGCACGTACGCCCGAGCCCGTTCAATCGCCGGACGCAAAGATATCCCTTGTGCCAGACCCGCAGCTACGGCGCTGGCAAAAGTGCACCCAGTCCCATGGGTACTGGTGCTTTCGATCCGGGGAGCGGAGAGGACTTCGAATTCCTGATCGGTTATTAGATAGTCGGTCACTATATCGCCGGGAACGTCACCACCGGTAACCATGACCGCCTTCGCACCGGCCGCCAATATTGTCCGCGCGGCCGCTTTTATTTCGTCAGCGGTAGTCGTCGGCATGCTGGCGAGCGCCGCTGCTTCCTCGGCATTTGGGGTGGCCAACGTGGCGTGTGGGATAAGCCGCGTCATCAAAGCATGGGTTCCTGACGGATCGAATAATCTGTCGCCACTGGTGGCCACCATAACCGGATCGATCACCACAGGAATGTTGTCTGTACGGTCCAATACATCGGCGACCGCGTGCACCGCCTCAGAGTTCCCGAGCATGCCAAGTTTCACGACGTCAGCGCCGATATCGTTGAGCACCGCCAGCATTTGATCCGCAATTACATTTGCCGGTATCGGAAATATGCTGTCCACGCCCATGGTCGATTGCACGGTAATCGCCGAGATCGCCGACGCGCCATAGGCCCCCAGGGCGGTCACAGTTTTTAGATCCGCCTGAATGCCGGCGCCGCCTGAACTGTCAGAACCGGCGACAATGAGAACCCGGCCCTTCACCCCACCGCTTGCTCCACGGCGCCAACGATCTTGTTGACGACATCGCGCACCAATAGCGCATCTTCGCCCTCGGCCATGACCCGGATCAACGGCTCGGTGCCCGACTTACGGATGACCAAACGACCTGCACCCCCCAGTCTTTTTTCGCATTCTTCGATGACCGACTTCACAGCCAAATCGTCCAACGGCAGCATACCGTTCTTATAACGCACGTTCTCAAGCAATTGCGGATAGGGCTGGAAAATCCGACAAACTTCACTGGCGCGGCGTTTGGTTTGTGCCAAGACACTGAGCACCTCCAAGGCCGCGATCAGGCCATCGCCGGTGGTGTTATAGTCGCTCAGAACTATGTGTCCCGACTGCTCTCCGCCCATGTTGAAGCCGTGATTGCGCATGTGCTCAACCACGTAGCGATCACCCACATTGGTGCGGGCAAGAGAGAGGCCGAGCGTGCCGAGATACTTCTCGAGGCCCAAATTCGACATAACGGTGGCGACAATGCCACCGCCGCGCAACCGGCCGCTTTTGTGCCAATTTTCGGCCACGCAAGCCATGAGTTGATCGCCATCCAATATTTCGCCGGTTTCGTCGGCCATAATGACCCGGTCGGCATCGCCGTCCAGTGCAATGCCGACGTCGGCGCTGCACGCTTTCACTTCTTCTTGCATGCGCCCGGTCGCGGTCGAACCGCAATCCTTATTGATGTTGAACCCGTCAGGGTTGACGCCGATGGGAATGACATCTGCACCCAGTTCCCACAAAACAGTAGGGGCAACTTTGTATGCCGCGCCGTTTGCGCAATCGACAACGACTCTTAGGCCATCCAAAATAAGTCCGCTCGGCACCGTGTTTTTGACGAACTCGATGTACCTACCAGCTGCGTCATCGAGCCGGCGCGCCCGGCCAAGCAACATTGGCGGCACGGGATCGCTATCGTGGCCGTTGTCCATGCGCTCTTCGATCGCGGTCTCAACGTCGTCGGAAAGTTTGTAGCCGTCGGGCCCGAATAACTTGATGCCGTTGTCTTCAAACGAGTTGTGGGAGGCCGAAATCATGACCCCTAAATCAGCCCGCAAAGAAGGGGTGAGCATGGCGACCGCAGGCGTCGGCAGAGGTCCAACCAGAACCACGTCCATCCCCGCCGAGACAAACCCGGCGGTCAATGCAGGCTCAATCATATATCCTGAAAGTCGGGTATCTTTGCCAATCACCACCCGGTGACGATGATCCCCGCGGGTAAAATAATGGCCTGCCGTCCGGCCAACGCGGAGAACAATTTCAGCTGTCATCGGCTCGGTATTTGCCTGACCTCGAATACCATCGGTGCCAAAATACTTTCGTGTCATCAGATTGCCGCCGTAATTAAATTGATTTGGACTTGCGCCGATCCGCAAATACGTCCGCGCTAAGGACCCAATTTACTACCATATTCGACGCGACTGATAGTCAATTTCCACCGTCTATAGCACTCAATGTCTTTAAGGCTTGTCGGGTGGGCGCGACGTCGTGGACGCGGACTATGTTCGCCCCTTGCTGAACAGCGGCAATTGCTGCCGAGAGCGATCCCGGCAGCCGTTCGGCCGGGGTACCTCCCCCTGAAATTGCGCCGAGGAACGATTTGCGCGAGGCGCCGATGAGAACCGGGCACCCGAGTCCTTGATACAACGCAAGGCTCGAAAGCAATTGAAAATTGTGGGCAGCGGTCTTGCCAAAGCCCAGGCCAGGGTCGACGATCAAGTGTTCCCGCGAAATGCCAGCGGCCACCGCTGCCTCTATCCGCGCTGCCAATTCGTCGTAAACATCGAGCACCACATCCGCGTAGTGCGGATTATCTTGCATGTCCCGGGGAGACCCGCGCATATGATTGAGCACCACCGCCGCGCCCGCTGCTGCCGCCACGTCCAAACTGTGCGGATCCCCGGTAAGAGCGGATACATCATTTATTATTGTCGCGCCGGCAGCCGTCGCCACCGTCATCACCTTGGCCCTGCGGGTATCGACCGATATCGGCACGCCCAAGTCTTTAAGGGCTGAAATAACCGGTAGAATCCGGTCGCACTCTTCGTCAGGGTCGACGAAATCAGCACCAGGTCGGGTCGACTCGCCACCAATATCGAGCACATCCGCGCCCTCTTCAACGTGCTGGCGGCCCCGCGCGATCGCCGCCGTCACATCCCCTGCGAGCCCGTCACCGGAGAAACTATCCGGAGTTACGTTGACAATGCCCATCACCAGCGGCCGGTCAAAAAGGAGTGTCGCCGCGCTCAATCGTAATGGCGGGCGTTCTGTCGTTACCCGTACGATGAGTTCTGACAGTTCATCTCGCCTTGACCCGCTTGCCATATCTCTGGCGGTCAGAAATTCACGGCATAGTGTTTCGCCCTGCACCCGGCGGATGATCTCACATTGGGTAAAGGCAAGGCCCGACGACACGAACGGCAAGGCGTGGCCGCTCTTAATGGCATCGGCCGCCAGTGTCCCCGATATCATTCCGCAGGGCTTAAGATAGACAGATGATTTCGCAGCCGCCATCATGGCCACATCCGGCGAGCAAACGCCGCTCAATCCGGTCAGGAGCTCGGTTGCGGATGGGGGTTTGGACCACCGTGATCTGGTTCCGGCCCCAGCGTCGGGCCACTGGCTGGAACCGATGACGATGAACCATCCGCATCGGCCGTCAGTTCGTTCTCATCCGGACGATGAATCGCTTCTCCCCTGAGCAATGTGGCAATATCCTCGCCGCTCAATGTTTCGTACTCGAGCAACGCATTTGCCACGTCGTGCAACTGATTCAGATTGTCGGTTAGGATGGTTCTTGCGCGTTCATAGGCGGCGTCGACGATTTTTCGGATCTCAACGTCAATAATTCGCGCCGTTTCTTCAGACAAATTCTGAGTTCTGGTCACCGAATGGCCGAGGAAAACTTCTTCTTCGTTTTGGCCATAAGCTAATGGTCCGAGTTCGTCGCTCATGCCATAGCGGGTGACCATGCCGCGCGCCAACTTGGTCGCCATTTCAATATCCTGTGAAGCGCCCGAGGTTACTTTGTCGTAGCCAAACACCAAGTCCTCGGCGATCCGACCCCCCATGGCAACACAAATGTCCGTTGTTATCTTCTCCCGCGAAACCGACAAATGATCCCTTTCAGGCAAACGCATAACCATGCCGAGTGCGCGGCCGCGGGGGATGATGGTCGCTTTATGAATGGGGTCAGAAGCCGGACAGTGGGCAGCGATCAGCGCATGCCCGCCCTCATGATAAGCGGTGAGTTTCTTTTCGTCATCGGACATCACCATGGAACGTCGTTCGGCGCCCATCATGACTTTATCCTTAGCTTCTTCCATTTCCGCCATACCCACAGAGCGCCGTCCCTTCCGCGCCGCCAGTAAGGCAGATTCGTTGACCAGGTTGGCCAAATCGGCGCCGGAAAAGCCCGGCGTACCGCGGGCGAGGATGCGTGGGTTAACCTCGGTGGATAGCGTAATTTTACGCATGTGCACTTTGAGAATTTTCTCGCGGCCGATGATATCCGGGAGGGGAACAACGACTTGCCGGTCAAACCGCCCCGGCCGCAACAATGCCGGATCCAGAACGTCAGGCCGATTGGTGGCGGCGATCAAGATCACTCCTTCATTGGATTCAAAACCATCCATCTCGACCAGCAATTGATTGAGCGTCTGTTCGCGTTCATCATTGCCACCGCCAAGGCCGGCACCGCGATGACGCCCGACAGCATCGATTTCGTCAATAAAGATAATGCACGGTGCATTCTTTTTGGCTTGCTCGAACATGTCGCGGACCCGGCTTGCCCCGACCCCCACGAACATTTCAACGAAGTCTGAGCCTGAGATGGTGAAAAAAGGGACATTGGCTTCGCCCGCAATGGCGCGTGCGAGCAGAGTCTTGCCGGTGCCGGGAGGGCCGACCAATAACGCCCCTTTAGGAATGCGGCCGCCTAGTCGTTGAAACTTTTGCGGAGATTTCAAAAAATCGACGATTTCCTCAAGTTCTTCCTTGGCCTCATCAATGCCGGCAACATCGTCAAATGTGATCCGGCCATGACTTTCGGTAAGCAGGCGGGCCTTGGACTTCCCAAATCCCATTGCTTTTCCGCCACCGGATTGCATTTGGCGCATGAAAAATATCCATACCCCAATCAACAAAAGCATGGGGAACCAAGAAATCAAGATGCCGAAAACGCTGGGTACATTGTCTTCGACGGGCGCCGCGCTGATACGAACGCCCCGATCTTGTAGGCGCTGAACCAGCGTTGGGTCATTCGGCATATAGGTGCTGAAAGACCGGCCATCCGAATAATGGCCGCTAATCGACTGTCCTTGGATTGTAACTTCAACCACATTTCCGGCTTCGACTTCGGCGAGGAAGTCAGAAAACGCGAGCGCCGTACCGGGTCCACGCGCAGTCGGGTTCTGAAACAGGTTGAACAGAGCGACCAATAGGAGTGCGATCACCACCCACAATGCCAGATTTCTGCCGAATTTATTCACTAGAGAGCCTTTCGTATGGGCCACCACTGTCCATTCATGTGACCGATGCCCGAAATTACAATATTACCGGAAACGGCGGACAATGGAAATTATCCTACAAATAGTGCACGGCGGACTGAAAACAAGCACCGGCGGAAATTCGACTTCTTCAACCCAATTTACGGAAAAGGTATGAAGACATCCTTGCCCAAGTTCAGTTCCGGACAGGATCACATACTTATATTCCAAAATCTGCCCGTGAGGGGGTAAAATCGGTTGTAAACGTTCGGCAAACTGGGGTTAAACCTTCCCGTTCAAAACCCATTATCGGCACAGATACGACCCCAATTGGGTCCCATAAAGCTGGTAAAGTTGATCGTACCGCCACCGGAATGTTTGCCCGGGCGTCTGCCGATACTTCAGACGAAATTTGTCTCCAGCCATCTTCACCCAATCGCCGAACCAGCAATGACGGCAAAGGCTGAACCGGTTGAGAACGCGAATCGCTGTCAGCAGCGAGCGCCACTTTATAGCGCCCGTCCCAATTGGCCTCGGTCCCTGGTGCTAGGTGCAATTCATGCTGCGCGGCGGCAGCTTCGCGGCAAATCATCAAAACCAGACCTTGCGGGCGCTCAGTCAATTGTACGCGGCACCCCCCCAAAGTTCTGCCGCCGAAGCTGTCGGCGCCGATGATCTCCTCGTGCAGACGCTCAGCACGTTCCAAGCGGATCACGTTCCCATGCCCACCCGCCCAATGCAGCATAATGAGCAGGCCACGGAGAGAAATTTCTTCGGGCGTCGCGCGCAGATCCGTCAATTTGATTTCGCAAAAACCACTGTTATCAAAATGCCCGACCCGGCTTACAAATTCGCTGGCCATTTTATTGAGGGCGTCGCGCGCCCGGGCCATACGACGGGCGGCTCGTGACAATCGGCCAGAACTGAAGCCTTCACCGGCGAGGCCCTTTAGGACCTCCCGCAGACGCACGCGGGTAAAATCCAAACACTGATTGCTGGGATCTTCCACCCACGGGACACCCCGATGTTGAAGGGTCGCGATCAGCCTGGCCTTCGGCACCGTGAGAAATGGGCGTAACAATCGGACCTGGGTTGAGGTGCTGACATCGGGTTGGGAAATTGGCGCCATACAAGCAAGACCGTCCACGCCGCTCCCGCGAGACAATCGCAGCATGAATGTTTCCGCCTGATCGTCCTTATGGTGGGCGACCAGCAAATGACGCAATCCTAGGGCTTCACATTTCTCGACCAGCAATTTGTAACGGGCGGCCCGGGCTTCAGCCTGAATACTCGAGCTGGGTTTTGGCCCCGCCCAAGTCAACACCTGGGCAGATATTCCCTTATCCTTCAACCGATCGGCAACACGTTGCGCTTCAACCTTCGATTCAGGTCGAAGGCCATGATCGACAATCAAACCGACCACTTCGCCATCCTGTGCCCGGACCCATTCACTGACAAGCAGCACAAGCGCCATACTGTCAGCGCCACCGGATACCGCCACCGCCAAGCGCGGTTTTGCCAGATCAATACCGAGCGACGCCATCAAGGTGTCGAATTCGGCTCCTTCAATCGCACCGGCTTCTGACATGTCTATCCGGCCCTGACCCTTCATCGGGCAAGCTCCGTTCGGTTTCTATGAGCACCCAGCCCGTTGCCGCTCGCTTTCCGCGCGCGCGCGGATCGCTGCCGGGTTCTGGCTGTCGTTTGCTAAAAGCTCGCCCAGTGTGGCACAACCTTCCTGCTTTTCGCCCAACGCAAGAAGGCTCATTCCCAACTTCAACATACTGTGGGAACGTTTGGGACTGTCAGGATAGCTGGTAACAACGCCGATATAGGCGTCCGCCGCCTGCACGAAATCCTGCCGCACATAGTACGTCTCGCCCAACCAGTACCCTGCGTTGCCCGCTAAGGGGTCGGAAGAATGGAGTTGGCCAAATTCTCGAAAGGCTAATTCTGCCCCGGCGTAATCGCCCTGTCGCACCAGTTTAAAGGCATAGTCGTATTGTTCTTTCGGTGTGCCCACGGGTAATTTCCGCGGCACCACCGGAGCGAGTTGCTGTGCTGGCGCCGGCATTCGTGCCATGGAACCACCCGATCCTGGCGCCGCACCCCTGGTCGCGGGATCATTAGGATTGTCGGATGAAATTGTTCCCAAGCTGCGCGGCAATCCAGCACCGGGCAACGGTGAGGCTGGCGGTATCCCAGATTCGGTCCTGCTGGAGCTTGCATTTCCCGAAAATTGAGGGCGTGGCTCGCCCGAACGATTACCCGCAGAAGGCCCTCTTTCTAGGGCACTCAAGCGGAAATCCACGTCTTCGACCAATTTGTCGAGCCGCGTACTCACACTGGATAAAGTGAAACCTTGTTCCTCCAACTGTCCCGTCAAACGAGTTAATTCTTGCTCGAGCTCACTCATGCGGATTTCAACCCGCGCCGCAAAATTATCAGGCAGTGGTGTCGTACCTGAACCGAACCTGGTGATCCGACGCGCGGGCGTCGCCGCGCCGCTGCCGGTATCGAAATCCCGCCGCAATTGGTTCAGTTTGTATTCAAGTTGTTGTATCCGATTTTCCAAGCCCTGAAGCGAATCGCCCCGCCGTTCCATTTGGCCATAAGCGACGAGCGGTGCAAACACGCCAAGCACCAGACACACAGACAGCGATACAAAACGAAATGCTTTAGTCATAAATACTTCCCGACGCCTAAATACGGCGCCCAAACCCGTCGGTCCAGACACGGTAATTCTAAACTCGTAGATCGGTTGGCTTTAGAAACCAAATGCCAAGCGGCTAATTGACGGCAGTTACTTGCCGCCAGCTATTTGACGACAGTCACGCCCCGGCGGTTTATGGCCCAATCGGCTGCAATGGAGCCGAAGGCGATGGGTCGTTCTTTGCCATAACTGATCGTCGATATGCGGCTATCCGCAATGCCCAGGGCGACCAAATAGTTTTTAGCCGCGCTGGCCCGACGATCACCCAAAGCTAAGTTATATTCGCGCGTCCCTCGCTCGTCACAATGGCCCTCAATCAGCACATTAACGCTGCCGTTGCTTTGGAGCCATGCAGCTTGGCGCTCTAATACACCACGTGCATCAGCAGAAAGCTCAAATGAGTCATAGCCGAAACGCACCCTGTCACCGGCATTAACCACCAGGTCTTCTTGGGTCCCGGCCGGTGTCGTGCTCACGGTCCCGGTGTCCACGCCCGAAGTCCCAGAAGACGAGCCGTATGACGAACTCGAACCAATTTGATCCGATGTCGAACTACATGCCGCCACGAGCGTAAGGGCGGTAAATAGACTCAATATTTTTAAACCCGACATTCTGACGTGCATTTTATCTAACTCCCGTACGGCCCTGGCTGCGCTCCGGTTGGTATCCCTGACGACACGGTAGCGCGATGATCAACTTGGCACAACTGCGAGTGCAATAATCATTCCAAGCAATTAATGTGCTCTTAACACGCCCGGAGAAAGTTCAACAGGGTGTTTTCTGGATTTGACAACGTGTGGGTCCATTTTTGACTAGAATTTGAAAATTAATTGATCCTATCGATTGGCAAAATCCGTTTCCCTATCTGGAGACAACAATAGCTGACCCGAGTACGTCCTAGTCTCTTGAATGAGGGGTGACCACGCCGGATCAGACGCATCCATCGGCGTCAGCACTTCGCGTTCGTTACCGCCGGTAAGGTCGATTGACCACAGACGCGTCTTGCCCCCTAGTCCCCGGCGATCATAGCGAGTTTGGCGGGAAAACATCAGCACACGGCCGTTGGGCGCCCAAGTTGGGCCTTCGTCCATAAAACTCTCGGTCAAAATGCGAATACCACTGCCGTCGGGCCGCATGACACCGATCGAGAACATGCTTTGCCGCACGCGCGTAAACGCGATCAAGTCGCCTCGCGGTGACCATACTGGAGTCCCAAACGAGCCTTTTCCCGAGCTAATGCGGCGCACACTGCCACCGTCCGCATCCATGACATAGATTTGCTGACTACCCCCGCGGCTGGATTCGAAGGTAATTTTCCGGCCATCGGGCGAATACGAAGGTGAGGTATCGATCGCCGGATGACTGGTTAGCCGCTCGGTCACCCGGGTCCGAAGATCCATCACATAAATATCGGAATTACCATTGCGGGCAAGACTCATAATGACCCGGTTGCCATCAGGCGAAAATCGGGGCGAAAATGTCATGCTCGGAAAATCGCCCATGACCTCATGTTTGCCGGTGTCGATATCGAACAAATACACGCGCGGACGATCATTGAAAAACGACATGTAGGTGATCATCTGCGCGGTCGGTGAAAATCGCGGAGTCAGCATCAGATCGTTCGCGCCCGAAGTCAGCAGCCGATGGTTGGCTCCGTCTTGATCCATAATCGCGAGACGCTTAACCCGCCGTGAGCGGGGGCCGCTTTCTGCGACATAAACCACGCGGGTGTCAAAGTATCCACCTTCACCGGTCAGCCGCTTATAAATCGCGTCCGATATGAGATGAGCAATGCTGCGCCAATTATCCGGTGTGGTAACATGAACAAAGCCAACCATTTGCCGCTCGGCAAAAACGTCCCACAATCTGAACTCGACCCGTAGTTGACCATCCGAACGCAATTCGGACTTACCCGTGACCAAGGCTTGCGCGTTGATCAGTCGCCAGTCGACAAAACGCGGGCGTACCTGCGCCGCTTCTGCGGTTTGAATGTAAGCCCGTTGATCTATGGGTTCGAACAGGCCCGAACGTTCCAGATTGGCGGTAATAACTTTGGTAATATTGGCGCCAATTCGTCCGGTGTCTCCGTATTGACTGGTGGCCGCATGGCGAACGCCAAAAAAATTGGGGATGGCAATCGGCAGAGGCTCCACATTGCCCTGGGTGATATCGATTTCAAGAAATGCGCGGGCCGGCGAAGAGCCGAAGCACGCTAAAAGCAGTGCAACGGCCATGAAACATAGCCACGATTTCGTACAGGTCATTGAATTACCCGAGAATAGGGAAAAGCCGAATTTCTGAGTCATAATGTTTATCCTCCCAGCATTTCACTGGGATCAAATGTCAGCACCATTTCCCGCCATTCTTCGTATTTCTTAGCAGGCATCCGCAAGGGTTCACACTTCCTAACTGCCCGCACCGCGCTCTCAGCCGCAGTCCTAAAATACTCTTGGCCCGGCCGCGTCATGCGCTCGGCGTCAACGACCTCGGGTTGCCGGGACAATGATCCGTCCCGATGCAAAAACAGCCGTACTTTGACGACTAAACTCTCCGCTCGGCTCGAACCTGCTGGTAAACTCCAGCAACCGTATATCTGCATCTTAACGGCATCAATTTCACTATTAGTCATCGGTTGATCGAGCGCCTGGGTAAGGCGGTTAATCGGCGGCGATTTAACATCCGGCTGGTCGGGCTCCTCCTCCTCGGCCTTTTCCTCTTTTTTTATCTTGTTAAGGAGAGCAGATATTTTCGCAGAATCGAACTTTGGTTTCTTGGCCTTCTGCACCGGGGGTTTGGGTTTGGGCTTAGGCCGAACTTTAACTTGAACGACTTCCTTTTTCTTCACCGGTTTAGCTTTTGGGGGCGATGGGAGGGGAACGGCGTCAGGGGCGGTAGCCGCTGGAGGCGGTGCCGGTTTATGAACCTCAGGACGCTCAGGTTTGGGCTCTGGCGTGACCTTTGGCTTCGGTAAATTTGTGCGCTCAGCAATGACCACCAATTCGACCGGAATTGGCCGATCAACAATGACCGGCTCGCGACCAAGAAACGAAACATCGCTTACCGCCACGACAAAAATCAGCACATGAAGGAGAAAGGAATAAAGGAACCCAGAGCGCACCGATAGTAGCGCAAGATATCGCAAAACCGCACGGGCATAATCAGCATATTCGGCGCGCAACGACGGCCTCCATACCCCCCACTATTGTATGCGTTTGGGCGGCAGTTCCGAAATCAAGGCTACTTTACTGAAACCAGCCGCGGTGATCTGCCCCATGGCGATCAAGACCCGGCCATATTCGACATTTTTGTCACCGCGCACATAAATGCGCGTCTCTTCACGACTTCTCGAAATTGCCAACAGTCGTGGCACGAGATCCTCCAAGGAAACCTCGGTTTCCTGAACATATATATTTCCCTCCAAGTCGATGGAGATTGTGATCGGCTCCTGTTTTTCCTCCAGCGATGCAGCTTCGGTCTGCGGCAAGTCGACCGGCACGCCGACCGCCAATAATGGCGCGGTCACCATAAACACAACCAGCAACACCAAAAACACGTCGACGAACGGCGTCACGTTTATCTCGCTCATAGGCGCGTAGCTGCCGCGAGAACGACCGCTTCCAACATCCATAATTTACGCTCCTTCGTCGATTTGGCGCGAAAGAATGGCAGAAAACTCGTGAGCAAACCCATCAAGACGATTTGCATAGCGACTCATATCGGTATTGAATTTGTTGTAGGCAACAACCGCAGGGATAGCCGCCACCAAACCCAAAGCCGTAGCAAACAAGGCTTCGGCGATACCCGGCGCGACCACGGCAAGACTGGTGTTATGACTGGCCGCAATGGCTTGGAAACTGTTCATGATCCCCCAAACAGTGCCAAACAAGCCGACAAAAGGTCCGATCGAGCCAACCGTTGCCAGAACGCCAAGGTAACTCTCGAGGCGCTCCATTTCGCGGGTCACGGTAATCCGCATGACTTTTTCGACCCGCTCATGGAGGGCCGCATTGAGGCCGCTTCCCGATCGGCTTTTTTCAACCGACCGCCGCCATTCATTCATGGCCGACGTGAACAGCAATGCGAGGGGATGATCCGCGACTTCACCGATCCGCTTGTGGAGTTCGTCCAACGACTTGCCTGACCAAAATTCCTGCTCAAACTCTTCGGCTTTAGCGTTCACCCGGCGGTAGCGCAAAGTTTTCTGAAAGATGATTGCCCAGCACCAAACGGAGGCGATCAAAAGGATGATCAGTACGGCTTTGACCACACTGTCCGCTTGGACGAACATTCCCCAAGGAGAGAAATCGAGCGCCACCGTCTCTAGTTCCACCGCTACAATGGCTTCTTCAACCGGCATTTCGCAAATTCCCTTCGTTATCCAATGTTAATGACCGAAATATTTCCCGCGTCTTGGACGCCATCCGTTTTGGACGTCCATCGACCGCAACGCAAGCTATCCTTACCCTGGCATCAATCAACGGGACGCCATCCCGGCAAATTTTCTGTGCCATGAATACCGACGCTCCGCCTACTTTGTCGAGCGACGTGTACACATGAAGCCCTTCATTGAGCCGGGCGGGTCTTAGATACTCGACCTCGCACCTTCGCACCACAAAAAGTGTCGCCGATGACCGATTTTCACCGCCATTAACCGTGGAAATCTGGTCAATGTCCAATAAACGCAACATATCCGTCCGCCCACGCTCCATAAATCGGAGGTAGTTAGCATAGTATACGATGCCGGCGGCGTCGGTATCCTCATAGTAAACCCGCACCGGAAGCACATGAGTTAATCCTTCAAAAAACCCGGCTCCAGGCTGAATATTAAGTGGCGCGTCGGCGTCATTCGTCATTTTTACCGTCAATATCGGTGTTCATCACCTTCTCAGTTGGAGCCAACATATCCGTTTGTTCGGTTAAACCACGCGGGGCTTCCACGCCCATGTGGCCATAAGCACCGTCGGTCAAGGCCCGTCCCCGCGACGTGCGTTGCAGCAATCCCTGCTGAATAAGGTAGGGCTCAATGATATCCTCAATAGCGTCGCGCGGCTCGGACATGGCGGCGGCCAAGGTCTCCACGCCGACCGGGCCTCCCTTATAATTGTCGGCGATTAGCCACAGGTAGCGCCGATCGAGGGCATCCAGGCCGAGTTTATCCACCTCCAATCGATTGAGCGCCGCATCAGCCGCAACCGCATCCACTCGGTCCCGTCCCGCGACCAAGGCGAAGTCACGTACGCGCCGCAGCAGGCGGCCGGCCACGCGTGGAGTTCCCCGTGATCGGCGGGCGATCTCACGGGCACCGTCCGCAGTGAGCTCCATATGAATCAAGCGCGCGCCCCGGCTGACAACAATCTCAAGCTCTTCCGTACTGTAGTAATTGAGCCGCAAGGGGATGCCGAAACGGTCGCGCAAGGGTGTGGTCAATAAGCCGGAACGGGTGGTTGCGCCGATCAATGTAAAACGAGGAAGGTCGATTCGCACCGAGCGCGCCGACGGTCCTTCGCCAATCATCAGATCGAGCTGATAGTCCTCCATGGCGGGATAGAGAATTTCTTCGACCGCCGGATTGAGACGATGAATTTCATCGATAAACAAGACATCGTTTTTCTGCAGGTTGGTCAGCAGTGCCGCCAGGTCGCCAGCGCGCGCAATTACCGGCCCCGACGTGGTTCGAATACTGACCCCTAATTCGCGCGCGGTGATGTGGGCCAAGGTGGTCTTGCCTAGCCCCGGCGGACCGGTGAACAGCACATGGTCCAACGCATCGCCCCGGGTGCGGGCGGCTTCAATAAAGACGGCAAGGTTTTCGCGCACCTGCTGTTGACCAACAAAATCTTTGAGGGTGGCCGGACGCAGACCAGCGTCGACGGTATCGCTATTCTGGAACCCGGCTCCAACTTCTCTGTTATCAACGTCGGCCATCAGCGTGCCAATTCCTTTAATCCCAGACGAATCAAATCGCCGACACCGCCGTCGCTGCCGAGGTCGCGGGCGGCAACCGATACCGCCGTCGATGCCTCGGCTGGCCGGTACCCCAGGTTAACCAGGGCGGAAACCGCATCGGAGAGAGGACCGCTGTCGTCGCCGAAATCGCCTTGAATAATTTGGCCTGAGCCCAGTGCGGGAACTTTGTCCGCCAACTCGGTCACAATGCGGGTTGCCAATTTGGCGCCAATGCCACTCACCCGCTGGACGGAAGCTTTATCTTGGGCGCCAATGGCAACTGCCAATTCATCGGGCACCAAAACCGACAGCACGCCCAGCGCCATGCGGGCGCCAACGCCCTGAACACTTTGCAGCAAACGGAACCAATCGCGTTCGATATCGGTGGCAAAACCGTACAAGTGAATGTGGTCCTCGCGGACGTGAGTTTCAGTCAACAGGGTCACGACTTCTCCGACCGTGCCAAGTTGGGTCAATGTTCTGGCCGAGCAGAAAAGGAGGTAGCCAACTCCGCCCACATCGACGACAGCTTCGCCGCCACCGGTTGAATCGAGGCGACCCGTGAGTTTGGCGATCATCGGCGGCCCCCTCCCTGCACAGCGGCGGGATTTTCACGGCCCGACCAGCGGTCGGTGGTTTCCATGTAATGGGCATGGCAAATGGCGACGGCTAGGGCATCAGCCGCATCCTCACCCGCCACTTCGCATCCGGGGAGCAGCCTGCCGACCATGTCCCTAATTTGCGTTTTTGACGCATGACCTACGCCAACGACTGATTTTTTGATCCGGTTGGGCGCATATTCAGCTACTGCCAAACCGGCGCCGGCAGCGGCCACCAGCACTGCGCCCCGGGCTTGCCCGAGTTTCAATGTGGAGGCGGGGTTTTGATTGACGAAGGTTTCTTCAACCGCCGCCGCATCGGGTTGCCAAGTGTCAATGATCTCAATTAGTCCTTGGTAAATTTGATTTAACCGCTCGGACAGGGGCGCCTTCGGCGAAATTTTCAGAACACCATTGGCGACATGAACCAAGCGGCCGGGTACAGCATCCACCACACCCCAACCGGTCGCCCGCAATCCAGGATCAAGGCCGATCAGCCTCATTGTTTGCCTGTCCTCACTCTCTCACCTACTTGCTACCCGACTGTCGTCGCCTGCCAATTAAGCACCCAATTTTTCCAGCACCGCCTCGTCAACTTCAAAATTGGCGAACACCCGCTGAACATCGTCATTATCATCAAGTACATCCAGCAGCTTGAACAGAGTACCCGCGTGATCTTCGCCAATCGCAATCGTGTTGGTTGGCCGCCATTCCAGCCGCGCTGTGCTTGCGGCGGCTGAGAGAATTTTTTCGAGCGCGTCGCCCACTGCATTCAAGTCATCCGGCGCACAAACGATTTCATGGCCCTCATCGTCCGAACTGCAGTCATCCGCCCCGGCTTCAATCGCCGCTTCCAGCATACCGTCAGCCGAGGCGGCGTTAGCAGAGTAGCGTACTAAGCCAATGCGTTCGAACATATAGGCGACGCTACCGCTTTCCCCCAAAGTACCGCCGTGTTTCTGAAACGCTGAACGCACTTCGGACGCGGTGCGATTGCGGTTGTCTGTGAGAGCTTCAACAATCAGCGCGATACCGCCCGGCCCAAAACCTTCGTATCTCCTTTCTTCGTAATTGGTGCTGTCCTTGCCGGCCGCACTGGAGATTGCGCGCTCGATTCGGTCCTTAGGCATATTTTGTGCGCGCGCCGCTTGGATCGCGCTCCGCAAGGCCGGGTTCATACTTGGGTCCGGGCTGGTGCGCGCGGCCACGGTAATTTCCCGCGCTAGCTTACTGAAAATCTTCGCACGCTTTTTGTCCTGCGCATTTTTGCGATGGACAATGTTTGAATATTGGGAATGGCCGGCCATTCTTCCTCCGCGGCGAGCCCTTGGTACGCCCGTCTAACTCAACAAAATCTGATCGCCGTTCTCGATTATATACCAAGTCAGGAGACGGATGGCAGACCTAAACCGCAGACAATCAAAATTGGCAAATTTCGACCCCACTTATTAAGATTATTATGCACTTTTTACGTAACCATTTTTGGCATTTTTCCAGATCATTATTGATTGCATTGACTAAATTTTATTCAGATCGATATTTTTCTAACATTTGCAACAACCCTATGTTTTTATGGTTAAATTATTTTCGATTACACCTCCTCTGATTGTTTTATTCAACTCTGAATTAAGTGTTGCGGCGTACTAACTATCGCCATGTACAGAGTTCCGGTAGCGGAATGATTCTCAGCTTATCGATGCCGCAGATTTAAGTGATCGTCCAACCCGATTGTAGGGGATTTATGTCCCAAAACGATGGGCGGCGGGTACCAGACTTTTGTCAACAACAGGGCCAGCTGAAGCTGACCAATAAGACGCACAGGAGACGAAATAAATGCTGAACTTTCGTAAAGACAACAAATTGACGGACAGTGTCGTATCCCTAAACGAAACCGGAGACGCGGCCACCGAACTCTAAAAATTTCAATCCATGATGGACTCCATGCCGGTCAATGTCATGGTTGCTGATTCCGAGACTTTGGACATCACTTATGTGAATAAGACGAGCATCGAAACTTTGCGCCCGTTGGAGCATCTGTTGCCGGTAAAGGCCGATGATTTATTAGGCGCCTGCATCGACATTTTCCACAAAAATCCAGCCCATCAGCGCCAGTTACTAGCCAATCCGGCAAATCTGCCCCACAAGGCATTGATCAAACTGGGTCACGAAACCCTCGATCTGCTGGTGACCGCCATCTACGACAAAAATGGCAAATATGTAGCGCCGTGTTTGGTGTGGTCAGCGGCAACCGATGCCGTGAAGCGCGATGCAGCGGTCGAACGCTTGATCAATATGGTCGATAAAATGCCGATCAACGTCATGATGTGCGACCCTGACACGTTTGAGATGAACTACATCAACCAGACCAGCATCGATACCTTGGAAACAGTGAAGCATCTGCTGCCCTCGGGCGTTGATCCGCAAAACATGATTGGTGTGTGCATTGATGTGTTCCATAAGATTCCGTCCGTGCAACGCTGCTTGATGGCCGATCCGAGAAATTTGCCCCATTCCGCCAAAATCGCCCCTGGCCCGGAAATCCTCGACCTTCGGGTATCCGCAGTGATGAACAAAGACAACCATTACATTGGCCCGATGGTCACATGGGACGTGGTCACCAAACACGTCAAAGTGATCGAAGACTTCGAAACCAATGTGAAGGGGGTTGTAGACTTGGTTGCATCGGCAGCGACGCAAATGCGCTCAACTGCGGAATCCATGTCGGCAAGCTCTGATAGAGAGCATTCGCCAGTCAAGTTCGATCGCCGCGGCGGCGGAAAAAGCGACCTCCAATGTGGAGACCGTGGCCTCCGCTTTCGAGGAATTGAGTAGTTCCATCGCCGAGATTCCCCGCCAGGTCGCCCAATAATCCGAAATCGCTCGAGACGCGGTCAAGCAAGCCGAGAGCACCCACGAAACCGTTCAAGGCTTGGCGGATGCATCGACTAAAATCGGTGAAGTGGTCAATCTGATCAACAACATTGCCAGTCAGACTAACTTGCTGGCGCTGAATGCGACCATTGAAGTGGCGCGGGCAGGTGAAGCCGGTAAGGGCTTTGCGGTTGTGGCTTCGGAAGTTAAAAACCTGGCCAACTAGACGGCTAAAGCCAGCGAAGACATCAGCCAGCAAATTAATGGTATTCAGCAGGCGACCTCGGGTGCGGTTGACGCCATTCAAGGCACCAGCAAAACCATTAATGAAGTGAACGAGATTGCCGGCACCATCGCGGCAGCGGTCGAAGAGCAAGGCGCGGCGACCAATGAGATTAGCCGCAACGTGCAGGAAGCTTCGAAAGGCACACAGGAAGTGTACCAGACCATCCAGTCGGTGTCCAAGGCGGCGAATGACGTCGGCCAGGGCGCGAGCGAGGTTTTGAGCGCGGCCGAGGAATTGTCAAAGCAATCGGAAATCTTGGGCACAGAGGTCGACTCGTTCCTTGAGGAAATTAAGAAAATGTAGTCTCCCTAAATAGTGCGGTCGTTATTGAAGGCACTAACAGTGAACGGCCCCCCCCAAGGCGGGGGCCTTTTTTTGCCTGCTTGCAAAAACGGAATAAAACCGAGGACAGCATACTATTTATTTAAATAAATAGTATGCTGTCCTCGGTTTACTGCTTCTTACTCCCAGGGAGAGTCGGGGCTAAATGCCCGCCCACACGGATCGGATCAATCGCTTTAGCAAGTCCGGTAACATCATCAATTTCAACCAATACCCCGCAGAGAGTCGATACTCCGGAAGCAGCGGCGAAGCGGCCTTTCGGCAACCCCCGGGTAAACCGGTGGAGCGGTTCTTCTTTTTCCATCCCGATGATCGAATCATAGTCTCCGCACATACCGGCATCGGTCTGATAGGCAGTGCCGCCAGGCAATACCCGATGATCACTTGTCGGCACGTGGCTGTGCGTCCCGATCACCAGGGACGCGCGCCCATCGGCGTAACATCCCATCGCATTTTTTTCGCTGCTTGCTTCACCGTGAAAATCGATCACGACCACATCAGCTGTTTCGCCCAATCGGTGTTCCTGCAGCGCCGCCTCGACGCTGGCAAAGGGGTCATCGAGCGGGTTCATGAAGATTCGACCCATGAGGTTCATGACCATCACCCGGGCACCGTTTTTGGCGTGGTAGATCCCTATGCCGGTTCCCGGCACGTCCTTCGGAAAATTGTGGGGCCGTAATAGGCGCTCATCACCATCGATGGTGTCGAGAATGTCACGTTGATCCCAAACGTGATTGCCGGTGGTAATAACATCGGTCCCGGCTTCGTATAGTGAATGACAAATTTTCTCGGTGATGCCAAATCCCGCGGCGGAGTTTTCACCGTTGACGATGACAAAATCGGCAGCAAGCTTGTCGCGCAATTCCGGCAATTGATCACATACCGCCATGCGGCCGGTTCTGCCAACGACATCACCCAAAAACAAAAGTCTCACTTTGGCACCCCTCGAAAGTATTTCTCACCCTAAACGTTTGATCTCGGTTGCAAATTCTTCCGTGATCACCCAATCCAATTGCTCATCCAAGTCATTATGGGCGACCTTGTCCACCTGCTGAGCCGCATAGCCGACGCCAATGGCCAAGATATCCCCCAAGCCCCGCAAACGCCGGAGAGTGCGGTCATAGAAGCCCCCACCGTAGCCCAACCGCCAGCCTTCAGGATCAAAGGCAAGTGAAGGCGTTATCACCAAGTTTGGCGCCAGCTCGGGCGTGTCATCCGGGGGGACATCGATACCGTGGGCGCTGGACCGCATTAACGTTTCGGGAGTCCACTCGTGAAATTTAAGAGGCTGACCTAGGACTGACACAACCGGCAGAACAACCCGGTGATCAGCCGCTATCAGGCGTCGCAATAATGGGCGAACATCTATCTCGGTACCAATTGGCCAGTATCCGGCAATAATTGCTTCCGGCGCCCGAGGGACTTTTCGCAAAAATTGATCCGCCAATAGAATGGCCGCCTCCGGCCCGGCCTCGGATTGCGCTCGCCGTCGACGCCCAGCGGCACTTGCCCTCAGCCTTTTTTTATTCTCGGCATCATCCACTGAGATTGGTTCTTTCATTCGCGCGCAACCTCATGCCCATTAACCAATCGGTTTTGGGGCCGGGCGGTTCACGTTCAGGTTGGTTTTTCGATAAATGGTGAGTACGCATCAAACGCCTGGCGCAAATTTGGTGAACGGGGCCACCGTGGCCGTCGCCACATGTGATCCTCTGCGGCCTGCACTTAGCAGGTGGGCGCCATATATCCGGAACCACGGCTCCGGTCAGGGACAGCTCCCTAGAGGTCGGTATTGGCCCCAGGGACGTATGCGAACTAACGTACCCGGCAGCACCCGTTCCCCTCATATTTAAGACGTCTCGAAACGGGCGGCAATACCCTCCAGGCGAATCGCCGCTGCTTCTAATATTCCGGCAGAGGACGGGCCGTCGCCATTTCCGCTATTTTTAAGAGCGTCAACCTCACTTTCCAATGATTCAGATCGGCTCAAACTATCCGCCAATTCGTCGGCGATGACGAGAGCCGCCATCAGCAATAAACGAGTGTCGCCAATGTTGCCAATCGATTCTGCGAGGTCCGTAACATGCTTGTTCACATACTCGGACAGGTAGGTGAGATGTTCCTCTTCGCCGTCATCGCAGGCGATCTGGAAATTCCGACCATTTATGGTGATGCCAAGTTGCGACATATCGTAAACCCCCTTCAGGCTTCAAGCAGTTCAGCCAGCTCACCGATCGTCGCATCCAGTTGGCTGGACACCGTGACGGAGAGTTTCCCCAATTTTTCATTGCGCTCACGCAGAACCACACATTCGGCGCTTACGCGCTTGTAATCTTCCTTTATGGCGCCTAACTGGGCCTGCATTTGTTTGCGCTCTCCGCCCCATTCATCTGCGCTTTGGCTGCCCGAATCGGACCACTTGGTGAGCGCGCTTTCGAGTCGTGTCAGCGCTTCGTCGAACCTTTTTCCAGCTTTTTCCATATGTGCCATGGGGGGCAGGTTTCCTTGATAGGTATTGGGCGGGCAGTGCTGTTCGTGAAACCACCTTCATAACGGATCATAGGCGTCGCCTACTTTGGCCGTCAACCGGACAACTGGCGGTTTTAGTCTTGTCGCATGTTCACCGGATTAAACCCGGCGGAACACTCAAGAATGCGGTTGACGTGTTCCGTCCACCATTGCATTGTTCGCCGCGATTAGCGCGTGGCCGGGGGGACAAAACGGTCTTCAAAACAAATTGCAATTACGGGATATTGAAGCCGGTGAAATTTGGTCCCGCGACGATAAATTGGTGACCAAGTGGACGGCATTTTCCTATCGGGTAATCTCACGACATATCGCCAATCTGAACCCGCTCGCTGGCCGGGCGCACAAGTTTGAAAGAGCCGTGAATGACGTCACCGGACCCGCAAACCGCCGCTACAACAACCGATCCCGCACCCATTGACAGGCCATCCGCAAAGGAAGTTTCGCCTGTGGTCATGGCGAATGCCATACGGGCGCTGTCCATGGATGCCGTGCAAGCGGCAAATTCCGGCCACCCGGGCATGCCCATGGGCATGGCGGATGTGGCAACGGTACTGTTCACCCGATTTCTAAAATACAGTGCAGCGTGGCCGAATTGGCCTAACCGGGACCGGTTCATCCTGTCGGCGGGTCACGGCTCGATGCTGCTTTATTCATTACTGTACTTGACGGGCTACCCAGGCATCACACTCGATGACATTCGCAATTTCCGCCAGCTCGGCAGCAAATGTGCGGGTCATCCTGAATACGGTGTTGCCCCTGGGATCGAAACCACCACGGGCCCCTTGGGCCAGGGTTTTGGTAATGCCGTCGGCATGGCGCTGGCTGAACGCATCCAAGCTGCCCGTTTCGGACCTGAGCTGGTGGATCATTACACCTATACCGTTGCCGGCGACGGCGATTTGATGGAAGGCATCAGCCACGAAGCCGCGTCTATTGCCGGTCATTTGAAATTGAGCAAACTCATCGTTTTGTTCGATGATAATCGTATCTGTATCGACGGGGCGACCGACCTCGCCGTATCAGATGACAATTTGGCCCGGTTTGCGAGCTACGGTTGGGACGTGTCGGCGGTGGATGGCCATGATCCGGATGAGGTCGCCGAGGCGATATCAGCCGCGCAACAAAGCGACCTCCCCTCGTTAATCGCTTGCCGAACGACCATCGGTTATGGGGCGCCAAACAAGCAAGGCACTGCCAGCACTCACGGTGCCCCCTTAGGGGATGATGAAGTCGCGGCGGCGCGGATAGAGCTGGACTGGCCGCATGCGCCTTTCATTGTGCCGGAGGATGTGCTCGCGGCCTGGCGGACGGCCGGTGAACGCGGCGCGCCTGCCGAAGCCCAATGGCGCGCACGCGTGGCGGCAACCAGCACCGAGGTAGCAACCGCATTCGAGCACGCGGTCGCTGGCCAATTACCGGCGGAATTCAGCGCAGCGGTGATCGCTTACAAAAAACAATTAGCCGACGAGAAGCCCAGAGTCGCCACCCGCAAGGCGTCGCAGATGGCGCTGGAAATGATCAATCCATTGGTACCTGAAATGACCGGCGGATCGGCCGATCTCAGTGGCTCGGTGCTCACTAAAACCGCTGAAATGACAGCAATAAACGCCGCGGATTTCAGCGGCAGATACCTGCATTACGGCGTGCGCGAGCATGGCATGGCGGCGGTGATGAACGGCATGGCCCTGCATGGCGGGATCATCCCCTACAGCGGCACGTTCCTTGTCTTTACAGACTATTGCCGTCCGTCGATCCGGATGGCCGCGTTGATGGAGCAACGCGTTATATTCGTCATGACTCACGATTCCATCGGCTTGGGAGAAGATGGACCCACCCATCAGCCGGTGGAGCATCTGGCGTCACTGCGGGCAATGCCGAATGTCAATGTCTTCCGGCCGGCGGACGCTGTTGAAACCCTAGAGTGTTGGGCGCTGGCGGTGCAGTCTTCGGAGGCCCCGTCGGTACTGTCGTTGACCCGCCAGGGCCTGCCCGCTGTGCGCACTCAACACATGGACGAAAACCTCTGCGCCCGCGGTGGCTACGAGTTGCAGGCGGCCAGCGGCACTGCGCAGGTGACATTGATTGCCACCGGCTCCGAAGTGTCGATAGCGCTCGCTGCCCGCGACCTTTTGGAAGCGGATGGCATATGGACGCGAGTCGTTTCGCTTCCTTGCTGGGAACTTTTCGATCAGCAAAACGAAGCCTACCGGGCCGAAACCCTGGGACTTTCGACAGTTCGGGTCGCGGTCGAGGCCGCGTCGACCTTTGGCTGGGAACGTTACGTGGGTGCTGAAGGCGCGATTGTCGGCATGACCGGCTTTGGCGCCTCGGCACCGGCTTATAAACTCTATGAACATTTCGGCATCACCGCTGATGCAGTCGCCCAAGCAGCGCGGACGAAAATCGGATAAACACCCGGCCGGCAGAATCTCGCTGATGCTAACCAAAAGCCCGAACTTATATAAAGGAAATCTTCAAATGGTACTCAAGGTCGCAATCAATGGCTTTGGCCGTATTGGCCGCATCGTCTTGCGGGCATTACACGAGCAAGGCCGTAAAGATATCCAGGTGGTCGCCATTAACGACTTGGGTTCGGTCGAAACCAACGCGCATTTATTGCGCTACGATTCGATTCACGGTCCTTTTCCGGGCAAAGTGAAAGTCACCAAAACTGGACTCAATATTGGGCGTGGAAACATCAAGGTCATCGCCGAACGCGATCCGACAAAATTGCCCTGGGCCAAACTTGGTGTCGATATTGCGCTTGAATGTACGGGCCTTTTCACCAGCCGGGACGCCGCTGCCAAACATCTGGAAGCCGGCGCTAAAAAAGTCCTGGTGTCGGCGCCAACGAGCGGCGCTGACCTCACCATCGTTTATGGGGTCAACCACAAAAAACTGCGCAAATCCCACAAGGTGGTGTCGAACGCTTCGTGCACCACCAATTGCCTCGCACCCGTGGCCAAGGTGCTGAATGACGCCATCGGCATCACCCACGGCTTCATGACCACGGTTCACGCCTATACCGGTGACCAGCCGGTTCAAGACACCTTGCACTCCGATTTACGGCGGGCGCGCGCCGCCGGATTATCGATGATCCCGACCTCGACCGGAGCCGCCCGCGCCGTCGGTTTGGTGCTGCCGGAGTTGGCCGGCAAGTTGGACGGGACAGCGATACGCGTCCCAACCCCAAATGTATCGATGATTGACCTTACCTTTACCGCAAAGCAACGTACAACTGTGGAAGATGTTAACAAGGCGATTGTCAAAGCGGCCGAGGGGAAAATGAAAGGCGTGCTCGCCGCCACCGACTATCCCGCTGTTTCGATTGACTTTAATCACAACCCAGCCAGTTCCAACTTCGACCTCACTCAAACCCAGGTGGTCGGCGGCAAATTGGTCCGCGTTTTGTCTTGGTATGACAACGAATGGGGGTTCTCAAACCGGATGCTGGATACGGCCGCTTGGATGGCGAAAGTCTGCTAGTTTCAATACCTTAACCGGTCTCTAGAATATTATGACGGCCTTCAAAATCCTCAACGATTTGGAACCTTTTGGTCTTCGGGTCCTGGTCCGCGTCGACCTCAATTTACCCATGGAAAATGGCCAAGTTTCGGATCGTACGCGAATCGAAGCCGCGCGTCCGACCGTGCGCGAACTCGTCAGCAAAGGCGCCAAGGTCATTCTGCTGGCTCACTTTGGGCGACCTAAAGGTCAAGTCAAGACTGAGTTTTCGCTGTCACAAGTGATTGAAACTGTTGCCGAAGCCTTGGGACATCCGGTTAGGTTCGCCAGTGATTGCATCGGCACCAACGTCGAACAGACGGTTGCCGATCTTCAGCCCGGCGACATATTGCTGCTCGAGAACGTTCGGTTTCACCCGGGCGAAGAGAGCAACGACCCGGCGTTCGTGGAAGCTCTGGCGCGCCTCGGCGATGCTTATGTGAACGACGCCTTTTCGTGCGCCCACCGGGCTCACGCATCGAGTGCGGGACTGGCCGGAAGTCTCCCCGCCTACGCAGGCCGCGCCTTGGAGCGCGAACTGACAGCTCTCGCAGCCGCGCTGACAACGCCTGAGCGGCCGGTGGCGGCAGTTGTTGGCGGCGCCAAGGTGTCGTCAAAGCTCGCGCTTCTGGGCAGTCTGGTTGAGAGGGTCGATCACCTGATCATCGGCGGCGGCATGGCCAACACGTTTCTGTTTGCCGACGGATTACAGGTCGGAAAATCCCTCTGCGAGCGCGACTTGGCGGACACCGCGCGCGCGATCGTCACCAAAGCCACTGCCGCCGGATGCAAATTGCTATTGCCGCGGGATGTGGTGGTGGCAGAGAAATTTAAGGCAGGCGCGACGTGCATGACAGTTGCCGTTGACCAGGTCCCTGACAACGCCATGATCCTGGATGTGGGGCCGGATACCGTCACCGTAATTGAACACTGCTTCGCCGAATGCCGCACGGTAGTGTGGAATGGCCCTTTGGGCGCTTTCGAAACTGAGCCGTTCGATCGGGGGACGGTTGCCGCTGCGCAAGCCGTTGCACGCATGACCCAGACCGGGCAGTTGGTTTCGGTGGCCGGCGGCGGCGACACGGTTGCGGCGCTTAACCGGGCCGGAGTAACGGATGATTTTACTTTTGTCTCGACCGCAGGAGGCGCATTCCTCGAGTGGCTTGAGGGCCGGGAATTGCCCGGCGTTGCCGCCCTCGCACCCTAGTCAAGTCACCCGTTGCAAAGCTTCAGGGCCTGGGCTATTCAAGACTCACCCTTATTTTCCCCGGTGCACTCACGTATCAAGAAACGCAGTCAGAAATTACGAGGCAATCCATGAAAATCACCCGCAAGGTCAAACAAATATTGTCGTGTTATGAAAGCGACAACCCCGGCACCAAAGCCAACCTTGCACGCATATTGATGCATGGCCGATTGGGCGGCAGCGGTAAAATGGTGATCCTTCCGGTTGACCAAGGTTTCGAGCATGGCCCGGCAAGAAGCTTCGCCCCCAACCCGGCCGGCTATAACCCCCACTACCACTTTCAACTGGCCATTGATGCCGGTCTGAATGCCTTTGCGACGCCGTTGGGTATGGTCGAGGCCGGCGCCGACACCTTCGCCGGTCAAATTCCAATCATCCTAAAGGTCAACAGTTCTAACAGTCTAGCGCGCGGCGGCGAGGGCCCGGACCAGGCCATCACAGCTTCGGTGATGGACGCCTTGCGCCTTGGCTGTTCGGCCATCGGCTTCACCATTTACCCGTCGTCGGACGAAGCCTTCAACATGATTGAAGAAATTCGCGACATGGCGGAAGAGGCCAAAGCTTATGGCTTGGCGGTTGTCGTCTGGTCCTACCCGCGCGGCGGCGATCTGACCAAGAACGGCGAAACCGCCATCGATGTGGCTGCTTATGCAGCTCACATGGCGGCGCTCATAGGCGCTCATATCATCAAGATCAAATTGCCGTCGGACCATTTGGAACAAAGCGAAGCCCGTAAGGTTTATGAAGCTGAAGGCATCGACATCAGCACGCAGGCGGCCCGGGTCAAACACGTCATGCAATCGACATTTAATGGCCGCCGCATTGTGGTTTTTTCGGGCGGCGCCAAAAAGGGCGAAGGGTCAATATTCGATGACGCGCGCGCTATCCGTGACGGCGGCGGTAACGGCTCAATCATCGGGCGCAACACCTTCCAGCGCCCCCGTGAAGAAGCCTTAGCCATGCTGGATTCCATCATCCGCATCTATCAAGGCAAGGAATAATCCATCCCTTGGGCACTGAGCAGGCATGCCGACTGTATTTGATTACACCGGACCGATTCGATCCGGACCCGTTCAGGGTGCAACTTGAAAACGCCTTGAGTGGCGGTGATGTTGCGTGCCTTCAGTTACGGCTCAAAGACGTGGACGACGACAGCGTTCGGCGCGCCACCGAGCATCTGATGCCGGTTTGTCACGCACACGACGTTGCTTTTCTGATTAACGACCGACCCGATCTGGCAGCCGAATTGGAGGCCGATGGGGTTCACGTAGGCCAACAAGACGAGAACCAAAAAGCGGCACGGGCCAAAGTTGGCGACGAACGAATTGTTGGCGTGACATGTCATGATTCGCGGCATTTGGCCATGGAAGCCGCCGAAAAAAATGCTGACTACGTGGCCTTCGGAGCCGCCTTCCCAACCGCAACCAAGGCAACTCAATTTCGGGCCGGGCCTGAACTGTTCAACTGGTGGTCCGAGTTGTTTGAAGTCCCCTGCGTTGCCATTGGCGGACTAACAGCAGACAATTGCAGCGAATTTGTGTCCGCCGGAGCAGACTTTATCGCCGTTTGTTCTAACGTTTGGGGTCATCCGCAAGGCCCGGGGACCGCTGTTGGTAATTTGAACGAAGCTATTTTGAAAGCACTCCCCAATGATTGAATCCTCTGAACTTTGCTGATAGGTTCCGGCGCGCTTCAACGCATAGAAAATTCAGTCAGCGCCTCAAGGTAGGTGCTCCCACCAGTCGAGCAAGCCCGGCTATGAAGATCAACGGCAATGCCATCCGTCCCGGCAATATTATCGAGCACAAAGGTGAATTGTGGTCGGCAGTCAAAATTCAACACACCCAGCCCGGAAAAGGCGGCGCGTATTTGCAGGTGGAACTTAGAAATTTGCGTTCGGGGAGTAAATTGAACGAACGGTTTCGCGCGTCTGAAGACGTTGAAAAAGTGCGCCTTGAGCAACGCACAAGTCAATTTTTGTACACGGGCGACGACATGTACACGTTCATGGACAATGAAACTTATGAGCAGACCGACCTGAACAGTGATCTTCTGGGTGGGGGTACTGCTTACCTGCAGGAAGGTATGGAAGTGACCATCGAAAGCCACGAGGGCAGTGTCTTACGCGTTGTGCTACCGGACTCTGCTGTCTTCGAGGTGACTGAAACCGCACCTGCATTGAAGGGGCAAACCGCGGCTGCCTCGTTTAAGCCCGCGACTTTGGATAATGGTCTTAAAACCAATGTACCACCGTTTGTTGAAGTGGGCGCCCGGGTCGAAATAAGTACTGAAGACGGCAGTTACATCAAGCGGGCAGACGACTAACCTCGCGCCGGGGCGCATAATTAAAAGGTATCTTCATGGCGCTCAAGTCCGCGCTCATTAACGTTATGGTCAATGCCGCGACCAAAACCGCTCGTCGTATGATGCGCGATTTCGGTGAAGTTGAACAGCTTCAAGTCTCGAAAAAAGGCCCCGCGGATTTTGTCTCAACAACCGACTTGCGGGCCCAGCGGGAGCTGAAGGCGGAACTCTCACGCGCCCGGCCCGCGTACGGGTTTCTTATGGAAGAGAGCGGATCGCATGAAGGGTCTGACAAGGCTGCCAGATGGATCGTCGATCCGTTGGATGGCATGACAAATTTCCTGCATGGAATCCCCCATTTCGCGATTTCGATTGCGGCCGAACTAAACGGAGAAGTTGTTGCCGGCGTCATCCACGACCCGATCCGCGACGAAACATTCTGGGCAGAAAAAGGCAGCGGCGCCTACATGAACGATCGGCGGCTCCGGGTGTCGGCACGGGATAAAATGCCCGATGCTGTATTCGCGACCGGTATTCCGTTTCTCGGGCGCGAAGGTCACGCGCCATTTTTGGCGACCTTAGAAGCCGTAATGGCCGAAGTCGCAGGCATCCGCCGATTTGGCTCGGCGGCATTGGATCTCGCCTATGTGGCCGCTGGCCGCTATGAGGGGTTTTGGGAAAGTGGTTTGTCATTTTGGGATATCGCGGCGGGGATAATCATCGTCCGCGAAGCAGGCGGTTTTGTAACCGATTATCATGGCGGATACGAAAATCTGCCGGAAGGACAAATTATTGCCGCCAATGACCTTTTGCACGGGCCCTTCAGGAAACTGATTGTGCGCGCTGATAAAGCTGCGGCCAAAGTCGCGCCAGAAGCTGCCACATAATTGCGGAAAGGATGAAACTGAGCATGCTCAGGAATGGCGAAGTCAAAGCGGTTGTTCCCTAAATGCCTTCAAGTTATGCTTCCGCAGCCTTCGATCGATTGATTTTTTACTTCTGGCCAGTGCCGGGA
Organism: Alphaproteobacteria bacterium; assembly: GCA_029941135.1. Lineage (GTDB taxonomy): Bacteria > Pseudomonadota > Alphaproteobacteria > JAPYRI01 > JAPYRI01 > JAPYRI01. The sequence continues at coordinate 35,721 of JAPYRI010000003.1, read as the reverse complement.
GGAGTAATGGATATGCCACCCCTTCGGCGCTCTTCAGCGCCACCAACCGCGCAACGCGTCTTAGCGTTTGGCGGCGTCATCACAATGGCCATTTGGTCTTCGTATGCGAATCCGGCTGTCGCCCAGGAAACCGTCTATATTGGCGGCAGCGGCCAACCGAGCGTGGAAGTAAACCTCGATGCCCTGAACGACTTAGATGCCTACGCCGACGGCCGGCTGCTCCTACATCCGGGGGAAAAGCCACTTTATCTGAGGCGGTCAACACCGCCGCGGGTTTACGGCAGCGATATTTTCAGAGTTCCCGCGCCGGCATCAAGTCCGTCGCGTCGTGCCGCGGCTCCTTCACGGCAGGCCGAGCCTTGGTCGCCTCCTGCCCCATCTCTGGCACCACCGGCCGAAAGACCCCTCATAGCGGCAAAACCGCCGACACCAGTCGAGGCCCCCAGTCTCACCCCACTACCAGAGTTGAGCCCCAAACCGGTGAGGCGCGCAGTAGCGAAACCACCACAGCCCCTTCCCGAGCGTTCGGTCCCTCGAGCTCCCGTGCCCCCCCATCTCATTACTGAGGGCAGCACGCCCTCGGTACCGTCTTCGCGGGATCAAAAGCGCTTATCCGAATTGGCGGCATTGCGGGGCGACGGTTTGATTACTGACGACGATTACGCAGCCAAGCGGTCCCAAATTGTTGAAAAAACGCCGGCAAATAGCGCGCAAGCGCGACTGAAAGAATTGGCCGCTTTGCGTGATGAAGCATTGATTTCTAAATCCGATTACGAAGCCAAACGCGCTGAGATACTGGGAACCACCCCGACAGCGCCAGTGGCATCGCCGCCGGCTATTGAGGCTGTTGCCCCGGCGCCTGTTGCGCCGTCCAAACCGCCCCCGGCAGCAAGTCCAGCAAAACCTGAAACCCGGGTTGCAGCCGTTCCCAAGCGTCCTGTGCCAAGCGGGGGCGCCCAACAATTGAGATTGGAATTCACTGCCGGGTCAGCCTCAATTTCACCGGCACAACTTGATCAGTTGAAAGAATTGGGATCCCGCCTTGAAAGCAGCAGCGATAGGGTTCAAATCCGGTCTTACGCTGGCGCCGAAGGTGAGGACACCGGAACGGCCCGCCGGATTTCCTTGAAACGCGCCTTGGCAGTGCGTTCTAGCCTCATTGAGCAAAACATTCGCAGTACGCGGATCGATGTGCGGGCACTGGGAATTGCCGGAGAAGGCCCCGCGAACCGCGTCGACATTCTGACCGTCGTCCGGTAAATCGCGTTCGGCCATCATACGGCTTCATTCAGTTTCCCAAAGGAATCGCATGTCCCCAGAGGATTGGATCAAACTTGCCGAGCAGGGCGATGTGGAAGCTCAATTCCGCTTGAGCGAGATATATCGCCTTGGTGACGAGAGTCCATTGGATCCTTCGAAATCGGCGCAATGGTGCCAAACCGCCGCAGAGAGTGGGCATGCGGGTGCACAACTTACTTTGGGAGACCGCTTTGCAATGGGGGCTGATGTCTCCCAAAGCGTCGAACAAGCTGTGCACTGGTATCAGGCTGCCGCGAAACAGGGGAACGCGGAAGCCCAATTCAATCTGGGTGTTGCCTTGGAGAAAGGCCACGGAATTACGATAAATCGCAAAGACGCGGCCGTATGGTATCGAAAAGCGTCGGAACAGGGACTTGGCCCTGCCCAATTTAATCTCGGCCTCATGCTTGAACAGGGTGATGTACTGACGCGCGACCTGAAAGAATCAGCGCGCTGGTATCAGGCTGCTGCCGACCAAGATCGGGCGGACAGCCAATACGCTCTCAGTCGAATGTATTTGAGCGGCGATGGTGTTAACCGTGACGATGGCGAAGCCCTTCGCCTGTGCCGACTGGCTGCGGATCAAGGGCATGCTGCGGCCGAAGCCGCCCTCGGTGATAGGTATGCCAACGGTCAAGGCGTAGATGCAGATTTTGTCGCGGCCGCTGATTGGTATCAAAAGGCGGCGGATCAGGGCAATGTCGGCGCGTGTTTCTATTTGGGGCTAATGAAATTAAACGGATCGGGTGGTCCGCAAGATGTGGCCGGCGGCATTAAGTGGCTTCGTGCCGCTGCTGATGTTGATTTAGCTGTGGCCCAATCGTACATGGGGACAATGTACGAAACCGGCGAACACGTATCCCGGGACTTTTCATTGGCGGCGGAGTGGTACCGAAAAGCCGCGGATCACGGCAATCCAGATGCCCAAAACTCACTCGCCACCCTTTATTCCAGTGGCCGCGGCGTGAAGCAAGATGCGCCCGTAGCCGTTCGATGGTTTCGGCGGGCAGCCGATCAAGGCAACGTCATGGCGCAAATGAATCTCGCCCTCCGTTATGCCCGTGGAGAAGGCATCGGGCAGGACAATTCGGAAGCCTACTATTGGTTCAGTTGTGCTGCCGCCCAAGGCAGCCCTGACGCCAAACAGCATATTGAAACCGCCAAACGAGTTATGTCGACGGCGGAAATTGCTGTCGGACGCGCGCTCTTCAATTCCCGCTCGGCGACCAGCGCGCGTTGACCCCAGACGGCTAGCTACATTAACGTCTTTCCTTCCGCACATGTTCTCATGGAACTGGGCGGGTTGAACAAGCAAGGGAAGTAGCCGGATATGTTGAGGGCCGACCCAAAGGAAAGAATGGCGCCACACGAAGAACGGGGCCTGGTTGAGTTTGAAATCTCCCCCCAAAGCGCGCGGCGACAGAAAATTATGACGCGCCCGGGCCGTTATTTAACCCGCATGCTCCTGTTTCTGGCGGCTGTAATTGCTGCCGTGATTTTGGTGATTGTACCGGTCGCCGACGCCTTTGGCGCAAATGCGGTATTGAACGGGCTAATTGTCGGCGTGTTATTCGTTGGTATCGCATATGTATTTCGCCAAGTTTTGATGCTGAAACCCGAAATCAATTGGATCGAGGATTTCAATCAGCGTTTAGCCAAGGCGGGGGTTAGCGGCGAAGTTATTGGACCCGGAACTGGCAAAACCCGTCTTCTTGCCCCGATGGCGGCCATGCTGGCGGAAAAATCAGGCAAGATGTCCTTGTCTGCTCTCGCCTTGAGATCTTTGCTCGATACGGTTGGGGCCCGGCTGGACGAAAGTAGGGATATCTCGCGCTATCTGATCGGCCTCCTTATCTTTCTAGGACTGCTCGGCACATTTTGGGGACTGCTTCAAACAGTCTCAGCGATCGGCAATGCTATTGCTGGCATGTCGGTAGAAGCCGGTGATTTCGCCACTTTATTTTCCGACTTGCAAGTCGGACTAGCAGCACCGCTGGAGGGAATGGCAACGGCATTCAGCTCGTCGCTTTTCGGATTGGCGGGCTCACTGGTGCTTGGGTTTCTCGACCTGCAAGCAAGCCAAGCTCAGAACCGCTTTTACAATGACCTGGAAGATTGGCTGTCGGCAGCGACACACTTATCGTCGGGGACAACATCGGTTGAGGGCGGCGGAAATTTGACTGCCTATGTGGAGGCGCTGCTGGAGCGCAGTGCCGAAGGATTGGATAATCTTCAGCGCGCGTTTCAGCGGAGCGAGGAAGGCCGCATTTCCACAAACGAATCTGTCGCGGCTTTGTCCGAGCGCCTGGCGACCCTTACCGATCAAACCCGCGCCGAGCAGAATCTAATGGTCAAACTGGTTCAAAGCCAAGTGGAAATGAAACCAATTTTCGAACGGCTGGCAGCTAACTTGGAGCGCCAACAGGCGGGAGATGGTGGGCTCGATGACGGGAGCCGAAATCACCTGCGCAATATGGACGTGCTGCTCACCCGCTTAGTCGAAGACACTGTGCGCGGTCGCCAGCAATTGGTTGATGACCTCCGGGCCGAGATCAAATTTCTCGCGCGGACCATCGCCGGTGTGCAAGGCGCCGGTCATCAGGATACAAAGCGGCCAGAAGGATAAGACTTAGGATCTGGATCGATAGATGACTGTTCATACCCGGGCCCGATCTCGCGCCGATCGTTCGGTAAATATTTGGCCGGGTTTTGTCGATGCCTTGGCCACATTGTTGCTTGTGATTGTGTTTTTACTCTCGATTTCAGCCATAGCGCAATTTTTTCTCGGTCAAACCCTTTCCGGCCGGAACCAAGCCTTAGCCCGGCTAAATCGTGAAGTCGCCGAACTACAAAAATTATTGGGTCTTGAAAGCGCTGCCAACATAGAGCTGCGACTGAGCTCTTCGCAGTTGTCGGCCAGTTTGCAAAAAGTCAGTAAGGCTCGAGACATCGCCCTTACTAACGCTGAGAAAGCACTCGCCAGCGCGGAAAAATTGGATGACAAATTGAGGGCGGAAAAAGCAGTCCACACGGAAAAATCATCGCAAACGACTGTGCAAATGGAAGTTTTGAACCGCAGTATTGCTACTCTCAAAGACGAATTGCGGCGATTGAGCCTTGCGCTGGGGACCATCGAAGCCCGGGATCAGAAGAGCCAAGAAACCATCCGCGATCTTGGCCACCGCCTAAATCGTGCTTTGGCGGTCAAGGTTCAGGAGCTCACCCGTTACCGTTCCGAGTTTTTTGGACGATTGCGTTCCGTCTTAGGCTCAAGACCCGGGATCGCGATTGAGGGCGACCGTTTCATTCTTCAGTCCGAAGTGATGTTTGCCTCCGGCTCCGCTGTATTGGCTGCCGAAGGCAAGACCCACCTGGCGCCCGTAGCCGCGACACTTCTCGCGGTTGCGCCGGACATACCGGAGGATATCAACTGGGTTTTGCGTATTGACGGGCATACAGACCGGGTACCAATCCGCACCAATGAATTTCCTTCAAATTGGGAACTGTCTGCCGCTCGGGCGCTTTCTGTTGTGCGCTATCTGATGGAACAGGGCGTGCCGCCCGAGCGGCTGGCGGCTGCAGGTTTTGGTGAGTTTCACCCTCGGGATCCACGCCAGGACGAGATCGGCAATCGCCGTAACCGCCGGATTGAACTGAAGCTTACCCGCCGATGATAAAGCCCAAACCGCTTGAGTTTTGGTTCGAGTTTGCCAGCACATACTCGTATTTGTCGGTCATGCGTATCGATGCCCTCGCCCGAATGGCAGGGGTCAGCGTGCTTTACCGCCCCTTTTTGCTGGGGCCCATTTTTCAAACTCAAGGATGGGAAACATCGCCATTTAATATTTATCCGGCAAAGGGCGATTACATGTGGAAAGATATCGCCCGGCAGGCCCGTGCCTATGACATCCCGTTTCATCAGCCCAAAATATTTCCGGCCCTAAGACTGCGCGCGGCACGCATTGCTACCTTGGGTAAAGACCAAGACTGGTGTTTGCCGTTTATTCGCGCTGTCTTTGAGGCAAACTTCGTCGAAAGCCTGGATATCGGCGATCCAGTTCACCTCGAAACCCTGCTCGCTGAATTGGGGATTGATGGCGCCACAGTCCTCAAAGAGGCCAAGTCTGACGACGTTAAGAAGCGGCTGCGCGCGCACCGAACGTGCTGTTGAGCTCGGTATTTTTGGCGCCCCGACATTTGTTGTTGGCGACGAATTGTTTTGGGGTGACGACCGGCCGGAAAGCGCGCTGACCGAAGCGATCGCAGTCAAAATCGCTTAGACGCTCATAAGATTTTTACTCACCGGCCAATGCGGTGGGTTCAGTGGTGTCTTCGCCGCCCATACCAAACTGCAATTGGGCCAAGCGGGCATAAAGACCTCCGCCCGCGATCAATTCATCATGTCTACCCTCTGCGATCAGGCGGCCCGCATCCATGACCACGATCCGATCAGCCTTTTTTATCGTCGCCAACCGGTGGGCAATGACAATGGTGGTTCGATCGGCCATCAGTTTTTCGAGTGCGGTCTGTACCAAACGCTCATTTTCAGCATCCAGGGCGCTTGTGGCTTCGTCCAGCAGCAGCACAGCCGGGTTGCGTAAAATCGCGCGGGCAATGGCGATGCGCTGACGTTGTCCCCCCGATAAACGCGCTCCACGTTCCCCCAAAAACGTATCGAACCCCTGTGGTAAGGCGTCTATAAATTCTGCCGCTGCCGCCATTTCTGCCGCCGCGCGCACCTCGTCATCGGTTGCATCCGGACGGCCATAGCGAATATTTTCTCGGGCACTCGCGCCAAACAAAATGGGGTCCTGCTGGACGATCCCCATGCGCGCGCGCACGTCCTTTGGAGTGGCGTCAGTGATGTCAACACCATCAAGCCGAATACATCCTTCCTGAGGGTCGTAAAACCGTAACAGCATTTGAAAAACAGTGCTTTTACCTGCTCCAGAAGGTCCCACAAGCGCCACGGTCTCGCCTGACGCCACTTTGAGAGACAGACCGTCAAGCGCGCGATCGTCGGGTCGGGAAGGATAGTAAAATTTAACGCCTTCTAGTTCGAGAGCCCCACGGGGCGGGTCGGGCAACCGGATCGGCGCTTCTGGGATACGAATATGGGGCTCAACCGTCAGCAGTTCCATCAGCCGATCTGTCGCTCCAGCAGCTCTTTGTAAATCACCGTAAACTTCACTCAGGGCGCCCAGGGCGCCGGCCACTACAATGGCGTAAAAGACAAAAGCCGCCAATTCACCGCCGGTCATTGTGCCAACGACAACATCCTTGGCGCCAATCCACAAAACCGCATCAACCGCACCGAATATGAACAATATTACGATCGCGGTGAGCATCGCGCGCGCGCGTATGCGTCGCACGGCAATGCGAAAAGCGCTTTCAGTAGTGTCGGCAAATTCAATCCTGTGCGGCTCTTCGTGAGTGAATGCTTGAACTGTCTGAACTGCACCCAAAGTTTCGCCGGCCAGCGCGCTTACATCTGCGATCCTGTCCTGACTACGCCGTGAAAGACGGCGCACTTTGCGCCCAAAGACAACGATCGGGAGTACCACTACCGGTACCACTACAAATACGAGAGCGGTCAGTTTGGGGCTGGTAATGACTAGCATCACGATGCCGCCGATAAACAGCAATATATTGCGCAAAGCGATCGACGCGGTTGAGCCGACCACGGTTTGAATAAGGGTTGTGTCCGTGGTCAAGCGTGACTGGAGTTCTCCACTGCGGGTGTAATCAAAAAACTCGGCACTCAGCCCGATCACGTGACTGTATACCGCATTCCTGATATCGGCGACGGCCCGCTCTCCGAGCCATGAAACCAGGTAAAAGCGGGCATATGTGGCCGCAGCTAACACCGCAACGACTGCCAGCAGGCCAAGAAAAAAAGCATCGATATTTCCGCTTCCGTCGGCCGATATGCCTTCATCAACCACTTGCCGAATGGCTTCCCCAATAGCCAATGTTGCCCCTGCCGCGACCACCAGAGCGGCCAACGCACCGACAATGACGCGCAGGTAAGGTTTCAGGAATTTTGCGACTGCCAACAGCGGACGCACGCCGCTACTCGCCGGGCGTTCTTCGCTTATTGCCAATTCGGGACGTCTGGAATTTTCAGCCACCCAAATTCTCCGCTGCAACGATGAAACCTAATTCACTCACGAAATTCTCACATCGATCTGCAGCAATTCGGTCAACTCCGACGCCAATGTCACAGCCAGATTGCGACCGTCCCGCGACGCAATCCAAGCCCCATCATGATAGTCGAAATGGCCTGCACCACTGACCGGTGACGACAGCCAAATCTGCCGTAAGGGCACATGGCGATTGATAATAAATGTCCGCCCGTCATCAAATTCAATGGTCAAAACTCCGTCTTGAAAGTCTGCATCGGCGTCATCGGGTTCAACGTCTTCAATCGCCGACAAATAGCTTTCCAGTGTCCGCGCCGCGAGTTGGATGAACTCGCTTTCTTCGAGCTTCATGATTTTCCTTTCTCGGGCCATTCTCGGGCCTATATGGGGGCTGAGGCGCACAGCTATAGCAAGACCACTGGGGCAATCACAACCAGTCCTTGAGGTGTTCAACTGATAGAAGAGCCCAAACCTGCCCAGAGCCCTTGCATGGCCCACTCACCTTGGGTATAAAGCGCGCTCGCAACTTGGAGCGCGGCCATGAAGAAAGATATTCATCCGGACTATCACACCATTACCGTCAAAATGACAGACGGGAGCACCTTTACGACCCGTTCTACCTATGGGGCCGAGGGCGACACGCTGAAATTAGACGTCGATCCAAACACTCACCCGGCCTGGACCGGTGGTGCAAGACGGCTCGTGGACACAGGTGGCCAAGTGGCACGCTTTAATAAGCGGTTTGGCGATTTCAAAATAGGCTAGATCACGCGTTCATCGCTTTGGCATAAAATTAATGGCGCCCAGGGGCGCCATTTTTCTGTCCGCGTGGTGCTACAGAAATTAATGATGAACGCCGGTGCGAGGGGCGTTTATAAGATGATCTATTTCCTGAACCCGATTAAACAATTCACAGCAACGTTGATCTAAGGATTTAAATTCCACGGGTAAATTGAACTTATCGTCCGACGGATTAACACTGGGGCCCGCAACATGGGCCAGCCGGTTGACTTTCTCAACAGATTCTTCCGTAGTCATTCCACCGGCAATTATTGCGCGCTGAACAAATAACCAAGCCATAATTTCCATAAGCCGGGCGGTAACACATTTACTGCCCTCGGCGTAGGCCAAAGTATTATCGTAAGTCAGGCTGAGTTTAGCAGGACTGCCAGGTCCACCAAAATAACCGGCGGCTTCGGTGAGCATTTCCTTCGCTTCGTCGTAAAGTGAAAGGAGTTGCTTGGATTCCATTGGCATTGTCGTCATCGGGTCCACCTAGTCTTCCAATTAATTTCGATAGAACGAGACCTATTGTATCTCGGACAATACTTGCAACAACCCACGAGGATAAGTCTTAGGTCCGTATGAATGATGTGAATAAATTAGAGTAAGCGCGTTAACGCATTGCTAAACCAATAACGGTTTGTGATGACGTTAACGGCAGGGACAATCGGGAATTGGTCAACAATATGAGTAAGGTAAAAAAAATTAGGGTCGCCCACCCCGGACAACCCCATATTTTCATTTTTTTTTGCCTTACCTGTCAGACTCGGCGTCCAATCAATAGAAGGTACGGACCTAAAGCAGGTAGGGTCAAGAAACGCTGAATCGGTCGCCGATAAATGCGCAATCAGTGTGCTCTGAAGGCAACAGTTTGACCTACGGCACTCGGTTACGGTCGGGAAAGTCGATCAGAAATTTGGCAAAAAAGAGCCGCCTCGGTTGAGATGGATCGAGTCTACAGGGAGGCATTTACAAAAGTGGATGGGGTCCACAAGTAATCCTAGGGTTTGGATTACTTGATTATTAGGCTAGCCCTCAAACATTAATGTAGGTTTAATTGCGCCCTGACTTGGTTGGTTCTTTAGAAACACTTGTGACAATAGTGTGTTAGCGCAAGGTGCAAAGTGTTCCCATTGGCAATGACTCTGAGGGGTCTTTATCTAGCATGGTCATTTGAGTTCGAATCACTTTGATTCAGCGGCTAGGCTTGCCAGATTTGAGGGAAAGCGCTAGATGTCCAGGTGAGACATCCTCTCTTCGATTCTCGATTGTATATAGCTCATACCCGTACTCCGGGTCCTATTGGGTCATTTCCTTGTTGGTAAGGTTCCGGCAATACTCGACCTGAATTACAAGAGTACCTGAAATGGTAAATCTGGAACTCATATGTTCCGCACATTAAAGGTAGTTCAAAGATAGAAGTCATGACCGTCATTCCCGACAATATGATAGCCATTGAAATCACTGAACCCGGCGGACCTGATGTATTGCGCCCGGTAAAATTGTCCGTTCCTCGCCCAGGGCCCAACGAGGTCTTGGTTAAAGTGGCCGCCGCTGGCGTGAACCGGCCAGATGCGCTCCAACGCGCGGGCGGATATCCGCCGCCGCCCGGCGCACCGGCCACGCCGGGGCTCGAAGTCGCGGGTACCATCGTAGAGGTCGGTCAAGACACGCGCGAATGGCAAGTGGGCGACCAGTTATGTGCGCTGCTCGCGGGTGGCGGATATGCGGAATATGCCGTCGTTCCGGCCCCGCAAGCACTGCCCCTGCCCAATGGGTACAATATGGTACAAGCGGCAGCCTTGCCGGAAACCTTTTTTACGGTTTGGACAAACGTATTTGAGCGGGGCGCATTGAAACCCGGCGAAAGTATTCTCATTCATGGTGGATCTTCGGGCATTGGGACAACTGCCATCCAATTGGCATCCGTCCTGGGATCAACGGTATATGCGACCGCAGGAAGCGCTGAAAAATGTAAAGCCTGTGAAAACTTGGGCGCCGCGCAAGCGATAAACTATCGAAAAGAAGATTTTGGCGAAGTAATTGAGCAAGTTACCGAAGGCGCAGGTGTAGATGTGGTACTGGATATGGTCGGCGGTGACTATTTTCAAAAGAACATTGCCTGCGCGGCCATGGAAGGGCGGATTGTTAATATCGCTTTTTTGAATGGGCCCGTGGCCGAGGTAAACTTTATGCCGCTGCTGTTAAAGCGGTTGACTCTCACTGGTTCGACACTCCGCCCGCGCACGGTCGAACAAAAAGCAAGTATTGCCATGGCACTTAAGGAAAGGGTATGGCCCCTTCTCAATGATGGGCGGATTGCACCGGTTATCGATTCTACTTTTCCATTGGCCGCGGCAAATGACGCACACAAGCGACTGGAGAGTGGCGCGCATATAGGTAAAATTGTGCTCACAGTAAAATAAATTCTAGTATTCGGTCCCGGCGCAAACAACATGACAGCGCAGGAAAACCGGCTCCAGCGACGGTTGCGCAATCGAGATCGGCCCTGTATATGGCCGCAATATAAAGTAAGGAGGACACATGTCTCAGCCCCTGATGCCCAAGGCAACAGCCGTATGGCTCGTGGACAACACAGTGCTAACTTTTGACCAGATCGCTGACTTCTGTGGGTTACACCCGCTGGAGGTGAAAGGTATCGCCGATGGTGATGTGGCTCAAGGCATAGTCGGCACCGACCCGGTGGCAAATGGACAGTTGACCCAGGATGAAATTGATCGTTGCGGCAATGACGTGGCGGCACGATTGGTTCTGAGCGAACAGACAACACCGATTGCACGCCGCAAAGGGCCCCGCTATACACCGGTGTCGCGTCGGCAGGACCGTCCTGACGCCATTGCTTGGCTCGTGCGCTATCATCCAGAATTGACCGATGGTCAAATCTCCAAACTGGTTGGCACCACCAAACCGACCATCAATGCCGTGCGCGACCGGACACACTGGAATTCGTCAAACATTAAGCCGAACGATCCTGTGGCCCTCGCGTTGTGCACTCAAATAGAGCTGGATCAGGTGGTCGCTAAAGCCTCTGCCAAGAAAGATCGGCTGGAAGAGGCCGAGCGCAAGAAAACCGCGAAAGCCGATGCGGAAGCCGATGCAGCGGATGCGGCAAATAGCGGAACTGTTCCAGACGCGGCTGCGGAAAAATCAGTCCAGGGCAAAACACCCGCACCTGCCGGATCAACTCCGCCTGAAATAATGCCGTCTGAGGCCGAACCCCAGGGAACCATCGAATAGTTGTAGCGCCATGAGCGGGGCCAAAAACATATTCGAAAACGGGTTGGATCAAGTAGCGGCCAACCACCAGTCACTCTCCCCGCTCGGGTTCCTGGAGCGTGCGGCAGCGGTTTATCCGCAGCGTACAGCGGTCATTCATGGGGACCTACGGCGCACATATACTGACCTTTACGCGCGCTGCCGGCGTCTTGCAGGCGCGCTCATCGCCCGAGGGATCGGCCTTGGCGATACAGTCGCCATTATGGCGCCCAATGTACCGGCAATGTTGGAAGTCCATTACGGCGTTCCCATGGTGGGTGCGGTCCTAAACGCACTCAACTATCGGCTGGACGCGGAGGCCATTGCATTTATCTTGGATCACGGCGAAGCCAAAGTTTTAATCACCGACCGGGAGTTTAGCGCGACCATCAAGGCTGCTTTGAAAATGGTCAAGCAGCGACCACTGGTGATCGATATCGATGATCCGGTTTTTACCGGCGCCGGGGACTTGCTGGGCGAGATGGATTACGAAGCATTCCTTGACGAGGGCGCCCCCGACACGCCCTGGTCGCCGCCCGAAAATGAATGGCAAGCGATCTCACTTAATTACACGTCAGGCACCACAGGCGATCCCAAAGGCGTGGTCTATCACCACCGCGGCGCCCATTTGTCGGCCCTGAGTAATACCATCACCGCACGGCTCGGCAGCCACCCGATCTATCTGTGGACACTGCCCATGTTCCACTGCAATGGCTGGTGCTTTCCCTGGACATTGAGCGTCGTGGCCGGCACCCATGTGTGCCTGCGGCGCGTGGAAGCACAGGAAATCTATCAGGCGATCGACACTCACAAAGTCACTCACATGTGCGGTGCACCCATCGTTATGGGTCTGTTGATAAACGCGGCCGAAGCGGACAAAACGCCCCTGGACCATCCAGTCGAGATGATCACCGCCGCTGCACCGCCACCGCCCGCCGTCATTGCCGCCATGGAGCAGGAAGGCTTCAACGTCACCCACGTTTATGGCCTTACCGAAACCTACGGCCCGGCCGTCATTAACGCCTGGCATGAGGAATGGAACAACCTTGAGATCGACGAACGGGCGCGGCTGAAAGCCCGACAAGGCGTGCGCTACCCCGTACTTGAAGGGTTGGCGGTGCTCGATCCGGAGACCATGAAGCCGGTGCCCGCCGATGGCAAGACCTTGGGCGAAGTGATGATGCGCGGCAATTTGGTGATGAAGGGCTATCTGAAGAACCCAGCCACAACCGACAAATCGTTCGCCGAAGATTGGTTTCACAGTGGCGATCTGGGAGTGCTGCACGCGGACGGTTATGTCGAACTGAAGGACCGCTCAAAAGACATTATTATTTCGGGCGGCGAAAACATCTCATCGATAGAAATTGAGAACATTCTCTACAAGCATCCGGCGGTTTCGGAAGCCGCCGTTGTCGCCCGGTCCGACGAAAAATGGGGGGAAACACCGTGTGCGTTTGTGACTCTCCATCCGGACCGGCAAGATATCGAGGTACAAGACATCATCGATTTTTGTCGCGACAATATGGCTGGGTTCAAGGTACCAAAAACGGTCGTCTTTGCCGACTTACCCAAAACGTCGACCGGCAAGGTACAGAAATATGTCCTGCGGGAGAGGGCCGAGGCTTTATAATCAGTAACCTTCCCCTAAATAGCAGAACGCCGCGGTATCCACGGCGCCCCTAACCCCCAAACGAAAAAACCGGCACCCTTTTTCGAGGGACCCGGCCTGGCTCTAACTAATGTTCAATCCTTGCGATTTTGTCTTTTAATCGGAGCTTTTCCCGCTTGAGTTCGTGAAGGTGGATGTCGTCTGGTATTGGTCGTTGGTATTCGCTATCTATTTGTTGCTGCAGTTTCGAGTGTTTCTCGCGCAATAGAATAACCTGAGACTCACCATTCATGCTGTCCGTCTCCCTATGCTCGTGCGGGGGTGTCCACAGTAAATCACAAACTTGCGAGGTTGTCAGCCCTCAACTCAAAATAAGGCCCGGGGGAAAATCAACGCACCCGATCTAAGTAGTTGATATTGTATACGAATTCTTCGGTCATCACGATTTCCCTGAAATCTGTAAATTGTGTTAGGATGCACGCCTATGGGGAATATTTGTGCGCTTACTAGGGAGTGACCCAGGAATACACGCTCGAAATTCAAATTCCAAAGACACGTTCAAGACCCATTGCATATGACAGATCAGGACGAGTTGAAGGAAAAGCTCGACCGGCTGGTATCCCTCCACCGGGACCTGGACGCCGCGATCACCGCATTGATCGAGGTGCGGCCGCTCGATCAACTTCAAATTCAGCGCCTCAAAAAGCGCAAACTTCAGGTAAAAGATCAAATTCAGCGGCTGAATAGCGGCTTATTGCCGGATATTATTGCATAATTCACATAAGGAAATTGCACGTATGAGTACTGATCCGGTCACAGTCGGTGTCATCATGGGTAGCCAGTCGGACTGGTCCGCCATGAAAGCCGCCAACACGGTTCTGGCCGAACTAGAAATTTCCAACGAGGCCCGCATAATCTCGGCCCACCGGACACCCGAGCGGTTGCATGATTATGTGGGATCGGCGCGGGAACGTGGCATAAAAGTGATCATTGCAGGCGCCGGGGCCGCTGCCCATTTGGCCGGAGTGACAGCCGGGTTGACCACCTTGCCTGTGCTCGGCGTCCCCCTGGAAAGCGCTAGTTTAAAGGGTCTCGACAGTCTACTGGCCACGGTTCAGATGCCGGGCGGCATTCCGGTGGCCACCTTCGCCATCGGTAAATCAGGGGCGAAGAACGCCGGCCTGTTTGCCGCCGCCATATTGGCGCTGGAAGATCCCGCCCTCAGCGACCGGCTGACCGCCTGGCGCGCCGCCCAAGCCGCCAAAGTACCGTTCGCGCCCCAAGACGAATAACATTGTATTCAAAATCAACATTTTCTCAACCCTTACGGTTGATTTTTGGTTGGCATTGGGGACAACTTACGATATACTTGCTTGGTTGTTGCGTAGTGCGGGTGGCGCACACACTGGCAAAAATATCGTCCATTGTTTCGGACAACCGCTCGGCACTTTCTCTGACTTCCGATCTCTGACTTCCGATCTCTGACTTCCGATCTCTGACTTCCGATCTCTGACTTCCG
>JAPYRI010000003.1:0-20992 GCA_029941135.1 Alphaproteobacteria bacterium | reverse complement strand
ATCTCTGAACAGGCTCCCTCTCCGGGGGCCTTTTTTTATTTCCAATTTGTCGCTCGCCCAAAGTATTCGAGCCGCGCGCATCATTTTATGCCACCGCTCGGCCCAATCCGATGATTAAACCTCGGGCGTACTCAACTATGGGCCGCCAACGCCTTCGGCCGGCAGCCCGTGAAAGGATTTCCCATGCCTACTTACCAACTCAAAATCGCAAACTCAAAGCCGCTCAGGGGCGCCCTTCTTATGAACGGCGTGGAGTCTCAAGCGAGCGCGTTGCCCCATGACGCGGCGTTGGTTCAGGTCCTGCTCAAATCGACTCACCGGCCCGGTTCGCTCGACCCCCTGTACAAGGGCCGGATTGACGGTCAAGCGGGACCCAAAATCGTCGTCGCCATCCGCTCGTTTCAAGAAATGGAAGGCGTGCCATTGGGATTGGGCCGAACCCACGTTCCGGAAGGACCTCGCCGGTTTCGTCGTGGCGGTTCACAGTGAGACCGAGGTCGGCATGACCGCGCGGCCCCTGCTGGGCACGCAACAACCCCAGTGCGCGACCGACGCCGAAGTGATCGTCGCCGACCTCACCTGGCTGCATCCGGATGGCCGCGAGGAGCGGGTGCAGAACGGCAATCTCGCCCCGTTCCCCGCCGGTCAAACCCTCATGCGCGGGCTGTTTGAGTTTGCCCGCCAGTTCGAGTTGATGCTCTCGGTCAAATCAACGTCCTCGCAGTTGTATCTATCCCAAAGCCCTGTGCGTCGCCAGGAACGCATCCGCAAGAACGCTCTGCTCAACAGTGTCTGGGTCGACAATCCGGGCGACCGCCAGGAACTCCTTCTCATCGATCCCAAGACCGGCAAACCACGCCTCCAATCGGGCAGTCAAATCCCTCTGCGGGTAGGTTGCCCCTGGGTGCCCCTGCTTGGAAGCTTTCCGGTACCAGTAGAGTGTCTTGGCGTCGTCTTCCTCGATGCCATCGCCATATGAATACAAAACTCCCACCTGAAACTGGGCCTCGGCGTCGCCGGGATCGGCCGTGGGCAGCCATTCGGTCATAGCGGTGGTGAAGTCACCGCGCTCATACGCCGCCATGCCTACATCGAAATCCGCGCGGGCGGCAACGGAGGTCAGAAGCCAGAGGACCGAGATCAATAGGCACAGAATACGCGTGCCCCAAGTCTCCCGGCGCGCCTAGCTCCTGTCAAGATGGGCTTGAACTTGAATAAATCTCTTCTTGCTTGAGTGTGCAAGGTGGAGAGCAAGCCGTAAACCGACTAGGATGCGCCTCAGTAAAAGGATCGTCTCGGGGAGGGGCGCATGAGTTATTCGTTTACGCCGGAACAGGAACAAATTCGCGAGGCCGTGCTGCGCCTGTGCGCACGCTTTGACGAGCACTATTGGCTCGACCGGGACACGACCGGAGAGTTTCCCGAAGACTTCTGCCGCGCTTTGTCGGACGAAGGCTGGATTGGCGTTGCCATGTCTGAGCAGTACGGCGGCAGTGGCCTCGGCACCACCGAAGCGGCAATTGTGGTGCAAGCAATCTCAGAATCCGGCGCCGCCGCGAGCGGGGTATCGGCGGTGGCGCTTGGCTTGTTTGGGGTCAACCCGATGATCGAGTTTGGTACCGAAGAGCAAAAGCGCGAGTTTCTACCGCGGATTATCCGTCGCGACGATATCGCGTGTTTTGGGGTCACCGAACCGGATGCGGGCCTCGACACAACACGCCTCAAAACCCGCGCCGTGCGCGATGGCAACAATTACAAAATTTACGGCCAGAAAATCTGGACCTCGACCGCGCAGGTTGCCAATAAAATCATGCTGATCGCGCGTACCACACCCGAAAACGAAACCGAGAAGCCGATCGATGGGCTGTCTTTGTTCTATACAGACCTCAACCGCGACTACGCCGACGTGCAGTTGATCGAGAAAATGGGCCGCAAGTGCGTCGATAGTAACTCGGTCTTTTTCGATGGCATGCCAGTTCCGGCCGAGCATTTGATTGGCGAAGAGGGCAAAGGTTTCCGTTATTTATTGAGCGGCCTCAATGCCGAGCGCATTTTGGTGGCTGCTGGCTTGGTCGGCCTCGGTCGGGTCGCTTTAAAACGCGCGACCGACTACGCCAACGAGCGCGTCGTGTTCGGACGCCCCATAGGCATGAACCAATCTATTCAGCACCCGCTGGCCGCCAACTGGGCGCAATTGGAGGCGGCAAACTTGATGGTGTTCAAGGCAGCATCGCTATACGACAAGGGGGAGCCGTGCGGGGCCGAAGCCAACGCGGCCAAATACCTGGCCGGCGAAGCCGCGTTTGAAACTTGCACGAATGCCGTCACCACCCACGGCGGCTTGGGATATGCGAAGGAATATCACGTCGAGCGCTACCTGCGCGAAGTGCTGATCCATCGCCTTGCGCCGATAAGCCCGCAGCTCATTTTGTGTTATTTAGCCGAGCGCGTGCTGGGCCTGCCAAAATCATATTAATTTACCGATCTAGGGGAAAAAAGTAATGGAATACGGGGTTATTCAGGCGACGGGCGCCGACGGCTGGAAGGCGGGCAAACGCGCCGAAGAATTAGGGTTCGACAGCATCTGGTTCGAAGACAGCCAGATGGTTGTGGCCGACCCCTTTATCGCCATGGCAACCACCGCCATGGAGACCAAAAAAATCAAACTCGGCACCGGTGTCTGCATTCCTTCCAATCGCATTCCGCCAAGTACCGCGAACATGCTCGCAACGATCAATCAGCTCGCCCCCGGGCGGGTCAACTGGGGTGTGGGCACAGGGTTTTCCGGACGCCGCGCCATGGGCATGGCGGCAATCAAAATAAAGGATTTCGACAACTACGTCGGCGCGGTGCGGGGGCTTTTGGATCGGGAAACCATCGATTGGGAAATTGAAGGTCAGAACCGTAAGCTGAAGTTTTTGAACCCCGAACGGAATTTGTTCAACACCACCGACCCGGTTCACTTTCATATTGCCGCCATGGGGCCGCGCGGCCGCGCCGTTGCCGCCAACCATAAATGCAATTGGATCCACTTGTATTCAACACAAGAACTGGCCGCATTGGACTTGAAAGAAATGAATTCGAGCTATGCCGAGGCGGGCCTCAATCCGGATGACTACAAGAAAACCGCGTTCGTTCTGGGTGCGGTCGTTCGCGATGGCGAAAACTGCGACAGCCCCCGGGTGAAAGATCAAGCCGGGCCCATGGCGGCAGTAGTGATCCACAATCTAATGGAAACCCAGTACGGTGATTTGGGCACCGGCGGTATCGGTGACAATCAACTGATGGCCGCCTACCATGATCTCTACAACAGCTACGCACCCGAAGACGCCCGTTATCTCACCCTTCACCGGGGGCACTGCCTATTTCTGCGCGACGATGAAAAACCACTGATTACCGGCGATTTCATTAAAAGCGCGTCATTCACCGGCACCGTCAATGAATTGGCCGACGAAGTAAAAGCATTGCGCGACACGGGCTACGATGAGGTGACCTTTATTCTCCTGCCCCACCATCCGGACATGCTCGACGACTGGACCCGGGTGATCGACAAAGTAGGGTAAATTACGGAGAAGAGCCGCTTGCCGGTATAAAAAATAACGATTTTCATCGTTTTGGGCACTGCGGGGCGTGGGTTCGGTTTTTCTAGCGTTGCTCTTGATGCAAAAAGCCCACTAACTAAGGCCTATCGCCCCTTCCACACGGGTTTGCGCTTTTCGGCAAAGGCGCGCGGACCTTCCACAGCATCTTCGCTATTGTAAGCGGTGTGATAAATGCGATTGGCCAGCTCCAGTCCGGCGTCACTGCCGGCACTCATGGCCGTCAGTATCGACTCTTTACCGGCAGCCAC
This sequence comes from Alphaproteobacteria bacterium, assembly GCA_029941135.1. GTDB lineage: Bacteria > Pseudomonadota > Alphaproteobacteria > JAPYRI01 > JAPYRI01 > JAPYRI01. The sequence continues at coordinate 17,142 of JAPYRI010000003.1, read as the reverse complement.
TGACAGCGGTGCATTATCGCGAATGGTGGCAGCGAGCTCAAAGGCTTTTGCCCGCACAGCGTCAGGGTCAGCCTCCAAGTGATTGATAAACCCGAGGTCATAGAAGCGCTCAATCGGAAATAAATTTCCGGTCAAAACCATCTCCATCACCATGGGCTGGGGCAGCATCCAAATGAGCGGCATGGCCCAGGGTGACCCCCGGCCGATTTTACTTTCGGTAATACCAACGTTGGTGCCTGCTAATCCGACCCGGATGTCGCTGTTCAATGACATCAGCATGCCGCCGGCCATCAGTCCGCCGGTCATGGCGGCAATGATCGGTACTTTCACCCGGCGCATGCGGGCGTGAAAGGGATCTTTCAAGAATGTCAGGATATCTTCGCCGGTCTCCTGCTTCATGCGCGCGGCCTCCTTCAAGTCCATGCCAGCGCAGAATATCCCGCAGTCAGCCGAGGTCAGCACCACCACACGCACTTCGGGGTTAACATCAACTTCTTCCCACAGTTTGAAGAGCCCGTTACTGACCGCGATGTTCAGAGCATTTCGCTGTTGGGGCCGATTGATGGTAACTGTCGCAATACCTTCGGCCACAGAAAACAAAAGTTCATCGCTTTGGGTCATCAATAGCCTTCCCTCCCTATAAATACCGCTCGATGAGGCGTGTTCAGCCCGAAACCGTCCCCGTACTATTCAGCTGACGGAACTTATCCCGCAAGGCGTCCAGCGGACCTTTAGCCTTTTGGATTTTGAGGACGTCCTCGATTCGGCGTTCGAGAAACGCCCACGTATCCGCATATTCCTCCGACCGGTCGCCAAGAGCGTAGAGAACGGTTGCACTATAAACGCCAAGCAGAAGCACCCGTTTGGTGTAGTAATTAAAATCGGCGGATTGGTCGTCCACACCGGCCCATAACATATCGACCGTCCGCAATCCCGCCCGCAGGCCGGTTATCGCGTTGTGTGGCATGGCGAGCCAAGCTGTCGTTCGCCGCATAACTTCGGGTACTTTAAGGCCATATTCAATGCGGATTCGCACAGCGAGAGCAATCCTATCCCGTACGCGCAAGTTGGACGTTTCCCGGTCCGCCAAGGCAGCCGCAGTTTGGCGGTCGCCTTCAATCAGATGCCAATCAATCATGTCGGCGGCCGCGCTCGGAAACAAGAGGCGCGCTTCATCCGCATTCGCGTCCAGGTCTTCGGCGGCCATTTGTAACGCCGCGTTCCCCCATCCTTCAAAGGGCACGTGGATCAATGCTGCTGTGATCAATTTGTGGCGCGCTTCGTCCAAATCAGAGGGTAATTCGGTCATGCTTCCAGGCCCTGCGGTTGCTCCACTTTTGTATCTTCGATATCGACTTCATTTATCAGTTGGATTTCATCCACGTACGCCAAGCGGCTGATGTCTTCCATGCGCATGGGATAGAGAATGCCATCAAGATGATCACATTCATGTTGAACCACACGGGCATGAAATCCCTCCACGGTGCGGTCGATCCGCTCGCCGTCAGTCCCTATGCCCGTATACCGGATGCGCAGGTACCGGGGCACAGGACCACAGAGACCCGGCACAGATAGGCAACCTTCGATGCCCAACTCCATTTCCTCATCGAGAGTCTCGATCTCGGGATTGATCAGGATCGTGATCGGCTGCGCCCGTATCACGTCACGGCGCGGGTCCCCCGGCGCGCCTGGCGATCCTTCCTCTTCTTCGTCTTCCTGGTCAGACGTTTCGGGCGGTTCGGGCGGCGTGCAGAATACTACAGCCCGCAGACTGACCCCGATCTGCGGCGCGGCAAGTCCAACTCCATCAGCTTCGTGCATGCTGTCGATCATATCGGCGATCAGAGCCTTAATCTCATCGGATTCAGGATCCAGAATCTCATCGGCCAGTTGCTCAAGTATCGGATTGCCCATTCGAATTATACGCTGTGCTGTCATTGGCACAGTATGGCGTCCCCGGCCATCAGGGTAAAGTCAGGGACTTATATTTCCCACTTTCTAACTGATATTCAATGATTTACACGGCAAACGCACACTTCGCCCTTCCCATCCCCAGTTGGTTCTGGTATCAGAACCGCCCGAGCCCAAGAAATCACCCCACAGATTTACGGATAGGACGTTTTGGAAATACACGTACACGACAATGACGTCGATAAGGCGATGAGAGTTCTCAAAAAACGCATGCAGCGAGAGGGCATATTCAGGGAAATGAAATTGCGCCGGTTTTACGAGAAACCGTCCGAACGCCGGGCCCGCGAGAGGGCGGAGGCTGTGCGACGCGCGCGCAAACGGGATCGCAAGCGTCTGGAGCGTGAGGGCGTCAGTTAGGCGTCCCGTGCAGGGTTAATCATAAATCAAACGGACGTGCCCACGTTCGAGGCAGTAGAAAGCCGCTTACACAGGCGTGGAGCGGCTTTTTATCATCTATCAGCTATCTAATTTCGACCGGCCATATTTTGTTCGCCCAGATTGAAATCTAGATACTCTTCAAAATGTCATCGACCATCTTTTTTGCGTCACCAAACAGCATCATGGTGTTTTCGCGGAAAAACAGCTCGTTATCGACACCGGCATACCCGACACCTAGACTGCGCTTAATGAACAACACCGTGCGGGCGCGTTCTACATCCAGGATCGGCATACCGTAGATCGGGCTTTGAGGATCGGTCTTGGCCGCGGGGTTGGTAACGTCGTTCGCGCCAATGACAAACGCCACATCGGCGGTTGGAAACTCGCTGTTGATATCCTCGAGCTCGAACACCTCGTCATAGGGCACGCTTGCTTCGGCTAATAACACGTTCATGTGACCTGGCATGCGCCCGGCAACCGGGTGAATGGCGAAACTCACCTTGACCCCTTCGCGCTTCAGTATGTCGATCATTTCCTTAAGCACATGCTGGGCCTGAGCGACGGCCATACCGTAACCCGGAACGACAATCACCGAGCCCGCATTTTTCAAGACAAACGCGGCATCTTCCGCGCTGCCCCGCTTCACCGGCCGATCATCATTTAGCACGATTCCGCCAACGTCGCCGTCGGTGCCGAAGCCACCGAGGATCACGTTAAAGAACGAGCGGTTCATACCCTTACACATGATGTAACTGAGGATCGCGCCCGACGACCCAACCAGGGCTCCGGTAATGATCAAAGCCGTATTGCCGAGCGTGAAGCCGATACCGGCGGCAGCCCAGCCGGAATAGGAATTCAGCATTGAAATCACGACCGGCATGTCGGCGCCACCGATCGGTATGATGAGAGTAAATCCCAACAAAAAGGCGAGCAGAGTCATTACCCAGAAGAGGGAATGCATCTCGCCAATGCAAAAGGCAGCCATCAGCACGACTATCGCAATTCCGATGGCCAGATTGAGCATGTGCTGACCGGGAAAAACCATCGGCGAGCCACTGACCAGACCTTTTAACTTAGCAAAGGCCACAATTGAGCCGGAAAATGTGAGCGCCCCAATGATTATGCCCAAGGACATTTCTATACGGCTGCCCATATGTATGCTGCCGACTTGACCAATCCCATAAGCATCGGGCACATATAGCGCTGATCCGGCGACAAGTACGGCGGCGAGGCCAACCAAGCTGTGAAACGCGGCGACCAATTCGGGCATGGCGGTCATGGGAATGCGCAATGCGATCACCGTGCCGATAGAACCGCCGATCAGAACGCCAACCGCGATCAGGCCATACGCTTCAAAGTCGCTTTTCAAAATATCCGGAGACAGCGCCGTGGTTGCGACTGCAATCGCCATGCCGAGCATGCCCATAAAGTTGCCGCGACGGCTGGTCTCAGGCGAAGACAATCCCCGCAATGCCAGGATGAAACAAACGCCGGCAGCCAAATAGGCGAGGGCGGAAAGGTTTGCACTCACAATTTGCGCTCCCTACTTTTTCTTTTTGTACATCGCCAGCATGCGCTGGGTGACCACGAAACCACCGAAAATATTGATGCTTGCAAGCACCACTGCAAAAAATCCACCGGCGCGGGCAATCATCGTTCCGGCATTATCGACTGCCACATCTACCGACACCGCAATCAAGGCGCCGACGATGATAACACTCGAAATCGCATTGGTGACCGACATCAGTGGCGTATGAAGGGCTGGGGTCACACTCCAGACCACGTAATAGCCAACGAAGATGGTTAAGACAAAAATTGCCAGTCTGAAAATGAACGGATCGATCGCGGCTTCCATGGTAAATCGCTTCCCTATATGAAGTCCGGGTGCACCACCGCACCGTCGCGCGTAATCAGCGTTTCGGTGACGATTTCGTCTTCCCAGTCGATATTAAGTTCACCCTTCTCGCCATCGATCATGAGCTCAAAAAAATTGTACAAATTGCGCGCATAAAGCGGGGTGGAATCCGCCGCAATCTGACCCGGCAAATTGATCGGGCCAAGGATTTTGACCCCGTTTACGTCAACCACTTCGCCTTCTTTGGACAAAGTACAATTACCACCCGCTTCAACCGCCATATCAACGATCACTGAACCCGGCTTCATATCCCGGACCATATCGTCGTTAATCAGTGTCGGCGCTGGACGCCCCGGAATCAAGGCCGTACAGATTACAAGGTCCTGCTTTCTGAGGGTTTCGTGCACCAGTGCCGCTTGACGGCGCTGAAAGTCTTCGCCCATTTCGCGGGCATAGCCACCGGCGGTTTCGGAGGCCTCGGTGGCAAACTCCGGCAGCGCCACAAAGGTGGCTCCCAGGCTTTCCACCTGCTCGCGGGTTACCGGGCGTACGTCTATGGCCGATACGATCGCACCCATTCGGCGGGCGGTTGCGATTGCCTGCAGCCCGGCCACACCCGCGCCCATGACAAACACGCGCGCTGGGGCGATCGTACCTGCCGCCGTCATCATCATGGGAAACGCGCCCGCGTAGCATGCAGCGCCGTCGATCACCGCCCTGTAGCCAGCCAGATTGCTCTGGGAAGACAACACGTCCAAGGTTTGTGCGCGTGTGATCCGCGGCATTAAATCCATGGAAAACACGGTTATCCCGGCTTCGGCGTATAGCTTGATGTCAGCAATATTTTTATGGGGCAGCATGATACCGACGAGGATCGATCCTTTGGGCAATGCAGTCAATTCATCAACATCGCCTTCGCCCGACGTTAAGGGGCGGCGTACTTTGAGCACCACGTCGGCGTCCTTGACCGCTGATTGGTAATCGACGGCGATAGTCGCGCCCATGGAGGCATAAGCATCATCTGAGATGAACGCGCCGTCTCCAGTGCCGGCCTCAACCGTTATTTGAACACCAAGAGCAATAAATTTCTTTACAGAGTCCGGGGAAGCCGCGGCCCGCGTTTCGTATGGCCTTCGCTCCTTCGGTATGGCGATCTTCATTTACGATGTCCTTGCCATTTCCCCATGAATGGTCAAAAGCTGCCATTCCGTGGGAAGTATGATCCGGATATGGCGGTCAGCCTGCACTCGAACAGAAAGAACCGCACGCAACACGATCCCTCGTAAGCCCCTATTGGTGCAGGAATATATCAGACCGGGAACGGGCTGCAAGGACTGCTTTGCCGAATTAAGGCAGGGTCACCCCTGCAGCCACGAGAGCTTCGGTTTGGCGCTGCTGAAGCACCTCCATATCCAAATCGTGGATTAACTCGTTGAACAACCGATGCCAGTTTATTTTAGCCCCGAGGTGAAGAAACACGCCGGCGAGACCAATCGCCGCCCGATCCATAAAGACAAATTCGCGCGGGGGAGCAACCGACCCTAATTCACGTAATCGACTGTGCACCTTCGCGGCAACTTCGCGGCCGTAAACCGTTGCACTAGGGTCAATATCGGAATTATAGGCAACGTGGATCGGTCGGCGCCGATCGTCCAAAAGGGGCCCATAAAGAAACTGTGCCCACAAATTCAGAACCTCAATAATCTCGCGCGACAGATCTTTAAACCCCCAAGTCTCATAGGCATGCACTGCCAAATCCCAATCGTCGGTTTCGAGCGCGCGATATAAATCGACAACCCCGCCGACGAACTTCGTTGGGAACACACGTACACAGCCATAATCCAGTAAATTAACCGATAAATCCTCGCGCACCGTGTAGTTGCCCAAGTGAGGGTCTCCATGGATGACGCCGAAGCGATAGAACGGCACCCACCACGCGCGAAACATATTCAGCGCCAGTGCATCGCGCTGCTCCTGCGAGGCTTCCCGAAAATCGAGCAATGGCCGACCTTCAAGCCAGGTGAGTATGAGCAAACGTTTGGTCGATAGGTTTGAGACCACCTCCGGCACATGAACATTGGGCTCATCAGCCAGCATGTACCTAAACAGATCCGTGTGCCGTGCTTCCAGTTGGTAATCCAGTTCTTCGCGCAAGCGGCTGCCAATCTCGAGCTGAATCTCCGAAGGGTCGATGCTGGGGTCATAACGTCGATAGGCGCCAAAAACCAGTTTGAGTTGGCGCAGGTCAGCTTCCACAGCCGATTGCATATCCGGATATTGGAGCTTGGCGGCCAAAGGCAGGTCCGGATGTTCGGCCGCCGTCGCCTTGTGAACCTGCCCAAGAGACGCTGCTGCGACAGCATGCCGATCAAAGCACGCAAAACGATCCTGCCAATTTGGCCCAAGTTCGGTCGCCATGCGCCGTTTAACAAACGACCAGCCCATAGAAGGGGCATTTGACTGCAGTTGTCCTAGCTCCATCACATATTCGGTCGGCAAAACGTCGGGTACAGTGGCCATAATCTGCGCCACTTTCATTAGCGGCCCTTTAAGCCCCCCCAGTGCCATCCGCAAATCAGCGGCGTGCCGCCCTCGATCGATCTCGATCCCCAATAAGCGTTCACCCGCCAATCGCGCCGCCAGCCCGCCGACGGCCGTGGACACGCGTACATAGCGGCGCACACGTCCGCCCAAGCTGTTCTGATCAAAATCTTTTAGGTCGTCGTTTGCCATGGCGAGGAAGGGTTCACTCTTCAAGCTGGTCAATGAGACCCGAAATTACATTCAAACCCCGCGACCAAAATTCGGGATCACTCGCGTCGAGCCCAAACGGCGCCAACAATTCTTTGTGGCGCAGTGTTCCTCCCGCGCGCAACATCTCAAGATACTTGGCTTCAAATCCAGGGCTACCGTCTTCATAGACGCCATAGAGCGAGTTCACCAAACAATCGCCAAAGGCATAGGCATAGACGTAGAACGGCGCGTGGATAAAATGCGGAATGTAGCTCCAGAAGTTTCGATAACCCTTGTCGTAGCGGAATACCGGGCCGAGGCTTTCCTTTTGGATGCCCATCCAGATATCTCCCAACTGGTCGGGGGTGAGTTCGCCGTCACGGCGGGCATCATGGACTCTGCGTTCAAACTCGTAGAACGCCACTTGGCGCACCACGGTGTTAATCATGTCCTCAACCTTGGCTGCGATCATCACCCGCCGCCGAGACGGATCGGATTCATCGGCAATGAGCTTCTTGAATGTCAGCATCTCACCGAACACGCTGGCGGTTTCTGCCAATGTAAGAGGCGTATCTGACAGGAACAATCCCTGCTCGGAGGCGAGCACTTGATGCACCCCATGCCCCAATTCGTGCGCTAAAGTCATGATATCGCGCACTTTACCTTGGTAATTAACCAGCAAGTAGGGGTGAATACTGGGTACGGTCGGGTGGGCAAAGGCCCCGCTATCTTTGCCAGCAAGCACAGGCGCGTGAATCCATGGGTGGTCAAAAAACTGTTGTCCAATGCGCGCCAGTTCGGGTGAGAAAGCGCCATACGCCGCAAGCACCCTGTCGCGGGCTCCCTGCCACGGGATTGTTGTATCATCTTCATCGGGCAAAGGCGCATTGCGGTCCCAATAATCGAGCTGCGCCACCCCCATCCACCGGGCTTTCAATGCATAGTAGCGGTGCGGCAATCGCGGGTAGGCGTGCTTGACCGCCGCCACCAGCGCTGACACCACTTCGGGCTCCACTTGATTGGCCAGATGGCGGGATGACGCGGGTTCGGGCAAACCCCGCCAGCGGTCTTCGATTTCCTTGTCTTTGGCTAGCGTATTGGTAATGAGTGCGCAAAGGCGCACGTTCCGGCCCAACACCTTGCCAATGGACTTTGCCGCCTTTTTACGCACGGCACCGTCCGGATCCGACATGAGGTTAAAAACCTCTGCGCTGGTCAGGCGCTTGCGATCGACAGTAAATTCGAGACCCGCCATGGTTTCGTCAAACAGGCGATTCCAGGCCCCGCTGCCGACCACTTGCTTCTCGTGCAGAAGACGTTCCAAATCATCTGACAACTGATACGGTCGAAAATCGCGCAAATCGCGTAGCCACGGTGAAAAACGCGCCAATTCCGGTACGCTCTCAATCATCTCCACCAAGGCGTCGTCGTCCAGCCGATTGATCTCCAAGGTAAAAAATACCAGCCCGGTGTTGATGCTGTTCGCACGTTCAGCGACGGTTTGGTGAAATTTGGCGATCTCCACATCATTTTTGTCGGCTGCGGATCGGAGCCCGGCGTAACTATGGATGCGCCCAAGAACTTCGCTGATCTGCTCATAGGCGGCAATCGCCACACCCAAGCCATCACCATCCAGTTCGGCCACCTTACCTTCGTACTGCGCTTGAAAGGCGGCGGCATCCCGGGTGACGCGGTCGAAATCGACGGACAGCGCATCGCAATCCGGTCCTGAATACAGATCATCCAGATTCCAGACCGGTAATTCGCCGAGATTTTCATCACGCGCAGGGAACATATTATTCATTTAGGGATATTCTCCAGATATCATTGGGATACAGGATCAGGCGTGAATTTTATAAAAATTGCGCCGCTAAAAATGAAAAAAATACTGTTCCAGGACCCGAAACAGTGGGCATCCGTTCAGTCGTTCGTGCCTTCTAGGGCGAGCATGTAAAGGTCGAATAGTTCTTCCTGCTCTTGGCGTTCGATCCGGTCCATTTTGCGTAAGCGAATGACTTGGCGCATCACTTTAGGCTCGAAGCCCGTGCCTTTGGCCTCGGCATAGACATCACGAATGTCCGCTGCTAACGCCATTTTTTCTTCCTCGAGCCGCTCAATACGCTCAATGAACGATCGAAGATGATCGCCTGCAATGCCACCAACATTGGCCATCTATGGTCTCCCTCTCGCTTTATACTCGGACACGGGAGCGGGACCATAGTCGTGAACCCCGCCGCGCGCAATGCAGCCGTGTTCTACCCAAATAAGTCAGCTAAGCGTTGAGCCAAGCGAGAGCCGCTGTCCGCTTGTCAAAATATCCTGTTGGGAAAGAAGCGGGACCTTCCGGCGTGGGCTCGGTTCCGATTGCCGGCATGCCCTCGGGCATAATAAAGGCGAACTTCTTCATGCCGGCCTGATTGTAGCGGGGAATGATGTTTTGATCGCGCCAGCCCGCGCTGAGCTGGGATGTATCCATCCTAAACTGAAGGGCGTCGATGAGGCCGCCTTCCAATCCACATTCCTCAATGCATGCCGCAAATTGCTCCAGAAAATGCTGGAACTCTGGCTCGGTCATTTCCGCGCTTGCATCGTGCCAGCGAATTTCAACGCAATTGTCGTTTGGACGCTCCAAAATGTCGCCCCATCGATTACTGTACAGCACTTGAACCGAGGCCATGATTTCCCCTCCGCGGCCGACTCAGATTGTTTAAGTCAGGGACAGGCCAGCCCAAGTCAGTCCTCCGACCGTTAGAAACAATGACCATTGAAACATTTTATACACGGCACCGGGAAGACCCGAACTGGACATAAGCAATAAATGTACCGCGCCCCACAAAGTAAATTGCAGGGCGATATAGGCGGCCAGGTATAAGAGCGCCTGTTGATCCATACCAAACCATGCGACGTATAAAAGTACCGCAGGCGGCAACACCAACGCTACAGTCGACATATGCCAGATAAATTCCATAACCCGTTTGGCCGCTGGATCGGGGAGGCACGCGCGGTGTCATTGACGACAAATTGAAAGACTTGGGACTTCAGCGAAATGTTGTATACAGTATACCGCACTTTTTGTCGGCGTGCTTACTGGCCGCTCGCTCGGAACATTTGCTCACGGTACCACGCTTGCTTGGCGAACGAATCGCAGACGCGTTTGCGCTACGCCTTCACGAACTCCCCTTTTCAATGCCCGGCTTCACCATTGGCCTTCACTGGCATCAAACGCGCGACAGCGACCCCGAACACGCTAGTTTTCGCAGATTTGTGATCAAGACTTTGACCAGCTAGGCCCCGCTTTCAGCCTTCGCGGCCCGGTGACGTTTATAAGCCTCCTGCTGTTCAGGTGTCGCCACAGTTTGATACTTGGCTTTCCATTCACTGTAAGGCATGCCGTAAACGATCTCGCGCGCGTCTGCGTTGGTCAGATCAAGGCCCTTTTCTTTGGCCGCATCTTCGTACCAGTTGGACAGGCAATTACGGCAAAAATCGGCAAGCAGCATGAGTTCAATGTTCTGAACATCGGTGCGTTTTTGCAAGTGGGACACAAGCCGCCGGAATGCTGCGGCCTCCAGTTCGGTTTGCGTTTTCTGATCCATGGGTATTCTCCTTGGGTTCTATTTTAGACGCCGCTCACGGTCTCAATGATCAGAGCGTCGACGACTTGCACCAAAGCCTCTTGTTTATCGGCGCCGCTCTTAATTGCTTCGTTATATAAGGCCAGTTGCCGATGGGCGCTAGTACCCCGGAGGGCGATTTCGCGGGTGTTCTCGATCTCCAATTCCCAGTCCAGCATTTCTGCATCTTCAGCCACCAGATTGAGCAGTTCCTCAAGCAGATCCGGAAACGGCACGACTTCACCCAGACCAAAGTCTACCAGCCCGCCGTAAACCCCGTAACGCTGGGCGCGCCAGCGGTTCTCTTGAATGAGGCTCGGCGGGTAGATACGCCAGCGTTGATTGGTTGCCCGCAACCGGTAAAGAATAATTAGCAAACACTGGTATAGGGCCGCAATCGAGAGTGCATCATCTAAGCGCGTACACATATCGGCGATGCGCATCTCCAAGGTCGGATAGCGGGCACTGGGCCGGATATCCCACCAGATTTTAGTGTCGTCTTCAATCAGTCCGGCATTGACGATTTGCGCGACCAGACGCTGGTATTCGCCCCAACTATCAAACCTGTCGGGCAGTCCTGTCCGCGGCAGACTGTCCCAAACCGCCAGCCTGTACGACATCATGCCCATGTCCTCGCCAGTCCAAAATGGCGACGAGGTGCTGAGGGCCAAAAGATGGGGCAGAAAATAAGTCATCTGGTTCATCAGATCGATGCGTAAATCTTCGTCTTCAATCCCCACGTGAACGTGCATGCCGCAGATCACCAACCGCCGGCCGACACCCGCAAAATCGCGGGCCAGAACATCGTAACGTTCTTGTTCGGTGTGTTCTTGCCGAGTCCATTTGGCAAACGGATGGGTCGAAACAGCAATCGGCGCGAGATTATCTTCGGCGGCCACAGTTTTTCGCAAGTGCCGCAAGTCCTCCCCCGCCTCGCGGACGGTTTTGGACACTCGGGTTTCCACCTCGATCTGACTTTTAAGGAACTCCGGATTGACCTGACCGTTCAGCAAGTCCCCACACCGTTTCACAATATCTCGAGGCGGATTGGGCGCCAAATCGCGCGTGTCACGATCAACCAGCAAATACTCTTTTCGACACCAAGGGTAAATTCCGGCCGCTTCAGGTGCATTTAATGGCTCCTCAGGTGCCGAAGCATTCAATTGCAAACAAGCTGTCCTCGGCCAATATTCGCTGCAGTTTTTCAGCCAGCAGGTTGGCCCATCGTTCCGCTTCATGATGAGTGCCGATCAAATCCTGGCGAAATTCGATTGAGATGTTTGGCAACCCAACTTCGGATCCATAGGTGTCTACCGTGTGATTGAAGGTCTGGCCGCTGTAGGGCTCATTGTCGCCGATCACGATCTCGGGCTCGCTTTCAAAGGCCGCCATCAGCGCGTCGCGCATGCGGGGGTCCTTATTCCACAACAATCCAATGTGCCAGGGCCGGCGGAACCCCGCCATCACTGGCGTAAAGCTGTGGATAGCAACCAAAGCGGGAATGCCGCTGTTGGCGCGCAGACGTTTCATCTGATCGGCAATAGTTTGGTGATAGGGGTGATAGTATTTCTCGACCCTTTTATTTATCTCACTTTCGGCCAAATCCCGATTCCCAGGGATGGTCACACCATCGCTTTCGGCAACCACTAATGTCGGATGGTCAAGGGCCCGATTGGGATCAATCAACAAGCGCGAAAAGCGCGACAACACTGCCGTCGCATCCAGCGCCACCGCCACCCGGCGGGTTACATCAGCGGCACCGATGTCCCATGCCACATGACGGTGCAATATTGTTGGATCCAATCCCAATCGTTCGTAGTGATCTGGAATAATGGCGGTCGCATGGTCGCACACGAGCAGCACCCTTGCCGATCCACCGGGATTGATAATTTCGTACCGTCGGAATTTGTCGTTTAAAATGGGTGCGGGGTTTTCGCTCATACCCGAACTATACGCCAATGATCAGATCAAAAAAGAGCCGCTCTTCGTCAAAGAAAGATGGTGCTATAATTTGGCTGTGACATCCCCTGAAAAAACCTCCGCAGCCAAGTTAGGGCTGCTCGCGTTGATAATCGGTGCGGTGGGCATTGCATTCTCACCGATTTTCGTCCGCCTCAGCGAATTAGGTCCCTCTGCCACCGGATTTCACCGCATGTTCCTGGCACTGCCTGTGTTGTGGCTTTGGGCGGGCGTGGACAGTCGTCGTGGCGTGGTTTCCCAGGCCACCGCCAAGACTATTGTCCCGACCCGCGCCGAATGGCCGCTGGTCGTTTTGACCGGTCTGTTGTTTGCCGGTGACATGGCGGTATGGCACTGGTCCATCCGGCTGACATCAGTTGCCAATGCGACCCTTTTGGCAAATTTTGCCCCCGTGTTTGTTGCTCTCGGTGCAGCGGTTTGGCTGAAAGAAGAAATTACCCGCCAATTTCTGATTGCCCTTATTGTCGCCTTGATCGGCACCGTGATGGTTTTGGGATCAAGTATCAATTTAGGAGAGCGCCATCTGATCGGCGATATCCTGGGCTTAATGACAGCAGCTTTCTATGCGGGTTACATTCTTGTGGTTAAGCAAGTTAGGCGAACGATTGCCGCGGGTACTCTTATGCTGTGGTCGGCCATTATCAGTGCCGGGGCGCTTCTGCCGCTAGCTTTATTGTCCGGCGAAGGACTTGTTGCCCCAAGTTTGTACAGTTGGCTCATTCTCGGCGCGCTTGCCCTCATTTCCCATTGTGGCGGCCAGGGCTTGATCGCCTATGCGCTCGCTCATTTATCCGCTTCATTCTCGTCGCTCACTTTGTTGCTCCAACCTGTGCTCGCCGCATTCCTCGCTTGGACCCTTCTGTCAGAACCCTTGGGGAGCTTTCAAGCGGCGGGCGGCGTGGTCGTATTGGCCGGTATTTTGCTCGCCAGCCGCTCAAATTTGAAGCCACCAGATTACCGATCACGAGGAACCAATGACTGAAGCGGCCAACGAGTTGTTGAGAGGTTTGTTTGATAGTGCAGTCGCATCGGTGGCGGCCGAACGCTGTCTGCCACCTCACCTGCCGACACCGCCCAAAGGACGGACGCTGGTCATCGGTGCCGGAAAGGCTGCAGCCGCGATGGCCAAAGTTGTCGAAAACCACTGGCCAAATGGATCGCCACTGAGCGGCATAGCCATCACCCGTTATGGTCACGGCGTTCACACGTCGACGATCCGGGTGATCGAAGCCGGTCATCCATTGCCAGACGAGCCGGGCGAACAAATTACCCGGGCAGTCATTGCCCTCACTTCGGAGCTTAAGCACGACGACATGTTGCTATGTTTGTTGTCAGGAGGAGGCTCGGCTTTGATGGCGGCGCCAGCGCCTGGCATCAGTCTGAATGAAAAGCGTCAGGTCACGGATGATCTGTTGCGATCGGGGGCGACCATCGCCGAGATCAATTGCGTACGGAAACATCTGTCAGCCGTTAAAGGTGGACAATTGGCTGGGGTTGCCGCACCAGCGCGCGTCGTAAACCTTATGGTGTCGGACGTGGCTAGCAATGACCCGACAGTGATCGCCTCCGGCCCCACAGTGCCGGACCCAACAACTCTAGCCGAAGCCTGGTCAATCATCGAAAAGTACCGGATCAATGTCCCGCCACCAATTACCGCACATTTACTTGATGCCGATAGGGAAACCCCTAAACCAGGCGATCCGGTATTCGCGAGCAGCACGACGACGGTCATTGCGACGGCAAGAGATGCCTTGAAAGCAGCAGAGAAGGTCGCGCGGGACGCAGGATATACCCCCCTCATCTTGGGGGGCGCGCTTGAAGGCGACGCCACTACAATCGCTCGCCAGCACTCAGACCAAGTGAGAGAGGGCCGGCAACAAGAAGGTCCGATTGCCATAATTTCAGGTGGTGAACTGACGGTGACCATAACTGGACAAGGACACGGTGGCCCAAATCAGGAGTATCTGTTGGCTCTCGCTCTGTCTCTTGGCCCCGAAGGCGGGGTTTATGCATTGGCTTGCGACACCGACGGGATCGACGGCAGTGAAGACAACGCGGGAGCAAGGATCACGCCCGATACATTGATCCGAGCACAACGGCAGAACCTGAATCCGGAAGCTTATTTGCGCGAAAACAACAGCTACGAATTTTTCCGCCGGCTCGGCGATTTAATCGTGACCGGTCCCACCCGCACAAATGTTAATGATTTCAGGGTCATTTTGGTGCCGGGCAAAAGCCCAATGAATAAGCAACGTTCCCATGGATGACATGGGGTTAGTATGAATAATTGACTTGAAGAGGGGGTATTACCCCATGCGCCGTAATCGAAACGTCAAAATCATTGCAACACTTGGCCCGGCAAGCTCGTCGCCCGACGTCATCAAAGGTTTATTTGAGGCCGGAGCCGACGTGTTCCGGTTGAACATGAGCCACGGCCAGCATGAACATATTGAGGCCTTGCACGGGGCTATCCGCCGGTTGGAAAAGGAAATGAACCGGCCGATCGGCATCATGATAGATCTCCAGGGACCTAAATTGCGGGTGGGTAGTTTCAAAAACGGCGAAGTTGAGTTGGAAACCGGCGCTTCGTTCCGCCTCGACCTGGAGGAGTTACCTGGCGATGAAACCCGTGCATCACTGCCCCATCCTGAGGTTTTTGCCGCCCTTGAAAACGGCACCACATTGCTGCTCGACGATGGACGCATTCGGCTGCGAGTAGAAAACGCCCATCCCGAATTTGCCGAAACCACAGTTGAAGTTGGTGGGACGTTGTCGGATCGCAAGGGCGTCAACGTGCCCGACGTTGTGCTCCCATTAGCTGCCATGACCGCAAAGGATCGTGATGACCTAGAGTTCGGCGCCAAACTGGGTGTCGATTGGGTCGCTTTATCGTTCGTGCAACGTCCAGAGGATATCATTGAAGCCCGCAAGCTCATTGCCGGCCGCGCTGCAGTAATGGCCAAAATCGAAAAACCGGCGGCTTTGGCGCATATGAGCGACATTATCGACACGTCTGACGCGGTTATGGTTGCGCGCGGCGATTTGGGGGTGGAATTGCCGGTCGAGGATGTGCCGGGAATTCAAAAACGCCTGATCAGAGCGGCACGGAAGGCCGGAAAGCCGGTGGTGGTCGCGACTCAAATGCTGGAATCTATGATCAACGCTCCGGTGCCCACCCGTGCCGAGGTGTCGGATGTAGCCACCGCTGTTTTTGATGGCACCGACGCGGTAATGCTATCGGCAGAAACGGCGGCGGGCAAATATCCCATCGAAGCCGTTGAGCTGATGAACAGGGTCGCTGTCAAAACTGAGAGCAGTGAGCCCTATCATCTCGCGCGAGACGCCCAGCGTGTCCGTGCCGAGGCGACCACTGCGGATGCGATCAGTGCCGCAGCCCGCCAAATAGCGGCCACTCTTCATCCGGCGGCAATTGTTAGTTATACAAATTCAGGTTCTACCGGCCTGCGTGCCGCCCGTGAGCGCCCCGAAATTCCCATACTTGCGCTCACTCCCCAGCTAAACACCGCCCGGCGGTTGGCTTTGGGATGGGGGTTACATTGTGTTCTAACCGACGATGCGACAGGTTTTTCGGATATGGTGGAACGCGCCTGCCGGATTGCGCGTGAGGAAGAGTTTGCCGACCCCGGCTCAATTATACTGATTACAGCCGGCGTTCCATTTGGCAAACCTGGCACGACCAATGTTTTGCGGATAGCCCGGGTGGGCGAAGACGGCTAATCCACCTGAAAAGCACTCTTCGTGCATTCGACCAGTAAATAAAAAGCGCGCCACCCGGACGCGCCTCGCAATCAAATGTGTGAAAAACTAACCCTGGCGCGCCTTGAAGCGGCGATTAGTCTTGCTAATCACATAGACCCGGCCACGGCGCCGAACAATGCGACAATCCCGATGGCGTTTTTTAAGCGATTTCAGTGAATTGCGGACTTTCATCCTGGTCGGTCTCCCATGGGCCCGTAATTTGCTACCTCAAGGCCCGGGAAAATAGTGGTGTGGAGGCAGCCTGTCAATGACTTCGAAAAAGCACCAAAGAGAGTGAAATTCAACTCTCTTTGGTGCTTTTCGAAATTGCTGATTTTACATACGCGCTGTTATGCCGAAGTAGGCGCCCAAACTTTGCCCCCGGAACGCCTTGGTCACCAAATACTGGCGGTTAAACAAATTGTTGATGCGGCCAGTAAAAGTGATGTTTTGGTTTAATTCGTAACTACCCGTCATATCGACCACTGTGTGGCCACCGATCTCACCGACCGAGAATCCGACAAAATCTTTGGTCGGGTCAATATAGTGGACAGAGTAGCCGAGGTTGGCTCCTGGCAACGGCTGGTAGCTGACATCTATGTCCAACTTCTTTTTCGGGCGCCGCAGCAGATCCAGCCCATCACCATCTTCTGATCGGGTGAAAGTAAAATCGGTCCGCATCGAGAGATTTTCCAGAACTTGCAAGTGAACAAATGATTCAACCCCGTGAATTTCGGCTTTGTTCACGTTAATAAGCGATGTGAAAAAAGCGTTGCTGGCAATCAGATCATCGATCGATATGTCAAAGTAAGTGGCGCCCAGGTTGACTCGCCCATCCCACAATTCCTGTTC
>JAPYRI010000002.1:30062-87031 GCA_029941135.1 Alphaproteobacteria bacterium | reverse complement strand
CACCAGTTCACCGTCCTTTTCCAACAGCACGGGTCAGCCGCCGCAACTGAAAAGATAACGCACGTGATCGAGCGAATAACCGCTCTACTGGAAGATTTTGCTGTTGCTCCTGGTTGGCGGCAAATATGGCGCGTCCGCCGCCACCAATATGATGCCGATTTCCAGCAGTGCACGGACAAGATGATGACAGAGGGCAAGGGTCAACCCCTGTACCCAGAGTTGATCGCCGAAGAAGGTTGACCCGCTATGTCCGTTATTTAATAAGATAGTTGCGGTGTATTATGTTTCGTATGAAGGCGAAGCACGAATAAGCAGGGTTTAGATTGCTGGACGAAAGGAAGACACTATGAGTGGCACTGTTGAGATTACCCCTACCATGTGCCCGATGAACTGCGACCCAACCCAGTGCGGCATGCTGGTCGAAGTGCAAGACGGCAAGCTTCTCGGGATCACGGGCGATAAGGACAATCCCGACAGTCAGGGGTTTCTGTGCGTGCGCGGCCAAGCCTCTCACCAAATTATCGACAACCCCAAGCGGATCCTGAAGCCAATGATCCGTGAACGCCGCGGCGAAGACGCATGGCGCGAGGCGAGTTGGGACGAAGCCCTAGATCTCATCACGGCGCGGATCCAAAAAGTCGGCCGTGAAGCAACAGGTTTATGGCTGGGTCACGGCAGCGTCGCCAATGGATATGGCATCTTCACGGGCGGGCAGTTGGTCGCGCGATTTGCCAATCTTTACGGCTGCCAGGGTTGGGATGCGTCGATGATCTGTTGGGGCCTGGGGGGCTTCGGCGTTGGCCTTACCGGCGCGATCGAGACCACCACCAAAGAAGACATGAGCGCAAACGCCGAACTGATCGTGATGTGGGGCGCCAACCTCGCGAGCCAGCCCAACACGGCGCGGCACGTGATCGCGGCAAAAAAGCGCGGCGCCAAAATTATCACCATAGATGTGCGCCGGACCGAAGCCGCCGCACAGTCCGACGAATTTTTGCTGATCCGTCCGGGCTCTGACGCCGACCTGGCGCTGGCCCTGATGCACGTGATCATTGGCGAAAATCTGTTCGACGCTGATTTTGTTGCCGATCACACAGTTGGATTTGATCAACTCCGCCGACACGTCGAGCCCTTCAGCCCCGCATGGGCAGCGGCCGAGACCGGCATCGATGCCGAGCAAATCATTGCCTTCGCCCGAATGTATGCCACCACCAAGCCCGCGATGATTCTGCTCGGCGGAAGCTCCCTTCATAAAGGCGCAAATGGTTGGCATGCAGCACGCGCGGTTTCATGCCTACCCGCACTCATTGGTAGTTTTGGCATTACCGGCGGCGGGCTTGGCCCCCGCCACGGCACAGCTTCGCATGGTGCCGGTGTTGCCAACGTTGTCGCCGCGGACAAGCGGCCACCAGGCACTTACATCGCCAATCAAATGTCCGATATCTCGGCGGCGCTCGCGGACGGAACGGTGCGGGTACAGATGTTTTTCGGTTCCAATATATTATCGTCCTTTCCGGACACGGAAAGTACTGCCGCGGCCATGGACAAACTCGATCTCGTCGTCTGTCATGAACTTTTCATGAACGAGACCACCCGCCGTTTCGCTGACGTCGTATTGCCCGGCACCGCGTGGCTCGAGGATATTGGCTGCAAAGCGACGCCGACGCACGTGTATCTGATGGACCGGATATTGGAACCCGATGGCGAAGCGTGGCCCATTCAAGATGTCTTAAAGGGGCTCGCCCAACGGCTCGGGGTCGATGACTTTTACCCGTGGGCGTCCCAGGAAGAATTGCTCGACGTTGTGCTGGATCATCCGGCCATGGCAGGCGCGACCGTTGCGTCCTTGCGCAAGAGTGGCGGCAGGGCGGCGTTAAATATATCGCACGTCGCCTACCCGACCCACGAATTCAATACGCCGTCGCGCAAGATTGAGTTTTACTCCGCGCGGGCCGAAGAAGCCGGGCTGCCCCCCTTGCCGGTCCATGTGGCGAAAACGCAATCATCGCCCGCAGACGCTGCCGACTATCCGTTGGCGTTTTGCCAGGGCCGTGCGCTCATCCAGTTTCATGCCTTCTATGATCACGGTCAGGCCCTGCCGATGTTGGCCGCACGCGACCCGGGACCGGAACTGTGGATTTCACCTGACGATGCACGCGCGCGGGGTCTTGCTCATGGCGCCCCGGTTCGGGTTTACAATCAGCGCGGCGCGTTCGACGCCAAGGCGCATTTTACCGACCATATACCCAAAGGCGTGGTGTGGATGCGGGACGGTTGCATCGGCATGAACAACGTTACCTCCGGCGCGCCGATCTTGCCCGCAAAAGCGCTCAACTTTTTTCACTTCTCGGTCGGCCAAGCCGAGTACGACGCTATGGTTGAAGTCGCCGCCGTGTAACCGGGTCGAAGCAGGGGTCTTCAGGCGGCTCGAATGATGCCATCCTGATTGTGGTGGTGAATGTAAAAATGCGCATAGGACTCTTCGAACGTCATCGCCATTTCACCGGTTACCGTGGTGGTGCCGACGCCGATTTCAGCATAGATAAACTCAAAATTTCCGCTCGGCCTTGCCAGCGCAATGTGGAACGGCTCGCCACTGAACTCGTTCATGATCGGTCGGCAGCTGGTCTTCAACACGCCCGGTATGTCGGCCTTTGCGGTTCGGAGTTCAGCGTTCGCTTCAAGATTAATCGGCAGGAACAGGGTCTCGCATACTTCCGTACATAAAGACGCAAAGATCGAATAATGATTGCTGAGGGGGACGCACGCCTCGCCTGAGATTATGGTCTCCATGGCAACACGTTGCGCCGCATCCGCACGCTCATCGATGACGATCTGCATCTTGCCATTGCCGTCGGCGATTTCCCCGGGCCACCTGTAGAGGCACGCCCACTTTAGGCCCGCGAGCAGGGTGTCATTGAAGTGGCCTTCGATAACTTGCCGACGTAGCACGACTGACAATAGCCGTGGGTGCTCGGTAAATTAAACTGACATCCACAGTTCACGGCGCAATTACAATTATCGCAACTTTGGCTCTTAAACTCCCATTGGTCAGGCATGCGTGTGATTCTCCCAATGACGGCGTTTGCTGTTTTACTGCGCATTAAGAAGTCTCTTCATAACCCTATTGGCAGTCGTGACTCCCCGAGAGTCATTAGTCAGTCACTCACGATAAAGTGACCCGCCGCAGATGCCACATTGATCTCAGCGATTGACCGAGGTGCAGCGTGAAACGCTACCCGGCAACAACCAAATACTTCAGTCACAGGAGGGGCCACAATGGAATGGACATTTATATCAGGCATGGCAGATTTGGTGGCGGCGTTCGGCGTCATTGGATCACTGATTTTCGTCGGCTTTCAAATGCGGCAAAGCAACGTCGGGCTCCGGCTCGCGTCGGTGCAATCGCAAACGACAATGTTCCAGGGGACCGTGTCGCAACTCGCCAACACCGCTGATATGGCCGAGGTCGTCTGGCAGGGTTACCAGGATATAGACAAGCTTGAGGGGGCTTCTCGTCTGCGCTTCGATGTCGCGGTCAACAGCGTTTTTCGCGCGGGCCAGAGCATTCATTGTGAGTGGCAACATGGCGTCTACGACGACGAATTGTTCGCCGGCATCTCCATCGGTATGGAAAACTTTGCCACCCGTCCGGGCGCGAGGGTGGTCTGGAAAGACCGCCGCGACCAGTGTACGCCAGAATTTCAAAAGTTTGTAGAAGAGTGTTTCGCAAAAGGCAATCAAAGAACTTGGGAGCCGTGGTGGGACACCCAGAACGCCGGTTAGTGACCGCCCTAGTTAGCGGCGGCCGATACAATCCGCTCTACTTCAGCCAAGCATTGGGATTGCGTGGCCGCAAAGTCGTCATCGATCCACCAGCGTTCAACTTGGGCCAATAGGTCTCCAACTTCCGGCCCGGCGGCCACTCCCATTTCAACAATGTCCGCGCCGCGCAACGGGAATAGCGGTTGCATCCTCTGTTCCGCTACGTGGATCGTGTCAATCCACGCGACCGCATCCGTCTGTGCTGTGCTTTCCGCCCAGCGCAGCAGCGCAACATCGACATACAAGCGTCGGCCCAACGCATATTGCATGCGGCGGCTTTCTTGTTCGGACAGTTTAGGATCGGGTGCAGCGTCGCAATTAAGCATTGCTACCAACCGGCCGCGCTCCATGTTGGACAGGCGCAAACGATCTGAAATCGAATGAATATTGTCGCCTGTGGCGGACACGACCGCGCCCAGCCGGCGCACTGGATCGGCTTGATCAAGAGCCGTTTCGATTTCGACCAAGCGATCAAACCGCTTAAATTGGGTGGCTTCCGGTAGTAATGCGTCCAAGATACCGCGGGCGACCATGGTCTCGAACACCCTCACAGGCGCGAGCGCTTCCAACAGGCGCAGCATTTCAGTGCGCACCCGCTCGGCCGACAAGTCGCTCAGCCCGCCCGCCCCAGTGACGCAAGCCGCCAATCCGGCTGGGTCCAGATCGCCGCTGCCGAACCAGGCGTGAAAGCGGAAGAACCGCAGGATTCGCAGCCGGTCTTCGTCGATGCGTCGCACCGGGTCACCCACGAACCGAACGCGGCCCGCACGCGCGTCGTCGAGCCCATTCATTGGGTCGTAAAGGGTGCCGTCTGGGTCGCTATAGAGGGCGTTCATGGTGAAATCCCGGCGCGCGGCATCCTCCGTCCAATCGTCGGTGAAGGCGACCTGGGCATGGCGGCCATCGGTTTCGACATCGCGCCGCAAAGTAGTGATTTGATAGGGCTTGCCGCCCGAGATTGCCGTCACCGTACCGTGCAAAAGCCCGGTGGGGACCGCCTTTAGTTTTGCCTCTTTGAGGAGTTGGAGCACTGTCTCTGGGGTCGCGTCGGTGGCGATGTCCACGTCATTGACCGGCCGGCCCAACACCGCATCGCGTACGCAACCGCCGACAAAGCGCGCAACCGCACCATCGGCTGTCAAAGCGTCAAAGACAGCCACCGTCTCCGGCGCCGTCATCCAAGTATGTGTGTCTAATTTTCCCTCGGGGTCCACGGCCCGATCCCTACATCCAGTTACTCGACTTGCCCCGGCACGATCACTCCGTCGACAACATGGGGCGGAACATACGTGCCGCCCGGGTCATCCCCCGCCAACAAACCAACCGCGATTAAACTGGTGATCATCAAGCCAAACCCGGCCGCCACGAGCCAAGTCCACGGCGTATCGTCCCACAGGCCGCCTGATGCGTCTTTCTTGCGCCGAACCGTATACACCCACAATCCGTACATCAGAAAAGGAAGAATGAGAGGAATGCCATGAAAGAGAAGTTTTCGCAGCATTAGCTTTCACCCTCGTCCCGCAGGCGATCATGGAGATTCACCAGCATGCCGGCAGTGGCCCCCCAAATGTAATAATCATCGTGAGGAAACACATAGTAGTGCCGCATCGCCCCCCGCCAGAATTTACTTTCGCGCTTGTGGTTGGTCGGATCCAAGACAAATTCGAGGCTGACTTCAAAGGCCTTGGCAACCTCAAACTCATCCAGCTTCAGGGTAAAGCCCTCGCGCACCAGCCCAACCACCGGGGTGATGTCAAAACCGGTGCCGGTGCGGTACTGATCCAGATGACCAATCACTTCGACATAAGACCGGTCAAGGCCGATCTCTTCTTCGGTCTCCCGCAAGGCGGCATCAATCTCGTCGCGATCACTTTCTTCGATCCGGCCACCCGGGAAACTGACCTGCCCCGGATGGTGATCCAAGTGGTCGGTGCGTTGAGTGAGCAACACTGTCAGACCCTCAGGCCGGTCGATGATGGGTATCAGAACCGCCGCCGGCCGCAGTTCGGCTTCATCGACGCGCATGTCATCGACGTGAGGATTTAGATCGGCGTCGCCCCGGGAATGGCCGATCGCACGTTCAAGAGAATATCCGTTTAATCCGGCGCCATTTTTAGCGCCCTTCTGAAGATCGTTCTGGCCCCGTTTTTGGCCCCCGATCCGTTGTCTAATTCGTTCTTGCATCTTCTCGATCTTCGCCTTTGCTGGCCTCGCCGTCCGCCGTCTCATCATCCACGGTATCCACGTAAGCGCCCACCGGGTAAAACCCGCCATTGCTCCAGACACCGTACACCGGATCGCCTTCTAGCACGCGTTCAACACTTAATTCGACCAATTCGTAAAACACCGACCGGCCAATCAAGGCTTCCAGGCGATCACGGACATGAACATAAGGTGAAGGTTCGCCGGTCTCGGTGTCGATGACGACGCGGATCGGGTGTTCTGGCCCGGCAATAACCAGATCGTCCACATTGGTACGGAAAGTAAGTTTTTGATCCGGCCCTTCCCCTTCCGCGTCCACATAAATCGCCACAAACGGCGCATCGTCCACAATGACCCGCACTTTCTCAACCGGGGTCACAACATAATAGTGCGCGTCTTCCTCGCGGCGCAGTATGGTCGAAAACAACCGCACCATGGGCTTCCGCCCGATAGGTGAGCCCATGTAGTACCATGTTCCATCGCGTCCGATACGCATATCGACGCCCTCGCACAGGTCGGGATTCCACAGATGAATGGGCGGGAGCTCACGCTTACTTTTGCTCCGCTTGCCCAAATCCTGGGCCACCCGCATCAAATCGAAAGAGGCATCCTCGCCCGATGGACCGGCACCACTTTCGGTCGCCGAAGCGACCGGCGTAGAGGTGGATTGAGGGGGCTGTTTTGAGTTCATTTTCGGCCTGCGGCATTTGCCAAAAGAAGAAATATTCAGTCATTGTTAATGAATAAGGCGCGAATCAATCCTCATCCATTAATAATAATTCACCACTAGTTGTTTGAATCAACGCCTTCGAACCCTCCCACCCTACCAGAATACCATAATTTAATCTATTACAATCAAACAGTTACCGTTGCCTGAACTGTCCAATTTGAACAGTGTCTCGTTGCCGACCGCTCATAGGAGACCTGTCGTGGCGACCCACTGTTCGAGTCGCTGTCCGGCTCCCTTTCTCCGTCGAAAGGCAATTGCCAAGTATCGTTGCCCGACATATCCCACCCTAAACTTGCCCAGGTCGCATAATTTAATTTGCTCCCGCCGCCTCGAAGTCGCTACATAACTCAGTCAAATCATCGATCAAGGGTGACACCCCAGAAGCGACTGATTATCACCGGATATCGTTAATTAATTAAGAAACAGAAGGGCCATGATCGGGCCGCAGTATCCCCTCAACGTCCTTCATTGCGCCGTCAACCAGAGCCAACCCCAGAATTCGATTGCGGGCCGCCTGTCCCGAGATGATGAGATTCTTCGCAATCGACGTGGAAAAGCCGACGCGCGCATAGTAGGGCTCGTCCCCCACTAGGACGACAATTTTATGGCCCAGGTCGCGCGACACTTCCAGAGTGTGGCGCATTAATGAAAGACCTACGCCCGCGCCGCGAAATGCAGGATCTACCGCGAGAGGCCCTAGCAGCAAAGCGGAGACGCCGTGATCGCCGATTTTGACAGGCGAATATCGAATCGCCCCCCGCAAAATTCCATCGACCCGGGCAACCGTGCTCAGTTCAGCAATTGGCGCCAAGTTTTCCCGAAAGCGATAAACCGCTTTTCCCTGTCTGTCAGGACCAAACGCCAAATCCAATAGGCGATCAATGTCGCAGCTGTCTTTGGGCAGTTCTGCCGACAAGTGAATGTCTTCGGGTGTTAATGTCCCTATTTCAGTGGGTAGATTAGATTTTGACATTCGCTTGAACGGCCATATTAAAACTGGCGCACGACTTAATGTTCATAATTGGGTTTTTTGCTCACAGATCCAGCCAACAAGGGGCTGTTCCTAGGTATTACAGGTGAAACGGATTGTTGGCTAGACGCTCCACCATGAAGTCGACAAAGGCGCGAACCTTGGCGGACAGATACCGGCTATGGGAATAGACCGCATAAACCGCTGTAGCCGGACGGATATAATCGTCGAGGGCGGTCGCAATGGCGCCTGATTTCACATTTTGACTCACCATAAAAGCGGGCAAATAGCCGACCCCCAAGCCGGCCAGTAGGCTCGATCGCACAAACTCGCCATTGTTTACCCGCATGTTTCCGTTTACCGGTACGTGATGAACCCCGTCAGGGCCGCATGATCGCTTGGGACTTCCGAATTTATGACATCGGGTGTTGTACTCTACATAGAGGACAATGTGACAAACTGGTTTCTCATGGAACGGATTTTGGCACGCTTTCCTCTCGTCAATCTGATCTCCATTGAGTCTGCGGAGCTTGGACTTGAACTCGCCAAATCGACCCACCTGGATCTTATTCTGATGGATATAAATTCACCGGGCATGGACGGCTATCAGGCTCTTGAACAACTGCGGATCGACGACGAAACCCGGGCCATTCCGGTGATCGCCTTGAGTGCGAATATCGATCCGTTTGATATTGAACAAGGACAAGCTGCCGGCTTCGCCGATTACTTGACCAAACTCTTTAACATTAAGCAGGTGTGCGAAGTGGTAAGCGATTTGCTGAATCGCTCATCGTGACTGAATTCCCTTCCATTTGAACGCACCCTTTTGGGGCGTTAATTTTGCCGGATCGAACCGGCCGAGTTCATTGGTGACCATCACCTCGCTCAACAAGACGACATAGTCAGAACCGGTTTCAGCATAATGAATGAGCGTGCCCGCAGCCTCTTGACCCGTTATCGCCCCGCCTTCGCTGCGGATTTTTGATCTCAAACTGCGAAAATCGGTGTAGGCCATATGGGTATTGAGGTTCCTCAAGTAGGCTGTTACTGACGCGCCGATATTTCTAAATTTCCGCACCTCGTGGCGCGACGTGGCGGCCCGTCGTTCCGGCACGATGCCCTGCCCCGAAACTTGGGTCCATTGACCAAACAATGCGTTGCCTTCGGCCGCGAGCCGCCCCAGCCCGCTTCAATTGCCGCCTGGGCCAGACCCAAAGCCGGCGGCACCGCGTCCATGCGATCTAAAAGTGCGGTCCAATCGTCAGGTTTTACACCATAGTCTACTGTCCGCACGCGCAGCCATCGATTGTCTCTCGGCGATCGTTGGTCATCCACGAGCAGAGTATTCAATCGCTCCCGGTTTTCGAGAATGCGTTCGTTCTCCCGCAACACCAGGGGCAGCATTACCGCGAGAAATATTTTTTCTGGCGTGCAGGCGGTTTGAGGAATCGCCAATCAGCGGGGATATGCGCCGTAAAAATGCGCGGAATGGGGGCCAGATTGCCGGCGGAAAAGTCAAAATTAACCCCTCGGTCTTGCAAGCGCACGACCAGTCGTTCAACACTCAGAGCACCGATCACACCGCGCTCGGGCACAAATTCAAGAGCCAACGCGAGCGGCAAAATGATCAGAACCAGTAGCGCCAATCCACCTTTGAGCGCGAGGGCGCCATAGGTCTGAAGTGTATTCATGAATTCTATTTAGGATTTGGCACGGGACGATGGCGCGTTCTTTTTGGCCTTAGCATTCTTTTTGGGCCGTTTCTTTTTCTTGGCTTTGGCCTTTTGGGCCCGCATTTCGGCATCGATGGCTTTTCGCGCCCAGACCAACATCTCGTCCGGATCGTCAAACAAAAACGCCGGCGCCTCGTGCAACTTGCGCACGGCAAACACTTTGCCGTTACGTTCGTATTCGAACGGCGGCACCCCTGCTTCCTCAAAATCAGGCCGGTTGCCGTCATCCACTTTAAAATACAAAGTGTCGTTCAAGACCCAGGCAAACTGAACATCGCCGTATTTGAGCTCGAACCCACCGAAAAAAGGTTTCATGGTCGCTGATCCGAGCGGCGTCATGAGCTCGCGTACGAATTCTTTGTAATCTGAACTGACCGGCATTTTCTAAGTTCGCTTTTCCATTTAGCCCACTTTGCCTTTGCTTGATTGGGACGTAAACTATATCCCAATCATCCGTCCGGTACTGCTTTCGCAGGACAAGATACCGGGCTCACATTTTCTAGGAGGGAAAACATGAGCATCGCAGACAATAAGAAAGTCGTATTGGACGCGGGCGCGGCCATCACCAGTGGCGACATGGAAGCCTTTTATGGCGCCCTGTCGGACGACGTCACCTGGACCTTTTTCGGCAGCCACCGCTACGCCGGCACTTTCAAAGGCCGCAAGGAAATCGAGGAAGGATTGTTCGGGTCTTTGGGCGCGCTATTGGAAGACGGTATCAGTCTCACCATCAATCAGGTGATTGCCGAGGGCGACAAAGTCGTGATTGAAGCCAAGGGAAAAGCCCGGGCCAAGAACGGCAAAGATTACAATAACGACTACTGCATTATCTATACGGTGCGGGACGGCAAGATTTGCGATATTCGGGAGAATTTGGATAGCGAATTGGTCACCGAGGTTTTTGGGCACGGCTGATAAACCGTTGCGTCGGTCTACATAGAAAATAGGAGAAAGTACGTGTCAAACTTTATCAGTGTGGCCGAAGCGCGCGACATGTCGGGATTGAGAATTGTGCTCACACCGGGCATCCCGGGACCCTGGAGCGAAAGCGCCAAGGGTATTTTTGGGGTCAAGAAACTTGATTACGCGTGGGTCGAGCAGGTGGTCGGCGGCGAAAACCTCGACTTGATTGACTGGACGGCACAGGCGACCGCGCCGGTTGCGGTTTGGAACGACGAGCCCCCGCGCGCGACCTGGATCGAACAGCTCTATCTGGCCGAGCGTCTGGCGCCGGAGCCAAAGCTCATTCCAGATGACTTCGAGGATCGCATGCGGATGATGAGTTTTTGCCACGAACTTCTCGGTGAAAACGGCTTTGTTTGGTCGCGGCGGTTGCAAATTCTGCACCCCACCATGACCAATCCCGAAGCCCCGCCCGAAGCCCAAGCCTTCGCCACATACTTTGCCGACAAGTACCTCTACGAAGCCAGCCGAGCCGAAAAGGCGCCGGAACATGCGGCAGGCTTTTTACGATCGTTAGCGGCGCAACTCGGCACCCAAAAGGCGAAGGGCAGCAAGTTTCTCATTGGCGATCAATTATCAGCGTTGGATATCTATTGGGCGGCGTGCGCGACGATTGTTCAGCCCCTGCCCCACGAACAATGCCCCATGACCGATGATTTCCGCACTATGTACTCGACGGTCGGCCCGGTGATCGAGGCGGCCATAGACCCGGCGTTGATCGAGCATCGTGATTTTATCTACGCGGAGTACCTGACCCTACCCTTGGATTTGTAAGCTGCAGTATTTGGCGACCTCCTGCTGGAGGGACGCTCTACTCGGTGTTCTTGGTGACCAGATCAGGGTACGGAGCCCTGCCTTTACCCTGCGAAATCATCGTATCTAGAGCCAATGGCTCCCTCATTAATGTTCGGTGTGGAATAATCATCGAACCCAGAGCCAATGGCTCCCTCATTAAGGCGAGCCGTTGGTTTTCTGTGGTTTGACCATCGGTGGTTAATGAGGGAAGAACACACTAAAAAAGGGATTATATTGAGTCATATTACTCCATGTAATCGCCGATAGTACGTTACTCGATGATGTGCTACTTTTAATCATTAAAAACCATTAAACTATTGATTTTTATCGTTTATTTTTGGTTGGCTGGGGCGGCAGGGATCGAACCTGCGAATGCCGATACCAAAAACCGGTGCCTTACCACTTGGCTACGCCCCATTAGTTCTGGCGCGCAATATAGGGAGATTGGAATTGGGGCGCAACGGCTGTGCGAGGCTCCTCTCTACCGCTCGGCATTGAAACCGGTTAATCTGCGCGCCACACTGTTGTGCCACCCCTACAGAGGGCTCAAATTGTCCCAAAGTGATTACCTGATTGCCCAAGTGAACGCCCATCGGGATCTGGTCGATACCACCTGGAGCGCCGTCCAGGAACCCTTTGCACAACTGCTGGCGGCATGTGCAATTGCCGTACGGCAGAGCGGCAAAATCCTCCTGTTCGGCAATGGGGGCAGTGCGGCCGACGCCCAACACATTGCAGCCGAGCTTTCGGTGCGCTTTCTGGGCGACCGGCCTGCGATCGCCGCTTTGGCGCTCACCACTGACACCTCAGTATTGACGGCAACTGCCAACGATATGGGCTTTGCCGCGGTATTTTCCCGCCAGATTGAAGCCTTGGGCCGGGCCGGCGACGTTGCCATTGGGATTTCCACGTCGGGTACCAGTCGCAATATACTGGCCGCCTTGAGTGCCGCTCAAAATATGGGCCTTACCGCCGCCGCGTTTGGCGGCCGAGAGGGCGGTGGGTTATCCGCCGTGGCCGACCCGGTGTTGGTGGTGCCGTCCGACAGCACCGCGCGCATTCAGGAAATGCACATCTTACTCGGCCACATGCTGTGTGGTGCGCTTGAGCGCGAACTCGAGCTTGGCGAAGGCTAAAGGTTTAGGAAACAGTTCCGAACTTCGCGAGATACCTAGGCGCCAGCGACCCCCCGGTTTTGCGGTCATGGGCGCAAAGACAATGGTGCACCAGGTCAAATGAGCCGTAAACCTCGTGCAGGATGAACGACTGCTTGAGAAGCTGGTCTCTCGTCAAGTCGTCAAGCGCCGTAAAGTCTTTTACATAGATGGCTTCGCTCCATATGTACTGGCTCATCGTCGCGTTTATGTTGTCGGCTTGCATGGCTTTAAACGCCCGCCCCGCAAATCCAGCAAATGTGTGGAACGAGAAGCCACGTGACCGCAGGGCTTGATCGACCTCAGTGAACAGAGGCTGCTCTTCATACATGGGCACAAACTCGACTTCCGTGTGAACGACGACAGCGTTTTGGAGGACATTGTCGGCGCCGATGACAATGGCAACCTCGCCCAAATATTTGCTCATCAAGTACTCAATCTAAAGAACCGCCCCCGCCGCCGTCCACCACTGGCGATGAGCAGTTTCGATTTGGCGTGCGGCGCTGGACGCACTTGTAAGGTCTGGAAATATGCCAAAGCAGGTCGCGCCGCTTCCCGACATGCGGCTCATCCGGCACCCGGGTTGATCCAAGAGCACGGCCAAGATATCGGCAATCTCGGGCACCAGATTGACGGCAGCCGCTTCCAGGTCATTACGCCGTTGCTCCAATTCCCTCACCAACTGATCAAGTCCCTTCACCGGCGGGCATGGAGGCGGGGCGGTCACAAAAGTTTCAGGCCGCAAAGTGCCGAAAACCTGCGCGGTCGAGAGCGGGATGCGGGGATTGACTAAGACCAGATAAAAGGCGGGAAGATCGGCCACGCGTTCGACATGATCGCCGATGCCGGTCATATGCACCGGCGCACTGGCAAGGCAGGCCGGCACATCGGCGCCCAATTCCAACCCCAATGCCATCAATTCAGCTTGCGGCAGGGACAGGCCCCAATGATCAGACAGGGCCCTTAATGTGGCCGCTGCGTCGGCCGAGCCGCCGCCAACACCTGACGCAATCGGCAAGTATTTAATCAGTTTGATGCGGGCGCCTTGAAGTGCACTGGCACCCACCCTAACTTGCCGAGCGGCCAGCATGCGCGCGGCGCGCATCACCAGATTGTCTTCATTTGCCCCGGCGGCGGCCAATTCCGCACCGAACGGGCCGCCCAATTCCATGGCTAAATCGTCGTCTGGAGTCACTTCTAATTGATCGCCAAAATCGGTAAACACGATCAGGCTGTCGAGCAAATGATAGCCATCAGCCCGTTTGCCGGTGACGTGCAGTGTTAGATTGATTTTCGCGGCGGCCAGTCGGTGAATGACGGGCGGTCGATGCGCGGGAGCAGGCGTCACGTGCGATCAACTCCCCGAGTTTTCCGCCAGTAATCCGTTCAGAAGTTTTGCGCGCAGTTTGGTCTCCAACTGATTGTCGGGTTTAAACGCCAAAGCATGACGCCATTGGAACCGCGCCTCTATCTGGCGGCCAACTTTCCACAGAGCATCACCCAGGTGATCATTGATGGTCGGGTCTTGTGGCCGTAATTCAACGGCACGCTCCAGGTGCTTAACGGACTTGGAATACTGACCGAGTTTATAGAGAACCCAGCCCAAACTATCTACCACATAGCCATCGTTTGGCCGCAATGTCACTGCCTTCTCGACCATTTTATGAGCTTTTTCTATGTGGCGGCCTTTTTCGATCCAGGTGTATCCCAGGTAATTTAGTACCAACGGTTGTTCGGGCTCGAGATCAAGAGCCTTGATGAAATCTGCCTCCGCCAACTCCCAACGTCCGGTGCGCTCATAGGCAACGCCGCGCGAGTAGTACAAAATCCAATGGGCTGGATTGAGGTTCTTAATACGCCCTATCGCGGCGTCATACTCATCCGCCGCCTGCCGATACATCTCGCGGCCGCGGAACAAATCTCCCAACAACACCACGGGTGCCGGGTCGTCGTTTCGGGTTGCAGCCATGGTCTTTAGCAAAGTGACGGCGTCATCTAAACGATCCAAACGCCCCAAACTGTGGGCGGACTGAAATTGCGCCTCCCAGCCAAGCGGGCCACGCGCATCTATTTTTTGATATTGTTGGTAGGCATCCTGCCAGCGGCCCGCGCTTTCGAACTGTCGGGCCAGCAGTAAATACGCAAGTTCGAAACGAGGACGGGCAAACACGGCAAGTTGCAGATATATCGTTGCAGATTCGTGAGCCCGATCCTGACTGAGCGCGCTCGCCGCCGTATATAGAGCTTCCGCAAACCCTTCTCCCGGCCGGTTGACCAGACGCGGGGGCTTTTTCCCCGCTGCAATCCGCTCCAGCGCGCGCAGCAGGATTGGATTGTCGTTCAACCGCTCCAGGCCATCCGTGTATATTTTTTTTGCTTCTTTGACGCGTCCTTGCCGCTCGAGAAACCGGCCAAATGCCAGAATGACCCGAAAGGAAGGCACGGTATCGGTATCAAACGCTCGCTGGTACGCGGTCTCGGCCGCTTCCGGTTGATCGGCCAGATCGCGCAAGAGAGCCTCGTGATAGCTGGTAAAGGGAACAAACGCCGGGTTGTCGCTAATCTCACCAACGTGCTCAATGGCTTCGTCAATGCGACCTGCTCCGGCCAGCGCCCAGGCGTGCGCCAGAGGCGCAAACAACGCATTGAATCCGGCCCGCGACATACCGTCCAATTCACTGCGCGCTTGCACCCAACTACTTTTCTTGATCGCGTCCAGGTAACGCACCAACCGCCCGACACTGCCGCGCGAGTCCGGGTCGTCGTATCGGTTCAGCAGCGCGAGCGTTTCATCAATGCGCCCATCGGACAGCATCAAAATAAACGTACGTCTCAGTAAAGTCGTATTGCTGGGGTCGCGCTCAAGCGCCTCAGCAAAAAAATTGGCGGCCGCACGGGTATCCTGCAGCTTCCCCGCATGAAGACCCGCCAGATAACTACCGGAAAAGATTTCTGAACGTTTCGAGTCCGGGCGCGCCGCCACCATGGGTGACGTCTGATCAGGGGCAACAAACACGCTGTCCGTCGTCGCAACCGGGCTTGCCGCCGCCAAAGAAACAGCTTTTCCCCCAGCAGGTTGCACGTACGCACGGGGCGGTTCCACCGCCGTGCAAGCCGTTAGTAGCAACCCGATCACGGCAGCTTTGCCCAAAACAGAACACTTCCTAAAACTGTATATTTGCAGTTTAGACCCTTGTGGCCTGAACAGGGGAAAACGAAGCGCCCGTCTCTTTAGGTATATTGGTTCAACAAGCTCCATGTTATTCCGGTCTTCAGTCTAGGGCCTGAACCCCATTAATACTGTATCCATTTTAACACTTCCCGAAGATTGGGCCTAGGGGCCACATATTTAATCGCCAATTGGAATTTGGCTCACATATTCGGATAATTCGGGCCCCCACCCCCCTCGGGAACTACCCAATTGATGTTTTGGGTGGGGTCTTTGATATCGCAAGTTTTGCAGTGCACACAGTTTTGCGCGTTGATCTGCAGTCGCGGGTTGCTGCCATCCTCATCGCGCAGAATCTCATACACCTGAGCCGGGCAATAGCGCTGCTCCGGCGCGTCGTACAGCTCCAGGTTAACTTCGATCGGGACGCTTGTGTCCTTCAATGTCAGATGAACCGGCTGGTCTTCTTCATGATTGGTGTTGCTCAAAAACACCGAAGACAGCCGGTCAAACGTAATCACGCCGTCGGGTTTTGGATATTCAATCGGCTTGCATTTGGAAGCGGGTTTCAGCGACTTATGATCTTCGTGGTGGTGCATGGTCCACGGCAATTTGCCCCGCAACCATAGATCAATGCCCGTATAGAGGGTCGCCGCCACCAGACCCCACCTGAATGCCGGCCGAACGTTGCGGGCAATCTTCAGTTCCTTGTAAATCCACGATTTGCGATAAGCTTCCGGATAGGCGTTCAGCTCATCGCCGCCCGTGCTGCCCTCCTTAAGGGCCGAAAACGCGCATTCCGCCGCCAGCATCCCGGACTTCATAGCCGTATGGCTGCCCTTGATTTTGGGCATATTGAGGAACCCGGCCGAGCAGCCGATCAAGGCGCCGCCTGGGAAAACCAGCTTCGGGACCGATTGGAAACCACCTTCGTTAATCGCCCGCGCGCCATAGGCAATGCGGCGGGCACCTTCAAATAGAGGCTTGATCTCGGGATGGCTTTTGTAGCGCTGAAACTCGTCGAACGGCGACAAGTAGGGGTTCTTATAGTCGAGCGAGACCACGAACCCGACCGCCACTTGATTGTCTTCCAAGTGGTAAATAAACGCGCCGCCATAAGTCATCTGGTCCAGGGGCCAGCCGGCGGTGTGAACGACCCGGCCCTGGTGGTGTTTTTCAGGCTCAACTTCCCACAGTTCCTTAATGCCGATGCCGAATGTTTGCGGATCCACGCCCTCGCGCAGATTAAACGTCTCCATCAGGTTCTTGGACAAAGACCCGCGCACCCCTTCGGCAAAAAACGTGTATTTGGCGTGCAGTTCAATACCAGGCTCGTAGCTTGGCTTTTGCGAACCATCCTCGGCCAGGCCCATGTCGCCCGTCGCCACCCCCTTGACGCTGCCATCTTCGTTATAGAGAACCTCGGCGGCGGCAAAACCCGGGTATATCTCAACCCCCAGTTCTTCGGCCTGGGCCGCCAGCCAGCGCACAAGATTGCCAAGGCTAATAATGTAGTTGCCCTTGTTATGGAACTCGGGCGGTAGAAACATATTGGGAAAACGCAGCACACCGGCGGGGCCCAAAAACATGAACTTGTCGTCAGTGACCGGCGTATGAATGGGCGCGTCACTGTCCCGCCAATCGGGGATCAGCTCGTCCAGCGCGCGCGGCTCCAAAACTGCGCCCGACAAAATATGCGCGCCGGGCTCCGAGCCTTTTTCTAAAACGCATACGGATAAGTCCAGATCGTGCTCCATACACAGTTGGCGAAACCGGATCGCCGCGCCCAGACCCGAAGGCCCTGCGCCGACGATTACCACATCAAACTCCATCGATTCCCGTTCCATGGAAATGCCTCGCCTTATTGGTAATTTCGCGCCCACTGCCGTACGCCGTATTGGCCTTCCCCTTATTTTTAGCCGCCCTGCTGCCGAGGGTCAACGCGGGCTCCTTCTTTAAGCTATGGTAGGGTTATCGTTCGTCACCTGGCAGTCACCACAAACTGCCCCATCATGCCCGCGTCTTCGTGCTCCAATATGTGGCAATGGTACATGTAGGGGCGGTCCGGGTCGGCGTAGTCGACAAAATCGAGCAGCAGGCGAACGCGCTCGCCCACATTGACGACCACCGTGTCTTTGAGGCCCCTCTCACCGGGAGCAGGCGGGGCGCCATTGCGGTCAAGAATGCGGAACTGCACGTCGTGAATGTGGAACGGATGAGCCATCATCGATGGGTTCTCGATCTGCCAAATTTCAGACGTGCCCACCTTGACCGTCTCGTCCACCCGGTTCATGTCCATTTCCTTGCCGTTGATGGTGAAACCGCCCCGCATACCGCCTTCGCCGCGCATGCCGCCCATCATTCCTCGGCTTCCCATCATCCCGCGTTCACTCCCCGTCCCTCCCATCATCCCGCCCCCCATCATGCCCATGCGCAACACGAAACGCCGCATGCGGACGGCGCGAGTGGGATCGGGGGGCACCAAGGCGATCAATTTTTGCGGCAGTGGGCCTGATATGCGGCGCTGCGCCTCCGGCCTAATCTGGAGCACATCGAACACCAAGTCGTCGCCCATCATACGGCGCATCATTTGTCCCATCTGTCCTGATACAGGTGTCTGATAAGTCCGCAACTGGGCCGGGCGGCCGTCGCCCAAATTAACAATGATCTGCGCGCGCTCCCCCGGCGCAAGAGTCAATCGCGCTGTCTCAACCGGATGTCGCAAAAGACCGCCGTCGGTGCCAATTTGAAAAAAAGCGCGGCCGTCGGCGAAACCCAAGGTGTGAAAGCGCGAATTGGAGCCGTTTAACAGACGCAGGCGCAGTTTGTCGGTTTGTGCCGCAAAATAAGGCCGCACTGTCCCATTCACCAGCATCACATCCCCGCGCATGCCCATCATGCGGCTGCGCATGCCGGTATCGTAAAGAAGCGAGCCGTCGCCATTAAAAGCGCGGTCCTGCAAGACGAGCGGAATATCGTCGATCCCATAGTCGCGCGGCAGATTAAGCTGCGATGTCTCATCATCCTCCACGTAGATAAGCCCGGCGAGACCCTGATAAACCTGTCGGCCCGTATGAGGCACCATGTGCGAGTGGTACCAGAACATTGCGGCGCGCTGCTTCACCGTAAACTCGGGCGACCAGGTCTCGCCGTCCCTGATCACCTGATGCGGACCGCCGTCCATGCGGGCGGGCAGGTGAAGGCCGTGCCAATGAAGGGTGCTCGCCGCGCCGATGCGATTGGTCACATTTATGCGTACATCAGATCCCGCCTGTATTCTCAAGGTCGGTCCCAGATAATCGCCGTTGATGCCGAGGGTGGGGGTGTCGAGCCCCGGGAAAAAATGGGAAACCCCCGTGCGCAGTTCGAGATCGTAGGTGCGCAAGCCGTCGTGCAAAACGCCGTCCATTATTTCCGGAATGGCGAGCGGCTGCGGTTCGGTTGCAGGCCCTGCCGCGCCCAAGCTCGGGTCGCGCCGGGATCGGTATCGCCATAATCCAATATCCGCAAGACCCGCGCCGCCAATGAGAACTCCGCCAAGCACTGTTCTTCGCGAAATCACGGGGTCGCGGTCGCTGTCTCGAGCGGCAGCCCGGCGGCCTTCCATTCCGGGTAGCCACCCTCCAGTCGGCGGGCCTCGACGCCGCGCGCGCGCAACAAAGCAACCGCTTCGAACGCGAACACACAATAGGGTCCACGGCAGTAGGCAATCACTTCGCGGCCCGGAGGCAGCTCAGCCAACTGCCGCTCCAGTTCGTCTATCGGCAGATTGATTGCACCAGGAATATGACCTGCCGCATACTCACCCGTTGGCCGCACATCGAGCACGGTCACCAGGCCGTCACGTGCCCGGCGCAGCAACTCTTCCCGCGACACCGGCTCCAAGATATCCCGGGCGCGGAAGTAGCCGTCGATGACCGCGTCAATCTCAGACATGTGCCGCGTGGCGGTGTGGCGCAGCGCCCCCAGCAAGTCGACCACGTCATCCCCGGACAAGCGATAGATCACCCGCACTCCGGATTTCTGCGACGTGACCAATCCGGCCCGGTGGAGCTGAAGCAGGTGCTGGGAGGTGTTGGCGATGCTGAGGCCCGCAAGCGCCGCCAGTTCGTCGACCCCGCGCGCCCCTTGCGCCAGGTATTCCAACAAATCCAGGCGATGAACATGACCCAGCGCCTTGGCCATGGTGGCAAAATGTTCAAGCATTTGATGGTGGGGACTGGGTGCGCTCACGGACATTTATTTTACTCGATATTCTACTATCTTTCAATAGATTCCTTGAATATAGATTATCCCACTTTGGAATACAAATGAATTTTCATCATATTTAATAAATATTTACTTAGGTAATTAATCTTGACAAGCTG
Source organism: Alphaproteobacteria bacterium (assembly GCA_029941135.1). GTDB lineage: Bacteria > Pseudomonadota > Alphaproteobacteria > JAPYRI01 > JAPYRI01 > JAPYRI01. The sequence goes on along the minus strand of JAPYRI010000002.1, from coordinate 67,123 downwards.
AGCTCTATCGAACATTATTCAATTAATTACTTTAGTATAAGGTGGCACCCATGGTAGACTTGATCCTCGCCAACGAGCCGCTGATCCGCATGGCCTGCTTCGGGGCCATCCTCTTGACGATTGGGGTGTGGGAGGCGGCTGCCCCCTGCCGGACCCGCGCCTTCTCGCGCTGGCAGCGCTGGCCTAATAATCTTGGCATCGTCGTCTTTAACTCGGTCATTGCCCGTTTTGCGTTTCCGGTCGCCGCCGTGGGTACGGCTGCCATCGCCCAACAAAACGGCTGGGGACTTTTGAATACTACTGATCTGCCGCCGCTTGTCGCGATCGTTCTCGCCGTCATCATCCTCGATTTTGTCGTTTACCTTCAGCACATGATGTTTCATGCGGTCCCCGCCCTATGGCGATTGCACCGTATGCACCACACGGACCTGGATTTCGATGTGACCACCGGCGCACGCTTTCATCCGATCGAAATTGTGCTGTCCATGGGCTTGAAGCTGGTCGTGGTATCGGCCTTGGGCGCGCCGCCTGTAGCGGTACTCATCTTCGAGGTGCTGTTGAACGGTACATCGATGTTTAATCACGGCAACATCCACATCGCGCCGGCCATCGACCGCGTGTTGCGCTGGATTGTTGTAACCCCAGACATGCACCGGATTCACCATTCGGACCTCCCCCATGAGACCAACAGCAACTTTGGCTTTAGTTTGCCGTGGTGGGATCGGCTGTGCGGCACCTATCGGGATCAGCCCGAGCGCGGCCATAGGGGCATGACCATCGGCATCGGCCAGTTTCGCGACGGCCGTGAACTTTGGCTCGACCGGCTTTTAGTGCAGCCGTTCCGCGGCGATATCGGTCCTTATGCACTCGGCCATAAGCCTGAACAGTGGATTGACGTACCCGAACTGCAAGCAAAGCTCGCGCAGAACAGCGATGAAGTATTGATCGATGTGCGCGGCCCTGACGAATATGTCGGTGAGCTCGGTCACATTCCGGGCGCGCGCAACATTCCCTTGGACGAACTCCCGAACCGAATCAACGACCTGGCGACGGAACAAGCCAAATCCATCACCATGATTTGCAAGACCGACAAGCGCTCGGCCGCGGCGGCGGAACTGATGCGTCAGCAGAATTTTTCCGACGTGCGGGTATTGAAAGGCGGCATGGAGGCCTGGATCCGGCACGACCTGCCGGTAGACCGGCAGTAATTTGCCCACGGATGCGCAGCACCGCAGTTATTAGAGCAACGCACCCGCGAAGTTGGTAATGTCCCTCCATGCCTGAAAATCTTCTTAAGTGGTACGTAGAATCTGGAGCCGACGAAGCCATCGGCGACGTGCCGATCAATCGTTACACCGAGTCCACATCAGCGGACACGCCGCCACAGACTTCCGCTCCAACACCCCGGCCGAGTCTTGATACGCTGCCGGTGGGCGACGTGTCGGGGAAAGCCCGCCGTTTGGCCGCTGCCTGCACCACCTTGGACCAGCTCAAATCTGCATTGGAGGGGTTCGACGGTTGCGGCTTAAAGGCCACCGCCAAAAGCCTCGTCTTCGCCGATGGCAATCCGCACGCGACAGTCATGCTAGTGGGGGAAGCGCCGGGTGCTGAAGAAGACCGGCAGGGCTTGCCGTTTGTGGGCTCAAGCGGGCAGCTATTGGACAAAATGCTGGCGGCCATCGGACTCGACCGCGAAAGTGTATACATCGCCAACATCCTGCCCTGGCGTCCGCCCGGCAATAGGAAGCCGACCACGGAAGAGACCCTCACTTGTTTGCCTTTCATCGAGCGCCACATCGAACTGGTCGCGCCTAATCTCCTCATGCTGCTCGGTGGCACGTCAGCGGGCACTTTGCTCAACACCACCGAGGGCATTACCCGCCTGCGCGGTAAATGGCAGTCCTATCAAGCCGGCGACCGCCAGATTGACACCCTGCCCACCTACCACCCGGCCTACCTTCTGCGCCAACCGGCCCAGAAACGCGATGCTTGGCGCGACCTCCTGAGCCTGCGCGCGCGTATGAACGCCGACGAAACCCAGGCAAAAGTTCCGTAACTAATATGTGATAGCTTGCCGTAACTGGCGGATTCCGGTAGGTATTAGCTAATGTTTTTGTTGTGTCGCGTATCAATCACCAAGTTCCACGCACATCCTGTGCGAGCCAAATGGGCACGCTGGGCGGCGCGCATGGTGCTGATGAGCGCTCTCATCTTCAGCCTTGCCGGTACATTGGATATCATTGCCGCGCCCGTGCCGGCCATCAAAACACCTGCGGCTGAAGCCGAACGTAAGTCTAAAGCCGCCGCCGTCAAAATTTCGCCGGCCAAAGTTTCACCACAAGTGCCGAGCATCCTTGGCGAAGCCGACCGGGACCGGTACCAGCAGATTTTTGCCTACCAGGAAACCGGGCGCTGGAGCCGTGCCGACAGGATTATCAAAAAGCTCGACAGCCGTCTGCTGATGGGTCACGTGCTGTTCGACCGCTACATGCACCCGACCAAATACCGCTCCAAGTATGTTGAGCTGTCCGGCTGGCTGAAATCCTACAGCGACCACCCGGGGGCAAAGCAAGTGTACAGGCTCGCGGTCAAACGCCGTCCGGCTAATTATAAGAGCCCAAAAAAACCCTCCCGCGTGGCCTTGCCGTCTTACGGCGACGTGCGCAAATCCGGCGACTACAAAAGCGCGCGCAAGCGCTCCCGCAAGCTGCGCCGGGAGGTCCGCTCCTACAAGGTGACAATCCGCCGCAACCTGCGCCGTGGCCGGCCCACCCGCGCGCTGCAAATTCTCAATCAAAAACGCGTCAAAAAAGTTTTGGACCGGGTTGAAATCGACCAGGCCCGCGCCCGCATCGCCGCCGGTTATTTCTTTGCAAGCAAAGACCGCGAGGCGTTAGATCTCGCCGCGGCTGCCGCCAACCGCTCGCGCAAATGGGTGAAGCTCGCTGATTGGACCGCCGGCCTCACCGCCTGGCGGTTGGGTGAGTTTGATTTGGCCGCCAAGCATTTCGACAAGCTCTCCACATCAGACGATCTGTCCGACTGGTACGCGTCGGCGGGCGCCTATTGGGCCGCGCGCGCGCATTTGGCGGCCGGCAAACCCGAACATGTGAACTTATTCCTGGATATGGCCGCGAGCTATCCCCGCACTTTTTATGGCCTTATCGCCGTGCGCCAACTAGGCTTGCCGCTGCCGTTCGATTGGTCGGCCCCGCCGTTCGACCACAGCGACCTAGAGAAAGTTTTGTCGACCAAGGCGGTGAAGCGCGCCATAGCCTTGACCGAAGTTGCGCAAGACCACCGGGCCGAGCAGGAATTGCGCCTGCTGTCTGGGCGGCGGGGCGCCGCGCTCGACCAAAGCCTCTTGAGCCTCGCCAATCATCTCAATTTACCGGCAACTCAACTCAGATTGGGCCGCCAGCATGTGGCCGATGGCGGCCCGGCCTATGACCGCGTCATCTACCCCCTGCCCGACTGGGTGCCGCGTGGCGGCTTCACGCTTGATCGCGCCCTCGTCTACGCCTTCATGCGTCAGGAAAGCCGCTTTAACAGCCACGCCAAAAGCTCGGCCGGTGCGCGTGGGGTGATGCAACTGATGCCACGGACGGCGAGCTTTATTGGCCGCGACCGGTCGCTCCGGTGGAGCAACCGCGCGAAGCTGTTCATCCCCGAATACAACATGCAATTGGGGCAACGGTACTTGGATCACCTGCTTGGCTTCGATGACGACAAGCATCGGGATTTGTTTTCATTGGCCGTCGCTTATAATGGCGGGCCAGGCAATTTGCGCAAATGGCGCAAACGCATCGGCCAAAAAGTCGACCCGCTTTTGTTTATTGAGAGCATCCCATCGCGCGAGAGCCGGGGGTATGTGGAGCGGGTCTTGAGCAACCTGTGGATTTACCGCGCGCGCCTCGGTCAGCCATCGCCCAGTCTGGATGCGGTTGCAGCGGGGGGCTGGCCCACCTATATGGCAATGGATGGTAAGGTAGCGGATAAGCAGCAGAAAGACGCCCTCTCAACTACTGCTCAACAAACCGGCGCTCAACAATCTGGCGCACCACAAAACGCCGCTCAACAGACAATGATCGCGAGCGATATGCCATGACCAATCTGGACTCTTCCCGCCCTTTCTTGCCGGTGCGCATCGCCATCCTGACTGTGTCGGACAGCCGCACCTTGGCCGATGACAATTCCGGCGATATTTTGGTCGCGCGCGTGGAAGCCGCCGGGCACACCTTGGCCGGACGCGAGATTGTGACCGACGACATGGACAACATTGTCGGACAACTCGACGTGTGGATTTCGGACGACGACGTGGACGTGGTCATCTCCACCGGCGGCACCGGCGTGACTGGCCGCGACGTGACCCCAGAGGCCTTCCTGAAAGTAGTCGATAAGGAAATCCCCGGCTTCGGCGAGCTGTTCCGCATGCTGAGTTTTCAGAAGATCGGCACCTCGACCGTGCAATCCCGTGCGGTCGGCGGCGTCTCCCGCGGCACCTACCTGTTTGCACTTCCGGGGTCGCCAGGCGCGTGCAAAGACGGCTGGGACGACATCCTCGTCCACCAATTGGACTATCGCTTCAAGCCTTGCAACTTCGTCGAGTTAATGCCCCGGCTCACCGAGCATTTGTAGAGGCTGCGCATTTATAGGTGTGACGGGATTAAACCCCCCTCTCGTTCTAACTCTTTATAAATGTGTCAAGTCATTTAAATTATTTCCCTGATTACATTATCGCAACCGTTCGGGAAGAAATAGGTTAACAAATCATTAATCGACAGTATTAGCCGCACAAATGAACGACGACCTTGTGATCGCCCTCGACGGTGACGACAGCGTGATCTTGCTTGACGACGAGCTTTCCGACCTCCACGCCGACGATTTTATTCTCTGAGGATTTTGTGGGGTCTGGGGTGTTGTTCCCCGGTTACTCCTCACACCAATCGGAACATCGGGAGTTTTTGGCCGCTCGGATGCGGCTCGAACGCAACTGAGACAGCCGCGTAGAAAGTGATGGTGGGCGCGCTCCCGTCCTCGCCAACTTCAGCGTCGATGAGGTTACTCACCATCCTGAGACCCGGCTGCTCATCGAGTTCGACGACGACGACTACGTAGGGGACTTTGGCGACCGCCGCCGGGTGGATGGGGTGGGTGATCACCGTCCAGGTGATGATCTTGCCTTTGCCGGAGAGTTCGGCCCAGGTGAATTGATCGTCGCCGCAATGGGTGCAGATGGGCGCAGGGGTAAAGCGCAGTTTGGCGCACGCATCACACTTTTGCATGACGAGGCGTTCATCGTTCGCCGCCTGCCAATAGTCCTCGGCGCCCACCTCCGGCACTGGGTAGGGAAACGCCAACACGCTTTTAACGTCAGGTGTGCTCATGCGCCGTCCCTCCGCAGGATCATGGCGCTCGTCGGCACCGCGTTCCCGGCGGCAATAAAAGCGAAATCCGCGTCCTTCACCTGACAGCGGGCGGTGCCGCGTAATTGCCGCACCGCCTCGATGTTGTTCTGCATGCCGTGCATGTAGCCATGAGACAGATTACCGCCGCTCGTGTTCAAGGGCAGCTCCCCATCCGGCCAGCGCAGGCGTCCATTGCCGACAAAGTCCTTGCCTTCGCCGCGCTTACAAAAGCCGTAGTCTTCGATGGCCATCATCACCAAGGGCGTGAAGTGGTCATAGACAAACAGCACGTCAATGTCCGCCTGGGTGATGCCCGCATCCCCGAACAAGTGATCAGCGATGACGGTTGATTCCGTGTGCGGTGCCTCCACGTCTTTTAAGATATGCAAATGGTTCCACGCACCGCCGCCCAAACCAGCACTGGCGATATGCACCGGCACGTGCTTCAAATCACGCGCGCGATCCGGGGTAGTGATCACCACCGCCGCCCCCCCATCGGTCTCCAAGCAGCAATCGAGCAAATGGAGTGGATCGGCAATCATCCTTGAGGCCTGATGATCTTCAATCGTCATCGGGCGGCCGTACATCATGGCGTCCGGGTTCATGTTGGCGTGGTGCCGGCACGCGACCGCGATCTCGCCAAAATGTTTGCTCTCGGTGCCGTACAGATGCATGTGGCGGCGGGCGGCCAGTGCGACCATCTGCGCCGGGCTAAAGAGACCATAGGGCGACATGTAGCTTTTGACCCCTGTGACACTTTCGTCGGTTGGGGCTTGGCCGAAGCGCGCCGTGCCACGGCCCGAGCGCTCGTTCATGGCACGGAACGCGACCACCGCTTTCGCCTGCCCGGTCGCGACCGCCATCGCCGCCATCAAGATGGTACCGCACGGCCCGCCGCCGCCGCCGTAGGCAACTTCGCCAAAAAAGCGCAGCCGCGGTATGCCCAAATTGCGCGCGATGTCGATCGGGTCGTTGTTGTCCATGGTGTATTTAGTGATGCCGTCGATGTCGACGGGCGACAGCCCCGCGTCTGCAATGGCAGTGCCAATAGCCTCGGTCGCCAATTTCAGTTCGCTGCGGCCTGAATCTTTTGAATACTCCGTGTGCCCCACCCCAACGATGCAGGCCTTGTTCGCAATGGATTGCATTATTTACTCACTCATTCTTTCGGCAACTTCGCCTACAACTGCTGCGCAATCATCGAAGTTTCGATAGCGCGCGGGGATGGGGAATTTGAATATGCGCGCGGCATTCAGGCCTAAGACTTTCGCGCGCTCGGGGTCGGACAAGTTGCCCATGGTGCGCTCGATGGCCGATGCCGAATGGGGCCAGGTGCCTTCGTGGTGAGGGAAGTCGTTCGCCCACAAACAGTTATCGGCAAGGCCATGCTCGCGGAGCAAATCAAGCCCCGGCACGTCTTCGCCAAAGCTTGAGAATCCGTTGGCCTTAAAATAATCGCTCGGCAAGTTTTTGAGTTTAGGCCGCGCCCACATGTGGTGCTTATGGTAGCCCTCGTCCATGGCGGTGAGCATCCACGCCATCCAGCCGATGCCGGCTTCGATGGTGCCGAACTTCATCTTGGGAAAGCGCTCGGCCACCCCCGACGCGCAAATATTCACCAGCGGCTCCATGGCTTGCGACAGCGCATGCACCACATAATTGATAACAGCACCACCCTTGCCCCGCGACGTGCGCGGGTCGCGCCCGGTGGAAATATGGAACGTCACCGGGAGATCAACATCACAAATGGCGGCCCACAGGGTGTCGAACTCGGGGTTGTTGTAATTGTTTTGCTCAAAATCGGGCGGCCCCCATTCGGGCTTGGTCGGCAGCGCCAAGGCCCTAAAACCAAGCTTGGCCGCGAGTTCTATTTCGGCAATCGCACCATCCATATCACCCGGGGCGATGCAAGCGACCGGCGACAGGCGGTCGTTGTGGGGGCCGAACTCCTCCCACGCCCATTCGTTCCACGCACGGCACATGCCCTGGCTGAACGCCGTGTCTGGCGTCGCCCAAACGGTCAATCCCTTGTTGGGGAAAATAAGCTCGCAATCGACCCCGTCCCGGTCCAACGCCGCCAAACGCTCGTCCGGCGTAAAGCCCGCTTGCGACCGCTCCAGATCCTCGCCCTCAAACTTAAAGTTGAAGAGCTTGGTTGGCCGGTAGCCCTCGGTCTTTTGCCATTTGGTGCCGTCGCCACCCAAAATCACCGCCGGCAGGCGCTCGTGATATTTCTCCGGCATGCGCGCGCTTAAAAAATCAAGCGGCTCCTGCGCATGGCAATCGGCAGACGCCATAAAGAATTTATTGTCTGCCGAAGGCTGGGGCGAGCGCGGCCAACTCTCGCTGCCTGGGGTGCTTTGCCGCCACAGATTGGGATCGGGATGGATGCGAGACTCAGGTTCTGTGCTCATCGTTCGCCCTCGTTCTTATTCATCGACGCCGCGTCCGCGCGGGAGCCCACCTTACACCATCACGCGGCGCTTTAAAAAAAGTGTGCCCAACTCGGGACAAGCTAAACCGGGGACAGTATATTTTTTACATTTGTGAAAAAGGTATACTGTCCTCGGTTTAACTGCCCATTTTTGAAACACTCCGCATTTGAACTCACTTGGCTCGAGGAGCCTTTGAGCCATCTGCACCGACCGCCCCAAATTTATCTCGGATGCAGCAGGCCCTTTTTGCGTTCCAACCATGCGATGCGCTCGTCGAACGGCGTATCCACATATTCCTGCATGATCTCGACCGCTTCGTCTGTGATCATGGTGTGGATGAACGCGTCGCCCTCGATCTCAAGGCCGCCGGCCAAATGTACTTCCGAGCCCTCGTAGACCGCGCGTTTGATCTCGGCGATAGCGACCGCCGACAAGGTCGTCATTTCGCGGGCGATTTCGATGGCGCGTGCCTTGGCGTCGTCGGCCAATTCGTGAACGAGGCCCAGCTCAAACGCTTCTTCGGGCTTACAAATGCGCCCGCGCAAGATGAAGTCGATGGCCTTGCCCGCGCCCAAGAGACGAGACAGCCGTTGCGTGCCGCAACCTCCCGGTAGAATGCCGAGGGTCACTTCGGGAAGGCCAAAGCGGTAATCGCCCCGTTGGGCAATCCGAATATCGCACGACAATGAGGTCTCAAAGCCGCCGCCCATAGTGCTGCCAGTCATGGCGGCAATCACCGGCTTCGGTAAATCGCGCAAGTTGGTCAAGGTGCCGTTGTGGTGATGCAGCCACGAGCGACCGACGTTCATCATCATCTCTTTGTCGCGAGCGCTCTCGACCAACTCTTCCACACTATAATGGGTGATGAAACGGTCGGCCGGACCGCCGGTCAAGATCACAGCTTTGATGGACGGGTCGCGCCAGGTCTCGATCAAATCCTTCAACTCTCCCATACCGTCGGCGGTCATATAATTCATCGGCGGATTGGTATAACTCGCGACCGCGACCCCGTCGGTCACCTCCACTTCCCACATGGCCATGCTTAATTCTCCCCGTTTTTTAGAGTGGCCCGGAACCGGACCCCGTGTTGACTCAAAGTTGTCTGATTGTTGGCCTAATCTTAACAGGAATTATTCGTTTTTGTAGCGCTGAAGGAACGCCTCATAGTCAGTCGGCGTGTCGACGTCATGCAATCTGTCGATCAACTCGAAATTCCGGTGGGGCGGAATATTGGCGCGGGTATCGCTAAGGGCATGGGGCCCGGACCAGCGCACCTTATGGAACAGCCGTCGCACATCCCGCTTGGGCGCGCGCGCCCCGACCAAATAAAAGCCGCCATCTACCGCCGGCCCGAACACCAGGTCCGCCCGGCCAAGCGCCTGAAATGCCTTGGCAATATGCGTTCGTTTGAGGTTCGGAATGTCTCCGCCCACGAGCACTGCCGGACGACCACCGGCACGAAGAAGCGCGCGCGCCATGCGCTTGCCTAAGTCGCCGCGACCTTGCGGTATTTTTCTAAACCCCTGTAATAATTTATTTTTTTCGTGACCTGCCGGATCGGGGGTGAGGGCAATCACGGTATCCCAGCGCGGATCTCGGGCAATGCGCCAGAGGAGCCCCGCCACGGTCAGACGGTAGAAGCGCCACGCCGCAAAGGGCCCGATGCCGCAAGCAAGCCGGGATTTAACTGTGCCCAAATGGGGCGCTTTCAGGAACACAATCAGCAGTGGTCGGATCACCGGTAGAGCTTTGCGATCAAATGCGGCGGCACCCGCAGAAAATAGAGAAGCAGGCACAACAGGTTACGTGCCGAACGCCGCAAGTAACCGTCACGCCGGTAGCGCGCGGCCGACGTGGTCGCGGTCGTATTGAGCATATGCAGGCGGCGCTTGCCGATGCGGCGCACCAGATCCACGTCCTCCATTAGCGGCAGGGAGCGAAAGCCGCCAAGCGCATTGTAGAAACTTCGATGGATGACAAGCCCTTGATCACCATAGGGCATGCCAAAAAAGCGAGTGCGCCACTCGACCAATTTCTCGAGGCGGCGTGCGGCGTGGTGCGTGTCATCGAGCGCAAACGCGAACACCCCTACGCGCTCCTGATTACCCGGCATGTCACAAAACCCGGCCACCTCCATGTCCCAACCGCCTTCTAAAATTGTGTCCGCGTGCAGAAACAGGAGCCAATCGACGCTCAAATTTCGGTCGGTCGAGGCGGTGCGGGCGCCCGCCGCCAGCTGACTGCCCCGCCCCTTTGTCGCGCCAATGGGTCGCGCCCCAAACGCCGTCGCTACCGCCCAGGTACCGTCGGTGGAACCACCGTCGACGACGACCACCTCGCGCACCAGGCCAGAGACGCGGCCCGGCTGCAAGCTGTTCAACGTCGCCGCCAAAGTTTTCTCAGCGTTGAAAGTTGGTATGACGACGCCCAATCTCACTCGATCCATATCGGTGTCTCGCTGTTTCTGCCCCATGCGCTGCTCCCATTGACCACGGCCCTGGGCCCCGGTCAACAATTTGAACTGGTAATTGTTCTTGTTTTGTTCTTATTTATTTGATAACCTATTCGGCCCATGACAGATCATGCAGCCAAAATAAATCCGCAAGCCAGGCGAGGCCGCGGGGCGCTCAGCCGCCGTAGCGGCCGGTTTGAGGCCGACCGCAGCTTTCAGCTCGACGACGGCTGGGGTAATCTGGACGCGCCGGCACCGCCCTTGCGAACCCGGGTTGGTATCGACCGCAGTCGCACCATCATCACCCGCAACACGTCACCGGACGTGCCGTTTGATCGGTCAATCAACGCATACAGGGGGTGCGAGCACGGCTGCACCTATTGTTTTGCACGGCCGTCGCACGCGTATTTGGGATTATCTCTTGGCCTTGATTTCGAAAGCCGCCTGTTTCAAAAGCCAGATGCGCCTGCCCAATTGGTGAAAGAACTGGCCAAGCCGAGTTACGTGCCGGACACCATTGCCATGGGCACAAACACCGATCCCTATCAGCCGATCGAACGTAAGCTGGAGCTCACCCGCCGCCTATTGCAGGTACTCGCCGATCACCAACACCCAGTGCGCATCGTCACCAAATCTAACTTGGTCGTGCGGGATATCGACATTCTCGCGCCCATGGCGGAGAAGGGTTTGGTTGAGGTCAACCTGTCGGTCACCACCCTCGACCGCAAGTTGTCGCGCCAGATGGAGCCGCGAGCGCCCACGCCCCAAAGGCGCTTAAACACACTTCGCACTTTATCTGACGCGGGCATCCCTACAGGTGTCAGTTACGCGCCTGTGATCCCGGGATTAAACGACACCGAGATGGAGGCGATCCTCGAGCAATCAGCAAACGCCGGTGCGCGAGATGCAAGTTACGTGATACTGCGCCTGCCGCTGGAGATTAAGGAGCTATTCACCGAATGGCTTGAGGAAGCCGTTCCCAATCGAGCGCAACGGGTGCTTAACCGGGTGCGTGGCCTGCACGGCGGTAAGCTTTACAATCCCGGATTTGGCCATCGCGGACGCGGAAGCGGCGCCGAGGCTGAGTTGCTGAAACGGCGATTTGAGTTAGCGGTTAAGCGCTTTGGCTTCAATACCCAACGCCTGCCCTTGGATGTCAGCCGCTTTCAGCGCCCGAGCCAACCAACCGGGCAATTATCACTGTTCTGAAGTTTGAGTTCCAACGAAGTCGTTCTGATTATTGGGGCTTGGGTTTTTAACGCGACAGGCCAAGCACAATCTTTCTATAGTTGCCCCGAGGTTTGGCTTCGCAAAGGGGCAGCGCAAATAAGATGAGAATAGACGGCAAGTCGGTGTTGGTGACGGGGGGCGCGACCGGGATCGGGTTCGCCCTCGCCAAGGCTTTTTATCAAAAAGGGGGCAGGGTCGCCATATGTGGCCGGCGGGAAAACGTCCTGGAAGACGCCAAGAAAAAAATGCCGCCGTTGCGCACTTTCACCTGTGATGTAACCAACACCGCCGCCTGCCGGGCCATGTTGCAGGAATTGGAAGAGCGGTTCGGCGGCATCGATATATTGGTCAACAACGCCTCCATCTTTCAGTTGGCAGAACAGTTGGATGAAGCTGAAGACCCCTCTACGGTGGCGACCGAGATTGGGATCAACTTGCTCGCCCCCATGCAATTGACGCAATTGTTTTTGCCCCACCTGCGCAGCCGGCCGGGGGCCGCTGTCATCAATGTGACTTCCAGCCTGGCGCTCGCTCCCGCCGCAGCGGCCAATATTTATTGCGCAACCAAAGCCGGGCTCCACTCGTTCACGATTGGCCTTCGCGATCAACTGTCCGGTTCCGGGATCAAGGTCTTTGAGTTAATGGCGCCCTTGACCGACACCCCCATGTCGGAGGGCGTTCCGCAGAAAAAATATTCGCCGCGTAAATTGGCCCAGGAAACAATTCACGCGGTCTCCAATGATCGCTACGAAATCCGTGCTGGCCGGGTGAAAGCATTTTATTGGCTCCATCGCGTGACACCGGGGCTCGCGTCCCGCATCGTCCAATACGTCTGATTGAGGGACTGAGACCACAATCGTGCCCCCGGATTTTGAACTGGAAACCGCCAGCAGCGGCATTGTCGCCGGCATAGATGAAGCCGGGCGGGGCCCCTGGGCGGGACCCGTGGTTGCCGCTGCCGTGGTACTGACAGTAGGGCGCATCCCGGAAGGTTTGGACGACTCAAAAAAATTGTCGGCCAAAAAAAGAGCGCTCCTGTATGACCAGATACTGGCCGCGGCCCGTATTGGCGTTGGCCATGCGACGGTTGCGGAAATTGACGCGACTAATATTCTTGCCGCCAGTCTTCAAGCCATGGCCCGCGCAGTTGCCGATTTGGACATTGATATTGACCTTGCCCTGGTGGATGGGAACCAGGCGCCTCAGCTCCATTGTCCCGTAAAAACTGTGGTCAAAGGCGACAGCAAAAGCTTGTCGATTGCCGCCGCCTCAATCATTGCTAAGGTGACCCGAGACCGGATTATGACTGATTTAGCCGCAAGTTTCCCCGCTTTTGGCTGGCAGAACAACGCCGGTTACGGTACGGCTCAGCACGCTGAAGCCTTGGAAATCCAAGGCGTTACCCTTCATCACCGCCGCACGTTCGCGCCCGTGCGTAAACGAATTGCTAAAGATTCTCTGGCAACCTCTTGAATCCAAACGCATAAAAACTTGACGGCACTCAGCCTATTCCTCAGGATGGCCGACCCGCTGTTGCGGATACGATCCACGAAGGAGGCCACCAAGTTGGCGCGCAAGAAAGCCGAACAGGGAGGGACAAAGACCGGTCAGGCGAATAAAGCCGGTGCGAACAGTCCCCCCCCAAGAAATCCAAAACTGCCGATTGGGCAGGTGTTGGTCGGCGATAGCATTGAACTGATGAACGGCTTGCCCGAGAAGTCGGTGGACTTGGTGTTCGCCGATCCGCCTTACTATTTGCAGCTCGAGAAAGAACTTCACCGCCCCAATAATTCCCGGGTCGATGGAGTTACCGACGCATGGGACCGGTTCGACGATTTTGCCGCCTATGACGATTTCAGCCGCCGCTGGCTCACGGCGGCCCGGCGGGTATTGAAGGACGCCGGGGCGATTTGGGTCATCGGCAGTTACCACAACATATTTCGCGTGGGCACGACGCTTCAGGATTTGGGCTTTTGGGTACTAAACGATATCACTTGGCGCAAGACCAATCCCATGCCGAACTTTCGCGGCAAGCGCTTCACCAATGCCCACGAAACGCTCATCTGGTGCGCCAAATCACAAAAGCAAAAAGGCTACACATTCAATTATCACGCCATGAAGGCGTTGAACGAAGACCTGCAAATGCGCTCGGACTGGCTGCTGCCGATTTGTTCGGGCGGCGAGCGCCTGAAGCAGGATGGCCAGAAAGCTCACCCCACCCAGAAACCGGAAGCACTGTTGTATCGTGTGCTGCTGGCGTCGACCAATCCCGGTGACATTGTACTGGATCCATTTTTTGGCACCGGCACCACGGGCGCTGTCGCCGTCAAAACCGGCCGGCAATTCATAGGACTGGAGCGCGAAGAAAAATACGCGGCGCTGGCCCGGGAGAGGATCGCCAAAACGGCGCCCGGCAATGCAGTTGATTTGGAAGTGACCCAGTCCAAACGGCAGGCCCCCCGTATACCCTTCGGGTGGGTGGTCGAGCGCGGGTTGTTATCGCCGGGCGATGTATTGTCTGACGTCCGTCGGCGGCATACCGCCAGGGTGCGGGCTGATGGCAGTTTGGTATCGGCGTCCGCCAAGGGATCTATCCATCAAGTCGGCGCCCAGGTTCAGGGTGCGCCGGCATGCAACGGCTGGACCTTTTGGCATTTCGATGTGCAAGGGCAATTAAAGCCGATCGACCTGCTGAGGGAACAACTGCGCGCCGAATTGCACTAACTCCGGTCTTCAGCGAGTGCCAAACGCACCACTTTTTTCATTACGGTCGGGAGCGCAAGACCGCTCAGATCATGTGGGTCCGCCCAGATTTCTCCGGCAACGTTTTCAATAACAGCTTTTGCGTCGACTGCGGTATCCGCCACCATCAAATCGAGCACCAGGTGAAAATGCGTGAAGGTGTGATGGACCTGACCCTCGAGACGCCGCCATTCGCACGCGGCGGGCACATATTTGCGCCAATCCGAATTTGTACCGTCGCTCTGCTTTTCGACATCGACCCACGGCGTTGACGGTACTTCGATCATGCTGGCCAGCAGTCCTTTGTCCGGCCGGCGGCGCAGCAAAGTTCTGCCGTCGGCACGGCGCAACCAGAACATGGTGCCCCGCCGGGTTGGTTTGGCCTTTTTGGCGGCCCGCCGGGGATAAGTATCGATGTCACCCAGCCGTCGCGCCGCGCAGGCGTCAGCCACCGGGCAGTCACCGCACAAAGGGCCACGCGGCCGGCATACGGTCGCGCCCAAATCCATGACCGCCTGGGCATAATCTCCGGCACGCTTAATGGGCGTTAGCGCTTGCGCGAGCTCACGCAAGATGGACTTCGCCTTAGGCAATGGCTCAGTAACAGCAAACAGGCGCGCCATGACGCGTTCCACGTTGCCGTCCACGACGGTCGCCGTTTGACCAAAGGCGATGGCGGCGATGGCTGCTGCCGTGTAGGGACCAATCCCCGGCAACTTCTGGAGCTCAGTCTCGGTGTTTGGAAACTTGCCACCCAATTCCGCCGCTACGATTTGTGCGCAGCGATGGAGATTACGCGCCCGGGCGTAATAGCCAAGCCCCACCCAGGCAGTCAGCACCGCGTCCATTTCGGCTGCCGCCAACGCATCGACCGTCGGCCAGGCGTCCAAGAACTTAGTAAAATAGGGGCCAACGGTCACGACCGCCGTTTGCTGCAGCATAATCTCACTGAGCCACACCCGATAGGGTGCGGCCGCTGGGGCTCCCGGCGGCGCACGCCACGCCAAATGCCGATAATGGCAATCATACCAATCCAGAAGCCGAGCCGCATATTGTGACTTTGGCAACGCTGTGGGATGGTCAGGTGATCGCATAGGCAAACGGTACAAGACCAAAGCCCATGTGTCACAAAGGTTGTGGCATACTGGGTTGGTAATAAGCAGCGAGACACTTGTGGCCAAAAATTTCGAGAAAACGAGAGTACCCAGCAAGCGATGGAAGGGCAGCCGGACCGGCGGTCCCCGTAAGCTTGCCGATACCCTTTCCAGGCTGTCAGACCCGGTATTCCGCCGCCGAGGGTTTGCCGTGCGCGAGATTGTGACCCGGTGGTCGGCGATTGTCGGTGTGCAATTGGCCGCCCAAAGTTGCCCTGAAAAGCTGATTTTCCCAGGAAATGAAGGCGGCAATGCGGCCCTTCATATCAAAACCAACGGGCCCCTTGCCCTCGAACTTCAGCATTTGTCCCCGTTGATCATCGACCGGGTCAATACCTACTACGGATTTTCGGCCGTTTCGCGTTTGGTTTTGCATCAAGGGCCCATTCCCCCGCGCCCCAAAGCCGTGCAACACGCCATGCGGGCCCTGTCGGACGGCGAGCAAAAGGCGCTGAATGAAACCGTGTCCGCGGTCCGGAACAATGATTTGCGGCATGCACTGACCGCCCTCGGCCATTCGATAATCGCGTCGGATCAGTAACTTCAGAAGGCGCACGCAAAAGTCCTTGAAACAATCCCGACAAGCGCCTCATATAGCGCCTATTCTTACCGTCCGGTCACCACCGATTCGTGGTGGCCAAGGCAGAGGTTCTGAATTTTTCTCCCAATATCTAGTAGCACGCACTATAATGGTGCCATATCTGGTAGGTCGGAGCATATGGCGAAAAAATTGAAATTTAGCTTTTCGATTACGGCTTTCGTCGCAACACTGATGACTGCCGCCCTGTTGCAAAGCGATTTAACACCCGCATTCAATGGCGAAGCGGGGGCCGCGGAACCCACGAACTATGGTTTGGAAATGGCCCTGGGTGCTGAAGATGCGCCGCTTACGGTGATCGAGTACGCGTCCATGAGTTGTGGCCATTGCGCGTTATTTCATCGGCAAACATTTCCAGAATTGAAAAAGCATTACATAGACACCGGAAAAATCAGGTTTATTTTCCGCGAATTTCCCATCAATCGGCCGGCGCTGGAAGGTGCAATGATCGCCCGTTGTGCAGGACCCGATCGATATTTCGGGTTTCTCAAAATCCTCTTCACCAGCCAAGATAAATGGGCTGTCACCGATTCGCGGACGCAGTTGGCAAAAGTGGTCAAAGCTGGCGGGATGAAAAGCAGCACCGTGGAGCAGTGCTTGGACGATGCGGAATTACAGAAAAGTATTCTGAACACCCGCATGCAAGGCGAACAAGAATTCGAAATTTCGTCCACCCCAACTTTTATTGTTAACGGCAACAAGTTTTCCGGGGCCCTGTCGTTCAAACAGTTTGAAGAAATTTTGCAACCTCTGCTGCCCGCGCCATGAGAGCGGATGCGCAGAAGATTTGTCGTTAATGTAGCTTAGACCGAGCGAACCACG
Organism: Alphaproteobacteria bacterium; assembly: GCA_029941135.1. GTDB lineage: Bacteria > Pseudomonadota > Alphaproteobacteria > JAPYRI01 > JAPYRI01 > JAPYRI01. Next base: position 50,282 of record JAPYRI010000002.1, on the reverse strand, counting down.
TGCAGTTTACCCGCCTCAGACTTGCTGGATTTAAATCCTTCGTCGATCCAACCGAACTTCTTGTCGAGCCCGGCTTGAGTGGCATTGTTGGCCCAAATGGTTGCGGCAAATCAAATTTGGTCGAGGCGTTACGGTGGGTGATGGGTGAGACGTCTCCCAAAAGCATGCGCGGCGGCGCCATGGATGATGTCATTTTCGCCGGCACCGCCAAGCGGCCGGCGCGCAATTTGGCCGAAGTCAGTCTTGAGCTGGATAATGCCGACAGATCGGCGCCCGCCGCCCTGAACGATGCGGACGAGCTGTTGGTGAGCCGTCGAATAGAACGCGAAAGCGGCTCCACTTATCGAGTCAATGGACGTGAGATTCGCGCCCGCGACGTGCAATTGCTGTTTGCCGATGCCGCGACCGGGGCGCATTCGCCTGCCCTGGTCAGCCAAGGCCGCATTGGCGCGCTGGTCAATGCCAAAGCAACCGACCGGCGGGCGATCCTAGAAGAGGCAGCTGGCATCACCGGCCTCCATTCCCGCCGTCACGAAGCGGAGTTGCGTTTGCGCGCGGCGGAAAACAATTTGGTTCGATTGGAAGACGTCACCGGCCAGATTGAAAACCAGTTGTTGAGTTTAAAACGCCAAAGCCGGCAAGCTAAACGCTACCGCAAGGTTAGCGAGCAAATCCGGCTCCTGGACGCAACATTGCACTATGTGCGTTGGCAAGAAGCGTCGGCGGCGGTTGAGCAAGCCGAAGAGGATTTAAAAACGGCGGAGACCCGGGTCCGCAACATGACCGGCGAAGTGGCCGCCGCGTCCACCCGGCAAGCCACACTGCAACAGGAGTTACCGGCTTTGCGACAAAGCGAAGCCGACGCAGCGGCAGCCGTGCATCGACTGACCGCCGAGCGCGACATTTTGGATGCGGAAGCGCAAAGATTGGTGGAAGCAAAACAGCGTCTGTATAATCGTCTCACGCAAATTGGGCACGATGTTGAGCGGGAAGTCGTCCAAGGCGACGATGCGAAAGCCGCACAAAGCCGGTTGAACGATGAGAAAGCGGAGATTGAGAGCGCCCAAAATCACCAAACCGATACGGCAACGGCAGCCCGCGCGGCTGTCGCCAGCGCCGAAGCCGAGCTCACCACCGAAGAGAAGACATTGGATGAGCTAAGCCAGCAAAGCGCGGCTTTATTGGCGCGCCGGCGCCATTTGGAGCAACAGGTAAGTGAAGCGAAGCTACGTTTGGAGCGCCTGAACGCCCAACTGTCGGGGATTGAAGAAGAACACAGGCTTTTGGATATTAGCCAGGAGCAGACTGACAAGGCGGATCAAGCCGCTGCAGGTGTTAACGAGGCACGCCGGGCGCAAGAAAAAGCAACTCTCGACCTTGAGGAAGCCCAGCGAACCCGTACCCTTGCCCAAACGGCGGAAACCGGCGCGCGCACCACCTATGACGAAACCGATCGTATTTTGACCCGCATTGATGCCGAAATTGCCGCGCTCAATCAATCGCTATTGGTTGACGAAAACGATCTGTGGCCAGCCGTAGTCGATGAAATTGACGCCGAACCTGGTTTCGAAGCAGCACTTGGGGCGGCCCTCGGCGACGATTTAAGCGCATCTGCCGTTGAAGGGGCCCCGATTCATTGGGCGCAACGAACCGGGCAGACATCAGACACGGAAGGTCCAGCTTTGCCACCGGGGGCCTCCCCCCTGGCCGATCACGTGAAAGCACCTGTGGTATTGCAACAACGCCTTCGGCAAGTTGGCGTGGTCAGCGAGCAAATTGGCCCCCGTTTGGCCAAAGATCTGGTGCAAGGCCAACGGCTTGTGAGCCCCGAGGGTTCGCAATGGCGGTGGGACGGCTACACAACCACACACGAGGCGGTAACTCCGGCGGCAACGCGGCTGGCACAACGTAATTGCTTGAAGGAATTGGATCAAAAGCTGCCCGACGCCGTCAGCACGGCTAATCACAGCCGCAAACGAGTTGAGGAATTGGGCACAGCGACCACAGCCGCTGGGGTGGTCGAGCAAACTGCGCGCGACGCCTGGCGCACCGCCGGGCAGAACATGGATGAAGCCCAAGATGTCTTTACCGCCGCCCTGAACAAAGCCTCCGACCGTGACAAACGGGCGGCCGCTTTGGCTGAAGCACTGTCCCGCCTGACCGACGACCAGAAAGAGACCGTTGACCGTCTCGGTGGATTTGAAAAGGAATTAGAGGAACCGCCTGAGGGCATAGATTTGCGCGTTGCGCTCACGCGGAAGCGCGAGGCTGTGGACACCTTAAGGACCAACTATGCGGAAACCAGAGGCGCCCTTGCCATGCTGGAGCAGGAAACCCGCGCCCGGCTGCAACGCCTTGAAACGATTGGTCGCGAGCAAGACGCATGGGATGTGCGTGCCGCGGAGGCGCTCAGACATCTTGAGGAATTGTCTCAGCGTGCGCAGGTGGCAAAAGAAGAATTGCAGCAAATCGAGGATCGACCCAAGGAAATTGAGGCCAACCGCCAAGCCTTAGCTGAACAATCGGCCCATGTGGAAGAAACACGGAAGATCGCCGCGGATGCGCTGGCCGTTGCCGAAAACAAGCTTGTGCAAGCAGATAAAGAAGTTCGCCAAGTCCAAGAATCACTGAGCCTCATGCGCGAAGACAGGGTGCGGGTTGAAGCGGCCCGTGATCAAGGGATCGAGCGCCGGGATGGTATTGCCCAACGCATCGATGAAGTCCTGAATTGCCGCCCACAGCAAGTGCCTACAAAAGCCGATTTCGATCCGGACGGGGAATTTCTGCCGACCGAACAAATGGAAACCCGAATCGAGCGTCTAAAGCGAGAGCGCGAGAACATTGGCGCGGTTAATTTGCGCGCCGAACAAGAGGCGGAGGAATTAGATGAGCAGCTTCAGACCTTGTTGACCGAACGGCAGGATTTGGAAGCCGCCATAAGCCGCCTACGTCAAGGGATCAGCAGTCTCAATCGGGAAGGCAGAGAACGCATGCTCAAGGCCTTTACCGAAGTTAACGATCATTTTTCGAAATTGTTCGAGCGCCTTTACGGCGGCGGTCAGGCCTACTTGGAATTGACCGATTCCGATGATCCCCTGGAAGCGGGACTCCAGATTATGGCCAGCCCGCCCGGAAAACGCCTTCAGATCATGTCACTTCTGTCAGGCGGCGAACAGGCGTTAACCGCGCTTGCCCTCATCTTTGCCGTGTTTCTCACCAACCCTGCGCCCATATGCGTGCTCGACGAAGTTGACGCCCCCCTGGACGACGCCAATGTCGATCGTTTTTGCAATCTGTTGCGCGAAATTGCCGACGCCACTCAAACCCGCTTCCTGATCGTCAGCCATAACATGGTGACCATGTCACGCATGGACCGTTTATTCGGTGTGACCATGTCCGAACGGGGGGTTTCAAACCTGGTCTCGGTGGACCTGGCCAAAGCCGAGGATTTAGCCGCTATCGGCTGATGAGTTCGATCCAAATATATTAGTTTTATCATAGGGTTAAGACCGAATTATGGGCTCTTGACAGCTCTAAGAACAGCCTCTATGTTGCACCCGAATTTTCTAGTTTTTGAGGCCAACGCAGGCAGCGCGGTTACGTCATGGCCGATGACAATGATCACAACAGTTTGCGACAACTGGATGGCCGGTTACGCAAGGCTCAAAAAATCAGGCAAGACCGACATCCGGAGGACCGGACTCGGCGTCCAAACACTAGCATGGGCCTTGCCCTGCGGCTGGGTGTCGAACTGGTAACCGGATTAGTGGTTGGTGGCGGTATTGGTTGGCTCTTAGACCAGTGGCTTGGAACTCTACCGTGGTTCCTGCTGCTGTTTTTCTTTTTAGGAGCGGCTGCAGGGACAATGAACGTGTTTCGGACGGCGAAGGAAATTGGCCTTGCCGCGGAACGGGATGAAGCAGACGGAAACGGCGGCGCAGCTGGATCTGGGTATTAAGTTAAGTAACGGTTAGGCAAGAAAGGACAGGACGTGGCGCGAGGTCACAGCCCGTTAGCTCAGTTTGAAATTCATAAGTTGGTCGAGATAGCCCCGATTGGTGGGGTTGATCCTTCGCTCACCAACTCCGGCCTTTTTATGATCATCGTGGCCATGTTGGTCACCGGATTTTTGATCCTCGGCATGCGTCAGCACGCGATGATCCCCGGTCGCTGGCAATCGATGGCCGAGCTCAGTTACGAATTTATCGCTAACATGATCCGGGACAATGTGGGCTCAGAAGGGCGCAGGTACTTTCCCTTCATTTTCACCCTGTTCATGTTCATCCTATTCTCGAACTTGGTTGGCATGGTGCCGTATGCGTTTACCGTCACCAGCCACATCATCGTCACTTTTGCCCTGGCCGCCGTGGTTTTTATCGGCGTGACCGTTATCGGCTTTGCCCGCCATGGTATGGGTTTCGTCAAATATTTCGTGCCTGATGGCGTGCCTGTGTATTTGCTCGTCCTCCTGGTGCCGATCGAAATTTTGTCCTACCTCACCCGCCCAATCAGCCTCTCGGTGCGGCTGTTCGCCAACATGATGGCGGGTCACACTATGCTCAAAGTATTTGGTGGGTTCGTGATTTCACTGGGTTTCATCGGTGGTTGGGCGCCATTGGCCTTTATCATCGCCCTTACCGGCCTCGAGATTGGCATTGCCTTTCTTCAAGCTTACGTTTTCACCATTCTGAGTTGCATCTATTTAAACGATGCCGTGCACTTGCATCACTAGACCACAACAGGATTTAGGGCCAACGACGGGCGACGGCCAATCACACATCATCATCTGATACGTTCAAGAAAAAGGGAATTCGAACCATGGAAGCTGAAGCAGCAAAATTAATTGGCGCCGGTCTCGCGACCATCGCGCTTGCTGGCGTGGGCATTGGCATCGGCAATATTTTTGGCAACTTTATTGCAGGCTCTATGCGTAATCCGGCTGCGGCCCCGAAGGTTTTCGGCAATGTTCTGCTCGGCTTCGCGCTGGTGGAAGCGATCGCCCTGTTTGCGCTGGTGATCGCGATGCTCATTCTGTTCGTATTTTAGGGCCGTTTACCCCGCGAACATCCGCTCTTTGGGTGTTGTAGCCTGATGGCGGCGCAGATAAGGGACGTTCCATGCCCCAAATAAATCCGGAATTTTTCGGGACCCAGCTGGTTTGGCTGACAATCACGTTCGTCGCGCTTTACTTTGTGCTGTCGAAGCTGGTTTTGCCGCGTATCGCTGAAGTTTTAGAAGCGCGGCAGGACCGGATTGCCGACGACCTGGACGAAGCGGATCGGTTGCGCAAGGATTCGGAGCGCGTTCTGGCAGAGTACGAAGCTTCATTGGCGGAGGCCCGTGAAAAGGCCCATGCGTTTTCCCTCGAGACCCATGCTAAAATGGCCGCTGATGCGGAACGGCGCAAAGCCGAACTAGAAACGCGCCTAGCGGAAAATGCCCAGAAAGCCAATGTCCGTATTCAAGAGGCTAAATCAACTGCACTTGCAAATGTGCGCGAGATATCAGCTCAAACCGCGCAGTTTGCGATAGAGCGATTGATTGGCATATCGGTTGCTGAGGACACGCTGCACGCCGCCGTGGATGCCGAGTTGGCGGCGCGGCAGGTTTAGGGAGATCAGTCCATGTTCGATGCAGCATTTTGGGTTGCGATGGCGTTTGTCGGGCTTGTCGGTGTTGCCCTTTACTACAAATTACCGGGCACAGTCGCGGCCATTTTGGACAAGCGTGCGGACGATATCCGTAAGGAACTGGATGAAGCGCGAGCGCTGAGGGAAGAAGCGCAATCGCTGCTGGCATCTTATCAGCGCAAACAACGGGACGCGGTTTCGGAAGCTGATGAGATCATCGATCACGCCAATCAGGAAGCTGAAAGACTGACCGCAGAAACTGATGTGCAGTTGGCCGAAACTTTAGAACGTCGAATCCAGATGGCGGTGGACAAAATCGCACTGGCCGAAACCGAGGCGATAAACGAAGCGCGCGAAATTTCGGTGGACGTAGCAGTAGCAGCGGCCAGCGCCGTCATCCGTGATCAAATGGACGAAGCGTCCGCCAACGACCAGATCGAAAAGTCAGTCGCTGAACTACGTGCCCGGTTGCCCCAAACGTAGGCCTCACCCCAACAAAAACACTATTCCGCGGCTTCCGGCGTTGCCGGCGGCGACCACCGCAGGACCGGTGCGCGCGCGGCTGCGGTTTCGTCCAAGCGACGCCGGGGACTGAGGTAGGGCGCGCCGGCAAAGCGTGCGGTATTGCCGGATTGTGCGTCGGCGACTAGCCCCCGCAAAGCCACAACAAACTCATCCAGACTGTCCCGGCTTTCGGTTTCGGTCGGCTCAATCAACAGGGCGCCATGTACCACCAAGGGAAAATACATGGTCATGGGATGGAAGCCTTCATCAATCAACGCCTTCGAAAAATCAAGCGTGGTCACGTCGGTGCCGATCAAGAACCGGTCATCAAACAAGGCTTCGTGCATACATGGGCCGTCGAACGAAGGCGGCATGACATCTTTTAAGCGCGCAAGCAGATAATTGGCCCCCAATACGGCATCTTCAGCAACCTTACATAACCCGTCGGCCCCATGGCTTAACATGTAAGTGAGCGTGCGGACGAACATGCCCATTTGGCCGTGAAAAGCGGTGAGGCGCCCGAACGATTTACTTTCTTCCGCGGCAGGCGCTTGATGTTCAATCAGGGTATAATCTCCGTCGACGGCGTTTACGTGCGGCAAGGCGGCATAGGGTGCCAACTCTTTCGCGAACACGACCGGTCCCGCGCCCGGACCGCCGCCGCCGTGGGGGGTTGAAAACGTCTTGTGAAGATTGATGTGCATCGCATCAACCCCCAAATCACCGGGCCGTACCCGGCCGACAATGGCGTTGAAGTTCGCACCATCGCAGTAAAAGAAAGCACCGGCGGCGTGCGTTGCCTCGGCGATTTCGATGACCTCGTCTTCGAACAGTCCACAAGTGTTAGGATTGGTCACCATGACCGCCGCAACCGTTTCGTCCAAACGTTCGCGTAAAATACCCAAATCGACCCGGCCGCGGACATTGGCGGGAATGGCCTCGACCCGGTAACCGCACAAGGCGGCGGTTGCGGGGTTAGTTCCGTGGGCGGATTCCGGCACCAATACTTTCTGGCGCGCATCACCCCGGTCTTCAAGCGCTGCGCGAATGGCCATCAGGCCGCACAATTCTCCGTGCGCGCCCGCTTTGGGTGACATGGCGATCCCCGGCATGCCGGTAAGTGCGCGCAGCCAGTGGGCCACCATATCGATGACCTCAAGAGCCCCTTGGACGGTGCTGACCGGCTGCAACGGATGGACGTTAGCGAAGCCGGGAAGACGCGCAATCACTTCATTCAGGCGCGGATTGTGCTTCATGGTGCAAGATCCGAGCGGGTATATCCCCAAATCAATGGCATAATTTTTTCGGCTAAGGCGAACAAAGTGGCGGATGACTTGAGGTTCAGACAATCCGGGCAGACCGATTTCATTGTGGCGGTTGAGTCCACCCAAACAGTCTTCGAAGGCGCCTGGATCGGGCAAATCGACCCCGCAACGTCCTTCGGCGCCTTGCTCGAAAATCACTGGCTCTTCATGTTCAAGCCCCCGGTGCCCCGTGTGGGTATTGAAACTTTCGTTGGCGCCTTGAGCTTGCAGCCCCGGCGCCGTTGGCCGTCCCTGCCTGTTCATGACGCCACCGCCTTCCCGAGCGCGGCCGCCAATTGATCCATTTCAAGGTCGGTGGTGCACTCGGTTGCCGCCACCAAAATCAAATCTGCTAGTTCCTCCCGATCTGGGCATAAGCGCGACAGCGGAACCCCGCCGAGCACGCCTTGCCCGGCCATACTTTCTACAATCCGGTCCGCGCGCCCATCAACACGGATGGTGAATTCATTGAAATAGGTTTTATTGAGTACCTCCACCCCTGGCACCGGTTGAAGTTTGCCGGCTAAATCGATGGCTGCCTTGTGGTTGAGTTGAGCGATCCGCTTGAGGCCGTCTTCCCCCAGCAGCGCCATGTGAATACAGAAGGCGAGCGCACACAGGCCGGCGTTCGTGCAGATGTTGCTGGTGGCCTTCTCACGGCGGATGTGTTGTTCGCGCGTAGATAACGTCAGTACGTAGCCGCGCCGCCCGTCCGCATCCACGGTCTCACCGCATAATCGGCCGGGCATCTGACGCTGATACAATTGACGGGTGGCAAACAGACCTAAATTGGGTCCGCCAAAATTAAGCCCATTGCCGAACGATTGACCTTCGCCCACGACAATATCGGCGCCCATTTCCCCAGGCGGCATAAGGGCGCCAAGGGACATGGCTTCGGTGAACACAGCGATCAGAAGCGCGCCCGCCGCCTGGGCAGCAGCCGCCAATGGCTGGAGATCGCGGATATTGCCAAACAGATCGGGCGTTTGCACGACCACGCAAGCGGTCTCGCCATCGATGAGGCCGGCCAGGTCTTCGACCCCGTCAGGCGCCGGCGGACACGGCGTAAGTTTTCCCTCCGTAAATCTGAGGGTGGTTTTGGTGACTTCCCGGTAATGTGGATGCAAACCACCGGACACAACGACGTTTTTCCGCCGGGTCACCCGGCGCGCCATCAAGACGGCTTCCGCACAGGCGGTTGAGCCGTCGTACATGGACGCATTGGCAACTTCGGTTCCGGTCAGCAAGGCAACCTGGGTTTGATATTCGAACAAACATTGCAAAGTGCCCTGGCTGATTTCAGGCTGATAGGGCGTATATGCCGTCAGGAACTCGCTCCGCTGAATGAGGTGATCCACCGCTGCAGGAATGTGATGACGATAGGCGCCGGCGCCAACGAAGAACGGGGCTGCACCCGCTTCCAGATTTTTCGCCGCCAATTGTTTCATGGCTCGCTCGACCTCAAGCTCGCCCTGGTGAAGCGGCAAATCAATCAATCCGTCCAGGCGCACGCTGGGTGGCACGTCGGCATACAAATCGTCAATTGAGTCGACCCCGATTTCCGCCAGCATGGACGTGCGGTCACCATCGGTCAGCGGCAAATACCGCATTATTTCAATCCCTCGACCATGTCTTTGTATGTCTGCTCCGTCATCAGTTCACTTAATTGAGACGTGTTTTCGACTTTCATCTTGATGAACCATCCGGCCCCCATGGAGTCCTGATTGACGATGCCCGGGTCTCCATTCAATTCATCGTTCACTGCCGTAACCTCTCCGGCGACAGGGGCATAGATCTCGCTGGCGGCTTTAACCGATTCGACCACCGCCGCCTCGTCTCCCTGAAACAGTGACGCGCCAACGGCGGGCAGCTCCACATAGACAATGTCGCCCAATTGCTCTTGCGCGTAATCGCTGATGCCAATGGTGCCTTCGTTTCCGTCGATTCGGATCCATTCATGTTCTTCGGTAAATCTCAGTTCGGCCATTGGCCCCCTCCGTCGTCAATATTTGAGCAATTTTCTATATGGTTTTTACATACCGATGTGGCGTGTACGGTAATTTGACAATATTTGCTGGCCGCGCTTTACCACGCACGACCAGTTCGACCGGCGTGCCAACTTCCGTAAAACGGCTAGTCACGTAACCCATGGCGACGGGACCTCCAACTGTGGGTCCAAAGCCACCGCTGGTAATCTCGCCGATGGGTTCGCCACCCGGCGCCCTGATTTCAGTGTGATCGCGCGCCGGCGCCCGTCCTTCTGCCTGAACGCCCACGCGCTTTCGCGGCGCGCCATTGCGAAGTTGAGCCAATATCACGTCAGACCCTGGAAAACCGCCCCCAATCCGCCGGCGTTTGCCAATCGCCCAGCTTAAAGCGGCTTCCACCGGTGTTGTGGTCCCGTCAATGTCATGGCCATAAAGGCACAATCCGGCCTCAAGGCGCAGACTGTCGCGGGCGCCGAGGCCTATGGGTTCAACTTCGGAAGCGTCCAATAACAACGTCGCCAGCTCGCGCGCACGGTCGGCAGCCATCGATATTTCGAAACCGTCCTCACCGGTATACCCGGACCGGCTGACGAAACAGGCAATACCTGCCACCTCGATCTCTGCCGCTTTCATGAAGGTTAATCCGCTCACTTCAGGCGCTAATTTCGCAAGTACAGTTAGTGCCTCGGGCCCCTGAAGCGCTAGCAATGCCCGATCGTCCAACATTTCAACGGCGGACGTGGACGGCAGGCTTTTTTTGAGGTGGGCAAAATCAGCGTGCTTGCAAGCGGCGTTCACTACCAGCAACAACCCGTCGTCGACCTTGGTCACCATCAAGTCATCCAAGATGCCACCGTCATTCCCTGTAAACAGGGTGTATCGCATGTCACCGATGGCCAAACCGGTGATGTCACCAGGAACCAATGTTTGCAGATCTTGCGCGGCTCGCGGCCCGGAGAGGCGTATTTGCCCCATGTGGGATACGTCGAACAACCCGGCGTGGGCACGGGTGTGGATGTGCTCAGCCAGTATCCCAGCCGGGTACTGAACCGGCATGTCATAGCCGGCAAAAGGCACCATTTTTGCGCCCAGGGACATGTGCAATCCATGCAAGGGCGTTTTCTTAGTGGGTTCGGGGTCCAGATCGCTCATAGGTCCTACGACAGCGGTTACGAGGGCGCAACGTCCCGTCGTCATCCGCGCGCGGAGTCGTGACGGAAACACACGCCCCCTCTGTCTTGGGACCTGAGAGATTGGCCAACTTTGTACTCAGCCGCACTTTGCTTTGGTATCGACACAATGCGCGGCATCAAAGCGGCTTACCCCTTCGGTGAAACCTTGATCCCGACTTTACGATTGTCGGAAACAGCCGGATAAAAACGGCCGGTTTACTTTCCAGAGTGCCACGCCTTGCGGCCCTTTTGCCTGAGAGTTTCCGGGGCGGTTGCTCCTTCGGCGTTTGCTGTGCCCGTCATTAATCGAACGAGCCGCAAATCTCTCCCACAAGGCTAACTTAACGGCACGGGCTTAAGGCCCGAAGACGACATGATAGTGCCGGCCCGCTGTTAGTCAACTCATGTAAAATTAAATTCGGCTGTGCGACCCGTCACAAAGCGGCGCATTGTCGGTATGTTTACACGCGCAGAAAAAAACCGTCCTTGTCGCATCGGCTTTGTACTCTGTGGGGACAAAATCAGAGCCCTTGTGCGAGCCATCGCAAAACGGCTGTGCCGCACTTTTGCCGCAAGCGCACCAGTAATAAGACTTCCCCTCTTCCACATCGGCACTCATGGGCATTTTTTGGACAACAATTGGCTCTGACATGACGCGGGTTCCCTCTCGTTACACTCTGGGTTAGGTTTCCGAAGCAAACAACCGGGTGTTTGGCGCCCGGAAATTAAACCTTAGAGGACGCGCCGATGTTGGACAACATTGGAGTGCTCGCGCAACAACGCCGGTGATTTGAATGGCTGTGTACACAGAAGTCCCCGATGAAATGCTACGGGCATTTGTGACCGAGTATGACATTGGCAAAGTGGTGTCCTTTAAAGGCATCGCAGAGGGCGTTGAAAACTCGAATTACCTGCTCCAGACCGAGCACGCGAACTTTATTCTTACCCTCTATGAAAAACGTGTGGATCCGGAGGATCTGCCCTATTTTTTGGGGTTGATGGATCACCTGGCAGCGAGTGACATCCCCTGCCCGACGCCGATACATGGACGCGATAGCAAGGCTTTACGGACAGTTGCCGGACGGCCGGCGGCTATCATCAGTTTCCTCCAAGGCGTCGCCCGTTCGCGGCCCTCGCCCCGGGATTGTGCTCAGTTGGGTAAACACTTGGCACACTTTCATCTCGCCGGAATGAGCTATGGGACAAAGCGGGACAATTCTTTGTCGGTCAGTGGATGGCGGCCCCTGTTTAACGACAGCGTGCCGCGCGCCAACACTATCCAGAGCAAGCTTAAGGAGATCATCTCGAAGGAACTGGATTATCTGGAGGCCCATTGGCCGCAAGGCTTGCCCGAGGGCGTCATTCATGCTGATTTATTCCCGGATAATGTCTTTTTTCTTGGCGACGATTTATCCGGCCTCATAGATTTTTACTTCGCGTGCAATGATTTTCTGGCTTACGACCTGGCGATCTGCTTGAACGCCTGGTGCTTCGAGCCCGACGGTGCCTTTAATATCACCAAGGCCCGTATGCTGCTTTCCGCTTACGGTAATATAAGGCCGCTCAATCGCGACGAGCTCGCCGCATTGCCGGTGCTTGCCCGAGGCGCCGCCATGCGCTTTTTGCTGACCCGGGTCTATGATTGGCTCCATCAGGTAGAAGGAGCTCTGGTCAAACCCAAAAATCCCATGGAGTTTCTCGGGCGATTGCGTTTTCATCAAGCCGTCACAGGCCCTGGCGCCTATGGTTTGGATTGAATTCTGTCGTGGATAAAGTTGAGATTTATACAGACGGCGCTTGTTCGGGCAATCCAGGCCCCGGTGGGTGGGGAGCTTTGTTATTGTTCAATGGGAACGAGCGCGAAATCACCGGCGGCGAGTTTGAAACAACCAACAATCGCATGGAACTGACGGCCGCGATTGAGGCCTTAAGCCAATTGAAACGCCCCTGTCTGGTGGACGTATATACCGACAGTACCTACGTGCGCGACGGCATAACCAAGTGGATCGTCAATTGGAAACGCCGGAGCTGGAAAACCGCCGCCAAAAAGCCGGTCAAGAATGTCGATTTGTGGCAACGTCTTGAGCTTGCCAGCGCGCCGCATCAAATTGAATGGCACTGGGTGCGCGGTCACCAGGGCAACCCTGAGAATGAACGCGCCGATGCCCTGGCCAGACAAGGTATGGCGATGTATTTATAAACCTATTCAAAGAAACTTAGACGCGGGGAGTAACTCACAGTATGGCCGAGATCGAATGGTATTTCGACTTTATATCTCCCTATGCCTACCTGCAATTTTGCCAATTGGAACGCCTGTCCGACAAAATATCCGTTCGATACCGTCCGATACTGTTCGCCGGGTTATTGGACCACTGGGGCCACAAAGGGCCAGCTGAAATTCCCGGAAAGCGGGTTTATACATTCCGGCAAGCCCAATGGCTGGCCGATCGCGACGGAATGCCCTATCGGATGCCGCCCAACCACCCGTTCAATCCCTTGCAAGCACTCAGGTTGGCGATTGCGCTCGGCAGCAAATCGGCGGCGATTGGGCAGATATTCAAGGCCATCTGGGCGGACGGTCACCTCCCGGACAACCCGACCGGCTGGAACAGCATTTCGAAAGCGGTTGGAGTTGACGACGCGAGTGCATTGATTTCTGACCAAAAAGTAAAAGATGAACTGCATGAAAATGGGAAACGGGCAATCGAGGCGAATGTCTTTGGCGTCCCAACAGCGGCACTCAATGGCGCCCTGTTTTGGGGTCAGGATTCAACCGATTTCTTGTTGGATTACATAAATAATCCGGCACTGTTCGATAACTCGGAAATGAGACGGATTGAAACGACGCAACCCTCCGCCGTGCGTTCAGTGGGCCGCTGACGTTACTTGTCTTCCTCCACCAGCAAGATGGTTCCTTCAGCCCCAACGATCTTAACGCTCGCCCCTTCCGGCAGGTCCGGGCCGGTTACACTCCAAGTACTGTCATCCAACCGGATCGCCCCCTTGCCATGTTCGATAGACTTTACCAGAATCGCGGAGCGACCCACGTATTGTTCGCCACGCCGATTGAGAAAGGGATGGTCCGTCGCGATGGGACGCCAACGAAAATATCTTCGTCCAACGAGGACGCTGACGACCGATAACAAGGCAAACACCAAAACCTGATTTTCCCAAGAAATATCAGGCAAAACGAAAACCACACCGCCGACACCGCCGGCAGCCACACCCAACCACAAGAACACGGCACTCGGTGCATACACCTCAAGGATGATCAACACGGTCGCGAATATCCACCAGTCCCAGTGATTGAGTTGTTCAAGAAATGGATCGAGCATCATTGGTCCCCTGACAGCCACGGACCGGACGAATCATCGTCAGCACCCTTGCCGGCGCCGCCTTTTCCACTCCCAGAGCCGCCAAACGCTTGCCGCGCAATCTCAGCAACACCGCCGATCGCCCCGATCACATTTGCCGCTTCCAATGGCATGAACAGTATTTTCTCGTTCTCTGACCCAGCAAACGCCTTCAAGGCGTCGATATATTGTTGGGCGACGAAATAATTTATGGCGTGAATATTGCCTGATTCAATGGCGTCTGACTGCATGGTGGTTGCCTTGGCTTCCGCTTCCGCCTCTCTTTCACGGGCTTCGGCGTCACGAAACGCAGCTTCACGCCGTCCTTCAGCGTCCAGAATAACAGCCTGCTTGCTGCCCTCGGCACCCAGGATTTCAGCTTGCCTGAGTCCTTCTGCCTCAAGAATGTTCGCGCGCTTGTCGCGCTCGGCTTTCATTTGCCGGGCCATGGCTTCGACCAAGTCGCGGGGCGGAGAAATGTCTTTAATCTCGATCCGAGTTACTTTTACACCCCACGGCCCGGTCGCCTCGTCAACAACGTTAAGCAAGCGCGCATTAATTGCGTCCCGTTGAGACAAAAGTTCATCCAAATCCATTGACCCCATGACGGTCCGAATGTTGGTCATGGTCAAGTTGAGAATGGCCCTGGTCAAATCGGAAACTTCATAGGCCGCCTGACTGGCATCAAGAATTTGGTAAAACACAACGCCATCCACTGTGACCATTGCGTTGTCGCGAGTAATCACTTCTTGAGACGCCACGTCGAGAACCTGCTCCATCATGTTCAATTTAGAACCTATCTGATCAATGATCGGAATAATGATATGGAAGCCGGGGCGCAAAGTGCGCGTGTAGCGCCCAAAGCGCTCGACCGTGTATTCGTATCCCTGGGATACCGTCCGAACGCCGAGAAAAACAAAAATCACGGCCAACCCCAACAACACCACGACAAAAATTGAAAAATCTAACATGGCAGTTCCTTTCTGGCTTGCTGGCTGAGTTTACCGATCAGCAATTATCCCGATAGCGATAGCCTAGCACGAGTGTAAGAACAATCGGGGACAGTATACTGTCCACGGTTGTTCGAAGGCCAAACACAAAAAAGGGGGCCTAAGCCCCCTTTTCGTCATTGCCTCTAGGGCTCAAAGTTGTCCAAGAATTGTCTCGGCGCTGCTGACATCAAGGCCAACACCCTCCTCGATATTCAAGTGTTTGACCACACCATCGTCGATGACCATGGAATAGCGTTGCGAGCGAATGCCCATGCCGAAGCCGCTGGCATCCAAATCAAGCTCCATATGCTTGGTAAACTCGGCATTGCCGTCGGCAAGCATGAGAACTTTGCCCTCGGCGCCCGCAGATTTAGCCCATGCATCCATGACGAACACGTCATTTACCGATAAGCACACGATGCTATCAATGCCCTTTGCCTTAAGGGCGTCAGCATTGTTCACGTACCCGGGAAGATGCTCGACCGAGCAAGTCGGCGTAAATGCGCCCGGCAGGGCAAACAAGGCTACTTTCTTGCCGCCAAATAATTCTTTTGTAGTGATCGGCGCCGGTCCATCACCTGTCATGTGCATGAAGGTAAATTCCGGTATTTCGTCGCCGACCATCAATTTGATATCCATTTGCTCTCCCCTTGGCTTCGGTTTGTCGAGATACGCGCCAACACCTTCCCGAATATGGCAAAATTAAATCCTGGAATTCTGTATTCCACGCGAAACCATACTGTTTCGTGCATCGAATATCAATCCGAGCTCAAAGTTCTCGACCATACAATTGCCGATATTCCCGCAACAAAAGTGAGGGAAACGGGCACGGCTGACAAATCGGCATTTTTTCGGAAACGGTAGACCGGCACATCGAATTCGATCTCATTTAAGTCTTTTTGAACCTTTACTGTCGGAGATCCAAAGCCAAAATCATCGCCAGCCTCAACAAACAGGTCATAATTTTCTGCGGCTGGCGGCCGTCTCACCACAGCTGTCAAAAATTCGGTTCCCGTCACATCACTGATATGTAAATCCTTGAGTATTGGACCACTCGCATCCGTCCGTTCCCCGGCCACTGTCGGCACCAGACCAGTAAACTGTTGAATTAAAGAGGTGTGCTCGCTCGAAGAGCGGTCGCCCGCGGGAATTTGGAGGTGCAAACGAGTTTGCAGGGGCACGCAAATGTCCCGGCACACGGCATAATCAACGTTCACAATTGCCGACACCGCTTGACCAGGAACTTCTACTTGAGCGGTGATCGGGAAAACGACTTCGTTCTTGTAGCCAATCGTATCGAGGCCAAACGATGTATAGCGGCCAGGTGCCGGCCAATAAATTTCGGTCTTCGCCAAATTCCGTGATTGAGACCAGTTAAACCCTGGGGGTATCCCGCTTTCACCAGGGGATCGCCAATAGGTTTTCCATTCTGGTTTTAGTTTGATCTGAATTCCCAAAGGAACAGAAACCTTGTCGCCGACCGCCGTCACACCAGAAATCAGCCTTATTTGGCCATATTCTGTGACCTGCCAATCGGACGCTGAAATTTCTGCGGCGACTTCGGAACAGTCGCCCCAGATGATGCCGAGCATCACTAATGCCGATTGCAATATGCGTGCTAATCTAGTCATTCACTTCCGGGTACCATTTGGCCGTATTGGAAACAAGCCCCAGAATGGCAGTTCACTCAAGATTGAATGCACCGATAGCCCCTATTAGCTGAACAGGGTCGAGAGCTGGTTTTGAGACTAAAACGTGCTTTAATGGATCTTATAGTAGCGCCGAACATTAGAGATTCGATTTACAAAAATGGGTGAAGAACAAAATTTCCTCGAAGGCCAACTCTTGATGGCCATGCCGGATATGGGCGATTCGCGTTTCGCACATACCGTCATATACATGTGTTCCCATTCCGAAGATGGCGCAATGGGCCTCGTCATTAACAAGGAAGTCGATTACATCACTTTTCCGGAACTCCTGGAACAGCTGGAAATCGATGTCCAGGCCCCGGCTGAGAATATTTTGGTGCATGCCGGCGGACCGGTCGAGACGGGCCGCGGATTTGTTCTTCATTCGACGGACTTTGTGCAGGAATCGACTTTGATTGTCAGCAAAGACATTGGGCTGACAGCGACAGCCGATATTCTGACGGCAATTGCTGGAGGCGTTGGACCGCGCCACAACCTGTTGGCGCTCGGTTATTCCGGATGGGCGCCGGGGCAACTTGAGGTTGAGATCGGCGCGAACGGCTGGTTGCATACCAAGGCAGATGAGGAATTGGTATTCGGCCCCGGTCTTGCCGACAAGTGGCCGCGCGCAATCGCCACGCTGGGCATTGATGTATCATTGTTTTCAGGCAATGCCGGGCACGCCTAACGAGCCTGGTTTACAATCGACTGCCCGGACGCGAGTCGGTGGCTAAGATGCCAAAGCGGACGTGGTCACGCCATGCGCCGCATATTTTCAAATACTCCCGGGCGTAGCCTTCTTCAGCAAATCCAGTCTTCAAAAGCAGTCTACGGCTGGGTTTGTTTTCCGGCAGACACGCCGCTTCAACCCGATGTAAGCCTAAAATATCAAATGCGAATGTGATCGCGGCTTGCATAGTGTCACTCATGTATCCTTTGCGCGCATAGGGCTCGCCGACCCAGTAACCCACCGAACACCCCTGCACGGTGCCCCGCCGCACGTTGGTGAAGGTAATGCCACCGATCAGTTGATGATCCTTCTTGGTGAAGATAAAAAACGGGTACAAACTGCCTTGCCGAATGCTTTGACTATAGCGGCGCAATCGGCGGCCATATGCGGCTTTGGTCAAATCATCTGTCGGCCATACCGGTTCCCAAGCCATCAAAAAATCCCTCGAGCATTCCCGCAATTGTGACCACTGCTCCCAATCCGTCGTTTGGGGCAGACGAATATAGACGGTCCGCCCTTCAAACCGCATTCTCGGATCCGACTTCAGTAAGCTTACCAGCATGGACCGTGCTCCCAGCCGCTCAGTAATGGCGACATATTCGCGACCGCCAATACTCTCTGCAACCCACTACGAACTAAATCTTGCGCTAAGCCGGTCATAGTTTTCAAGCTGTTCAGTAGGGCCGAGTGCGGCGACGGTCAGATTACCCCTTATAATACGGCCCATGACCCGTTGAACGGCGGTTCGGTCAACGGCGTCGATTGACTCTATAAGCTCCTCCGCGGGGACAATACGGTCATAAATGAGCGTTTGTTTGGCCATCTGCTCGCAGCGCGAAGCCGAGCTTTCAAGCGACATCAGAAGCCCGGCTTTAAGTTGCGCCCGCGCGCGCGCGACTTCATCTTCCTCCGCGCGTTCACACAATTTGGCGGCCTCATCGGCAACCACGGTGGTCAATTGGTGAACCGACTCCGCCGCCGTCCCGGCATAAATACCAAATAGCCCACTGTCCTGATAGGAGGACGCATAACAATATATCGAATACGCCAAGCCCAATTTTTCGCGCACTTCTTGAAAGAGGCGTGACGACATGCCGCCACCAAACACTGTGCTGGCAACGTGCAAAGCGTAATAATCGGGATCGTCATAGGAAAGACCTTCAAACGCTATAAGCACATGCGCCTGTTCAAGAGCTTTGATTTCGCGATGGTCGCCGCCGCAATATTGCGCCGGTGGGCACTTACTATTGTTGGCGCCCGGCAAGGCGGAAAAAGCCTCAGTTGCTTGCTCAACAATCGCTTTATGATCCAGGTTACCAGCGGCGGAAACCACCATGCGGGAGGCGCGATAATGATCGCCCATATAACCGCGCAATGTCTGACGATCAAAGGTCAAAACCAGATCCGATGTCCCAAGTACGGGACGACCCAAGGGCTGGTCCGGAAATGCCGCTTGTTGCAAATGGTCGAAAACGATGTCATCGGGCGTGTCCAGTGCCTGACCGATTTCTTGTAAAATAACCGTACGTTCGCGCTCAATTTCGCTTTGGTCAAACACTGAATTCAGTAAAATATCCGACAATATATCGAGTGCCATCGGCACATCGTGTTTCAATATTTGGGCGAAATATGCGGTTTGCTCGCGCGAAGTATAGGCATTCAGATGCCCGCCCACGCCTTCCACGGTTTCTACGATTTGGCGGGCATTCCGCGTCTTCGTGCCCTTAAACGCCATATGCTCAAGGAAGTGAGAGACACCGTTTGACGCCGGATCTTCGAAGCGCGCCCCCACATCAATCCACACACCGAGTGACGCCGTTTCCAGGTGGGGCATGTGCTCGGTGACGATCCTTAATCCGTTGTCCAGTGTTGTTGTTTCGACTGTCATACTGTGCTGGTTCCTCCCCTACCGGGCCGCGCATTTGGTGATGTAAGTTTTTACCGCATCCAAGTCGGCCGTCAGTGTGTCATACCGCTCGGGCCGTTGGTGCAAGTCTGCCAAACCAGGCGGTAGTTCCGGGACAACCCCGGTCGCCTTGGTGATCGCGTCGGGAAACTTCGCCGGATGAGCGGTCGCCAGCATGACCATTGGATGTTCGGATTGGCGGCGACAAATCCGACCCGCAGCGACGCCAACCGCCGTGTGAGGATCAATGGTGATGCCGCTGTCCTGGTAAACCGACGCGATAGTAGCAAGAGTTTCCTCTTCATCCACACGGCGGGCATCAAGCAGTTGGGACGCTTTGCCGCATGCTTCAGCGCTCATTTTAAAACCACCGTTGGTTTGCAAGTCTGTCATTAAGGCGTTGACCGCGCCACTTTCCCGGCCATAGGTTTCGAACAGCAGGCGCTCAAAGTTACTGGCCACTTGAATATCCATACTTGGGCTCATGGTGGGCTCGACCGTTCCGGTCCGGTATTCCCCCGTCGACAGAACCCGCGCCAAAATATCGTTGCGATTGGTGGCAACGACGAGCTGGCTCACATTTAATCCAGTACATTGAGCGGCGTAACCTGCGTAAATGTCACCGAAATTACCCGTCGGTACGGAAAATGCGATCGGTTGACCCGGCGCGCCCAAGGCCATGGCCGCCTTGAAGTAATAAACAGTTTGCGCCATGACCCGCGCCCAATTTATGGAATTGACCGCCGACAATCCCATGCCGTCGCGATACTCGAGGTCATTGAACATCGCTTTTACCAGCGCTTGGCAGTCGTCGAACGATCCTTCAATTGCCAAATTATGCACGTTGTCCGACAACACCGTGGTCATTTGCCGACGTTGAACGTCGGACACACGTCCCGCCGGATGCAATACAAATATATCAAGGTTCGATTTATCCCTAAACGCTTCAATTG
>JAPYRI010000002.1:0-30052 GCA_029941135.1 Alphaproteobacteria bacterium | reverse complement strand
ATGGCTCGGCGTTCACCACGGCGGGTGAGCGCATAATCGAATAGCCGCCCAAGCAGTTGGAGCGCGAAATCCTTAAAGGCAAGGGTCGGCCCGTGAAACAATTCGAGCACCCATTCGCCGTCACCTATTTGACGCAGCGGGGCCACATCTGGATGGTCAAAGCCGCTGTAGGTGGCATCGACAATCGTTTTAAATTCCTCAGTCGGCAAGGCTGTACCCACAAACGGCGCCATCACCTGAGCGGCTAGCGTTCGATAGTCCAAACCGGCAAAC
This sequence comes from Alphaproteobacteria bacterium, assembly GCA_029941135.1. GTDB lineage: Bacteria > Pseudomonadota > Alphaproteobacteria > JAPYRI01 > JAPYRI01 > JAPYRI01. Next base: position 29,779 of record JAPYRI010000002.1, on the reverse strand, counting down.
CGTCCTATTTCGGCTTCACTGAATTTAGGCCATGCCGACGGCACATACAGGCCACCGTCGCGCGCGAGGCCGGTCAGAAGAACATCTTCAAACTCGAGATCTGGGGCCTCGCCCCGGGTACTGACGTAACGCAAATAAGAGCTCCGATTAAAGTCGGCGCAGACAATTGCGGGGCGCTATCCCGCACCCCCGGACATTTTAAAGATCGTGATCACAAAAAACAGCATGACCAGTCCCAGCAAAAATCCGCCAAGCGCTAAATTACGTTCACGTTGACGCTGACGCAAATCGTTGGCCAATTTCACCATCCCCAGTCCGCGCTCATCTTCGCCATAAAGTCCAGGGTGGCCGCACCCCAAAGCGAATCCACCAGTAAAACTGAAAATATCAAAAACAAATAGGCGATGGAGTAGGCGAACAACCCTTTCGCCGCACGCTCAGAAGCCGACCACCAGATCCAGAGGGCATAGGCGAGAAATACGGCGCCGAGAAAACCGGCAACCCAGCCATAAATGGGCCCGGCAAAGTCCAAAATCGTCGGCAAAACAGCCAACGGCGCCAGCACAATGCTGTAAATTAGGATCTGATTGCGGGTGACACGCTTGCCGCGCACCACCGGCAGCATTGGTATGCCCGCTTTTTCGTATTCACCTGATTTGTATAACGCGAGCGCCCAAAAGTGGGGCGGGGTCCAGATAAATATAATCGCAAACAGGACCAGCGCCGACAGACTGACGTCGCCCGTGACCGCCGCCCAGCCAATCACCGGCGGCAAGGCGCCTGACGCGCCACCGATAACGATGTTTTGCGGTGTCCGTCGTTTCAGCCACATGGTGTAGACAAACAAATAGAAACCGATGGTCAAAGCGAGCAATGCCGCAGCCGTCAAATTGACCGCCAGTCCCATGACCAAAACTGAACCCACGGCGAGGGTGGCACCAAATCCCAATGCTTCGCCCGGAGCCATGCGTCCAGCCGGGATGGGGCGCCCGGCGGTGCGGGTCATAATCCGGTCGATATCCGCGTCGTACCACATGTTCAGCGCGCCCGATGCACCGGCCCCTAGCGCCACACACAGCAAGGCGGTAAGACCAATGACCGGGTGAATATCCCCCGGCGCCACTAACAATCCGACCGCGCCAGTGAAGACCACCAGCGACATCACACGCGGTTTGAGCAATGACAAATAGTCACCCGCACTCCCGCCGAAGCTGGTGCTTGATACCGTTAGTTCCGAATTTGTGGCCGCATTTTCCGACACAGGTGGTTTCTCCGATCACCGCCAATATATATCGCGGTGAATTATCATAAAAGTGAATTAGCGATGGCTAGGCGGCCGCCCGCTCCAGGGGCGGGGCAGTATCGTCCCAGGGATTTTCAGCGCACGCAACCCCGGCGGCAAATGTTCGGTAGAAGACGAACAAAAAAATCAACGCGCCCGCGAACGAGAAATAGGCGCCCAAGGTCGAGAGACGACTCCAATTGCCAATATCCCCCGGATAGAGGGGCAAAAGCATGGGAAAGAAAGTCAAATTCACCCCGATAAACATGACCCAAAAATGTAGTTTGCCCCATCTCTCCGGGTATTGGCGGCGGCTCATGGTGCCTATCCAATAGTAAAAGCCGGCAAAAAGGGAAAACATGGCACCGATGGAAAAAGTGTAGTGGAAGTGGCCCACCCGATAAAAACTTTCGTGAAAAGCGGCATTCAAGTCTGCGTTTGCGAGGGCGACTGCGGAAACACCGCCGACGACCAACAGGAAAATCACCGCTAAAGCAAACAACAAGGGGGTCCTAAATTCGATTGCGCCACCCCACATGGTTCCAATCCAGCCGGCGATTAAAATTCCTGTCGGCACGGTTACGATCAACACAACCGCCAAGAAGTAAGCCTGGGCATTGACGTTCATACCGCCTGAATACATTTGGTACGCCCAGCCGAGAAACCCCACTGCCCCAATCGTCACCATGGAATACGCCATGCTTAAATGGCCCTTATGGGGTCTTTTCGAAAACGTCGATATAACCTGACTGACAATACCGAAGCCGGGAATGATCAGTATGTAGACCTCCGGGTGGCCAAAAAGCCAAAACAAATGCTGGAAATGTAGGGGCTCACCGCCCTCGGATACATGTAAAAAACTGGTCTGAAGGGTGTGGCCCGTCATTAACACTGTCATTGCACCGGCCAAAATAGGCACGGTCAGTAAAAGCAAGAAACCGGCAACTAGAATAGACCACACGAACAACGGCATCGTGTGAAGCGTCAAGCCCGGCGTCCGCATATTTAATATTGTGGTGACGAAATTGATCGCCCCCAGTACCGAAGAGGCACCGACCAAAAGCAGAGCCAAAATCGCCATATTTATTGCGCCGGACAAATCGCCGTAAAGCGCTGACGCCAGCAGCAACCCCGCCGCCGGTGGCAATATCCAAAAACTGATGTGATTAATCCGCGGAAACGCCATATCGGACGCGCCGATCATGAGCGGCACAAACCAGTTTCCGAAGCCACCGATCAAACCCGGCATGACCATGAACAAAACCATGGTCAAACCGTGGATGGTAACGACAGCGCTAAAAAACGGGATGCTCTCTTGAAACAGCGCGAAGTCGAAATTTGGGGTTGCCAGTTCGAATCGGATTAAAAGAGAAATCAGTCCGCCAATTAGACCGGCGCAAATTGCAAAGCCAAAATAGAGAGTGCCAATATCCTTGTGGTTGGTCGAAAACAGCCACCGGCGCCAACCGGTTGGCGCACCATTGCGATCCCTTCCTGCCGCCGCATTGTTACTCATCATGCCTTCTAACCTTCCTGCGGGAACGCGATTAAGGTTTCGCCCCTCCCAAATGCCTTTAGCCCAATTGCCTTTAGAAGAAGGAAAAATGAAGGGTTCACTTGGTCACGCTTAACCGTGCGGTTTTGCCGCCACATGATCCGTGTCAGCCGTGAAAAAAACAGCGCTCTCCGGGGCCCGGAAAATAGTGAACCTACAACACCCTCCCCCCCAATCACAAGCCTCGATAAGTCGACGTTTAGGCGCGTCAATTGCATAGACGATAGCGATGTAATAGTGATTATCACTAGCGCTTAAGCGGCTTTTGCCCATATATAGGTAGCGATGGTCAGTTACACTATTTACGAGACTGGGCACAAGACTGGGCGCGAGTTGGTTCGCCTTCAGCGACGCTTCAGCCGACCGAGGACGCACTAAATATGACAGACCAAAAAATCACCACGGAATTGTTCTTCGAGCGTACCGGGCTCGACCCCGAGCAAGTTGAAACTGTCGTCAATGACGCACTTCACAACAGTGACGATGGTGAACTTTTTATGGAATACAGTCAGTCGGAAAGTTTCGCTTTTGACGATGGACGGTTGAAATCGGCAAGTTTCGACACCAGCCAAGGATTTGGATTGCGGGCCGTCGCCGACGAGTCCACCGGGTACGCCCATGGCACGGAGTTGTCCACTGAAGCCATCAAACGGGCCTCCCAGACCATCCAGGCAGTGCACATGGGCGACAGTGGATCATTGGCGGATGCCCCGACGCAAACAAACACCAATCTGTATACGGACAGCAGTCCCCTGAACGAAGTTGAGTTTGAGCAAAAGGTGAAATTACTGACCGACATTAACTCTTATGCCCGCGCCAAAGACCCCCGCGTCCGTCAGGTCAGCGCATCTCTGTCAGGCAGTTGGACGGCCATTGAGATCGTTCGACCGGGCGGTGAACGACGCCGGGACATCAGGCCCCTTGTTCGCCTCAATGTATCGGTGGTGGTAGGAGAGGGCGACAGGCAGGAATCAGGCTCGGACGGTGCCGGGGGCCGATTGGGCTATGCGCAGTTCATTGATCCTGAAAATTGGCAGCAGCAAACCGACGAGGCCTTGCGGCAGGCCTTGATCAACTTGGAATCCATTCCGGCCCCGGCCGGCGAGATGAACGTAGTTCTGGGCCCGGGGTGGCCGGGGATTTTGCTGCACGAGGCAATCGGCCATGGCCTCGAAGGCGATTTCAACCGCAAAAAAACATCCGCGTTTGCCGGATTATTGGGCCAGCGCGTCGCGTCGCCCGGTGTCACCGTGGTTGATGACGGCACGATTATCGACCGGCGGGGCTCGCTCACAATCGACGATGAAGGCACGCCTAGCCAGCGGACGGTTCTGATCGAAGACGGCATCCTTAAAGGTTATATGCATGACCGCCTGAATGCGCGGCTCATGGGGCACGCGGCAACCGGCAACGGTCGACGGCAAAGTTTTGCCCATTGCCCAATGCCACGCATGACCAATACTTACATGCTGGCGGGCGACAAAGATCCGGAAGAAATTCTGCGCTCGGTAAAAAAAGGCATCTACGCCGTTTCCTTTGGCGGTGGCCAGGTGGACATCACCAGCGGCAAATTCGTGTTTTCCTGCACCGAGGCCTATTTGATCGAGAACGGCAAAATTGGCGCGCCGATTAAAGGCGCGACGCTCATTGGCAACGGCCCGGATGTCCTGACCCGCGTTGCCGCCATCGGATCCGACTTGAAACTTGATCCGGGCATTGGCACGTGCGGTAAAGATGGGCAGGGCGTTCCCGTCGGCGTAGGTCAGCCGACCATGTTGATTGAAGGGTTGACCGTGGGCGGAACGGGCGCCTGACAATAGTGGCGGGTTAAATTAGTAGGCGTGTTCTTCAAACACTGGATCTACACTGCCGTTCCAGCGACCCCGATAGGCGTCAATTAAGTCCTCGGCAGGGGTTCTACCCGAGTCTGCAATCTCAATTAAGGCATTTAGATATTGAACTTCATCATGCCCCGACTTCGGATCCTTGCGGGCGCGGCGGCGTAAACCATCAACCGAAATTGGCAGAATTTGTCGCGCCAAGTCCAAAATTGTGCCGTTCCGAAAGGGCGTTTTTAGGGCCGTTTTAGGCACTTCCACCCGCATGACTTCGCGCTCATCCTCAGTCCAATCCATGACCAAATCCCGCACTTGATCCAAGGATGTCTGGTCGTACAGCAGCCCAACCCAAAATGCCGGCAGGGCGCATAACCTGCTCCAGGGTCCTCCATCGGCACCGCGCATTTCGATAAATTGCTTTAGCCTGACTTCGGGAAACAATGTGGTGAGGTGGTTTTCCCAGTCCACCATGGTCGGCAGTTCGCCTGGATAGGCAGGCAGTTTACCGGCCATGAAATCGCGGAACGACTGACCGGCCGCATTGATGTAACCATCCCGGTAAACAAAATACATGGGCACGTCGAGTGCATAGTCCACATAGCGCTCAAAGCTCATATCAGGGTCGAAGACAAAGCCGAGCGTGCCGCATCGATCCGGGTCGGTATCGGTCCAGATATGGCTGCGGTAACTTAAATAGCCGTTCTCCTTACCGTCAGCAAAAGGCGAATTGGCAAATAGGGCTGTCGCGATCGGTTGTAAGGCCAATCCAACCCTGAATTTGCGGATCATGTCGGCTTCGGACGCAAAGTCCAGATTGACCTGAACTGTGCAACTTCGAAACATCATGTCCAAACCGAGATTGCCTTTGGTCGGCATGTAATCGCGCATGATAGTGTAGCGGTCCTTGGGCATAATCGGCGTCTCTTCCAGAGACCAATGGGGTTGAAAACCGAGGCCCATAAATCCAACGCCGATATCTCCGGCAACGTCCTTAACCTGATACAGGTGGGTGTGAACTTCGTCACAAGTTTGATGGAGGTTCTCAACGGGCGCCCCGGATAATTCCAATTGACCGCCCGGCTCCAGGCTCACCGATGCGCCATTTTTCTGCAATGCAATTGGATTGCCGTTTTCCAGCACCGGCCGCCAGCCAAACTTCTGCAGCCCGTTGAGTATGGCGCGAATACCGCAGTCGCCTTCATAAGGCAGCGGGCGAAAGTCTGACAGCCGGTATCCAAACTTCTCGTGTTCGGTGCCAATCCGCCATTGATCCACTGGTTTGGCACCGCGTTCGAGATATTCTACGAGTTGAGACTTGTCTGTAATGAGCGCGTTATGCTCGTCGGTATCAGCCATAAATACTCCTCTGCCCGGCTGTGGTTAAATGATGCGGTGTTTGCACGCAAGCGAAAAGCCCTTTGGTAATTAGGGCTTGCATAATAGGTATGCACCGTGTGGATAATCCCCTAAGTGTCAACAAGCTGGAAAACAAGATAACCAGTTCAATAATATGACCTCACATATCAGCCCAGAAAAAATCAGTGCGGATGCCGGAACGACGCCCGCGGATGCGACGGCAAGTTGGATCAGCAATCATGCGCCCGCCCGGACTCGGCCATTTCTGCAACTCGCCCGGCTTGATCGACCTGTGGGCGCTTGGTTGCTCCTGTGGCCGTGCTGGTGGAGCCTCGCATTTGCGTCCCCGGCCTCAGGCAGGCAATGGCCGGATTTCACCCTCGTTGTCCTGTTTGCCATTGGCGCCGTACTCATGCGGGGTGCGGGATGTACACTCAATGACTTGTTCGACCGGAACATCGACGGGCGGGTAGAACGAACCCGTGGTCGGCCGCTGCCCAATGGCGCTGTTACGATTGGAGCAGCCATCCTATTTATGCTGAGTTTAAGCTTGGCCGGATTGATGGTCCTCTTACAATTCAATAAGTTGGCGATCTGGGTTGGCCTCGCGTCGATTCCCCTGGTCATTGTTTATCCGTTGATGAAACGCATTACATACTGGCCACAATTGTTTCTTGGCCTCACATTTAATTGGGGCGCACTCCTTGGGTGGGCGGCGGCAACCGGGGGATTAGCCCCCGCCCCCCTGTGTCTCTACGTGGCCGGCATTTTTTGGACGCTCGGCTATGACACCATTTATGCGCACCAAGACAAGGAAGACGATGCCCTGGTTGGGGTCAAATCCTCGGCTCTGCGGCTCGGAGAAAACACCCTGCCTTGGCTGTGGGGGTTTTACAGTGCGGCGATCACCGCTTTTGCGATTGCCGGCGTCTTGGCCGATATGTCCTGGCCTTTCTATATCAGCGTTTTGCTGGTGGCACTGCACTTGGCATGGCAGGCCTCAGCCGTGGACATATCCAACAGCGACGACTGCCTGCGCAAATTCAAATCGAATGCACACTTGGGATGGGTGCTGTTCATTGGGGCAATATTGGGCGCCGCACTCTAGACGGTTTAGGCGAGTTCCCGAAAAGATGAACTGAGTTCTGACTTATACCGCTCGGCCACTTGTATCAATCTGGTCTGCAGATTATCGGCGATCACACGAGCGTCGCGTTGGAGCTGGTCTATGGTTGGACTTTCGGTACCCGCCAAATTCGGTTGCAAAGTGTAAGTGGCATCCAAGTTGTTACCAATCGGAGTTACAACGACTTCCCAGGGACACGACAACTTATCCTTTACCTGTATGACTGCGATAGCCTCGGCAACAAGAGCAGGATAAACGCTGGAGCGGGCGTAGAAAATGATCCGTGGAAGCTTTGCCCCTGCGCCCATGGAAGCCGCGTGTCCGCCACATGACCAACAGGGCCGAAATTCTCGCTATTGTAAAAAGGCAAGCACCAGTGGCTCGATTTCGGCTTCGATCGGGAAACGTTCCCCGTCTGATGACATGTGTGTGAGCGCGTGAACGCAGTCTGGTGGGCATTCGCAATTACAAACAGGTGATTGATGGGCGACACAAAGTTTTGTTCACCCGAAACAGGGTCGGTCGCGACAATTCTGGGCCGCAAGGACGCGGGCGAGATCGTCGCAGTAACCACGATACAAATTTATATCGGGCGTAAGTCGTTCAATACGCAATGGCAGACCTCTTCTACCACTGGTTATTGAATGAGAAAACAGCCTATAATAGTTATATTAATAAAAGGTTTGGTTTCAGCATATTTGGGTGGTGCCTCGCGTCCGGCCACCGCGCTGTATATACTCGCGGCTTTCGCCCGCCTCGAAGACATTGATATGGCTTACAAATCACTGCGAGAATTCATCGCCCGTCTGGAGCGGGACAAACGCCTGGTCCGGGTGAAGACGCCGGTATCCACCGAGCTTGAAATGACCGAAATTCAAACCCGTTTGATCGCCGAAGGCGGACCGGCGGTATTGTTTGAGAACCCGGTCGGACCGGATGGCACGCCCGCGTCCATGCCCGTGCTGGTGAACTTGTTCGGCACGGTTGAAAGGGTCGCGTGGGGGATGGAACGGGAACCCCATCAGCTGCGTGAAATCGGCGAGACGCTCGCCTTTTTGCGCCAGCCCGAGCCGCCGGGGGGATGGCGTGACGCGGTCGACATGCTGCCGCTGGTCAAAACCGCCATGACCATGAAACCGAAAACGGTTCGGTCCGCCGTTTGCCAAGAAGTGGTGATCAAAGGCGACGACGTGAATTTGGCTGAATTGCCCATTCAAACGTGTTGGCCGGGCGAGCCCGCGCCGCTGATTACGTGGCCACTGGTCGTGACGAAAGGCCCGGGCTCAGTCCGCGAAGACGGCTATAATATGGGCATCTACCGGATGCAGGTTACCGGCCGCAACACCACTTACATGCGGTGGTTGAAGCACCGTGGTGGCGCCCAACACCATCAGCGCTGGGGTGCTGAGCGGCCGGAACCCCTTCCCGCCGCTGTGGTTATTGGTGCGGACCCAGGCACTATATTGGCCGCTGTCACCCCCGTGCCGGAAAGTCTGTCGGAATATCAATTCGCCGGGTTACTGCGGGGCGCCAAAGTCGAATTGGTGGATTGCAAAACTGTGCCCCTCAAAGTCCCGGCTGAAGCCGAAGTCATACTCGAGGGTTATGTGTCCCTTACCGACTACGGTGACGAGGGACCTTATGGCGACCACACAGGTTTTTACAACGCCGTCGAACAGTTTCCCGTGTTTACGATAACGGCGATAACGCGCCGGAAAGACCCAATCTATTTATCGACCTATACCGGCCGGCCACCGGATGAGCCATCGATCCTGGGGGAAGCGCTGAACGAAATTTTTATACCTCTTTTGATTCAACAGTTTCCTGAGATTGTTGATTTCTGGTTGCCGCCCGAAGGCTGTTCATACCGTATCGCCGTGGTGTCGATCAAAAAAGCTTATCCAGGCCATGCCAAGAGAGTGATGATGGCGGTGTGGTCCTATTTGCGCCAATTTATGTATACCAAGTGGGTCATTGTTGTGGATGAAGACATCGACGCGCGCAATTGGAAAGACGTTATGTGGGCGGTTTCAACCCAAATGGATCCGGCGCGCGACATCACATTGATCGAGAGCACGCCCATTGATTATCTGGATTTTGCGTCGCCGGTATCGGGATTGGGCAGCAAAATTGGCCTTGATGCAACAACCAAAATACCACCCGAGACAAACCGGCCTTGGGGTAAAAAAATACGTATGGATGACGAAATTATTGACACGGTGACCCGCAAATGGCCTGAACTCGGTTTGCCCGGTACGGGCGCGCCAATTTGGGATTAAACCAAAGGGTCCTTTCCTGTTCAATGCGGTTCCCATCCACTGAAATCCACCCTATATAGAAGTGGCGTTCACAATAGTTGTCCGTCCTGGGTGTGCGCATTCGTTCTGATTTACTAGCCGGAGTTCATGGCCAAATGGTCGACCGTAAGACGATAGAGGAAAATTCCATTGCCTTGCTTGATCGCCTGCTGGCGACCGCAAAGTCAGGCGGCGCCGAAACTGCCGACGCGGTCATTTTCGACAGCATTTCTCTCGATGTGTCTTATCGATTGGGCGAACTGGAAGACGTTCAGCGTTCGGAAAGCGGTGACGTCGGTCTTCGCGTGATGATGGGGCGAAGGCAAGCCATGGTCTCAACCACAGACACCAGCGCTGCCGCCCTGGACGAATTGACCGACCGCTGTATCGCCATGGCGCGGGCAGCCCCCGAAGACCCCTTTTGCGGCCTCGCGGATCAAGACCTTTTGGAGATGTCGCCCGGCGACCTTGATCTCCTGGATACCACTGAACTCGACGTGAAGGCATTGACCGAGCGTGCCGCCGAAGCCGAAGATGCAGCGCGAGCGGTGAGTGGTGTCACCAATTCAGAGGGCGGTGGCGCCGGCTGGGCAATGGGAACAGTTGCCCTCGCCACCAGTCACGGCTTTCGCGGTGCATACAGCACGTCGCGCCACAGTGTGGCCGCATCAGTAATTGCCGGCGAAGGCACGGCAATGGAACGCGACTACGATCATCATTCGGCACGCCACGTCGGCGACTTGGATGACGCCGCTAAAATTGGCCGCGCCGCCGGGGAAAAGGCGGTTCGTCGTTTAAACCCACGCAAAATGCCCTCGACAGAAGTACCGGTCGTTTTCGACCCTCGGGTTTCAGGTAGTTTTCTCGGTCATTTGATTGGCGCCATATCGGGTGCTGCCGTTGCCCGTGGCACCAGTTTTCTGCGGGATCAACTTGGTCAGCAGATATTTGCATCGGGTATTCAAATTATTGACGATCCGCGCGCGGTTCGAGGTCTCAGGTCGAAACCATTTGACGGCGAGGGCGTCGCCAATCCAGCGGCCACCTTTGTTGACGACGGCATTCTGCAAAACTGGATCATGGATTCCACGTCGGCGCGGCAGTTGGGCTTGAAGTCGACCGGCCATGCGGCACGCGGCACCGGCGGCCCCCCTTCCGCATCTGCGACTAATCTTTACATGGCGCCGGGCGCACTAAGCCGCGACGATCTAATCGGCGAAATTACCGACGGTCTGTATGTGACCGAAATGATTGGGTTCGGCGTTAACGGTGTGACCGGCGATTACAGCCGTGGCGCTGGCGGTTTTTGGATTGAAAACGGAAAATTGACCTTTCCGGTGAGCGAACTGACCATTGCCGGAAATCTCAAAGATATGTTCATGAAAATGCTTCCCGCAGACGATCTCGCGTTTAGATACGAGGTTAACGCACCCACCCTACGGATTGAAAATATGATGGTGGCCGGAACCTGATGACAGGACTCTCGGCCGCTCGAGAATTGCGGGAAGATCATGAGTTACTTGTTTCCGCAACACGGGAAGCGGGCGCTGTTGCGCTCGGCTATTTCAACGGCAGCGTCGAAAGCTGGGAGAAAAAGCCGGACGATCCGGTCAGCGAAGCCGACTTGGAAATCGACCGGTTATTGAAAGAACGGCTACTGGGGGCGCGGCCTGGTTACGGTTGGCTATCCGAAGAAACTGAAGACGATTCGAGCCGGCTCGAACGCCAGCGTACCTGGGTTGTCGATCCGATTGACGGCACGCGGGGATTTCTTGCCGGAAAAGCCGAGTTCGCCGTGTGCGCGGCCCTGGTCGAAAATGGTGTCCCCACCGCAGCGGTCGTATTTAATCCGGCCACCGACGAGTTTTTTGACGCCACTGCGGGCGGGGGTGCACGCTTAAACGATGTTGCCATCAAAGTGGGAGACTGTGCGAACCTCGAAGACGCTCGGTTACTTAGTACGGAAAAAACCCATCGCAAATTGGGTGAATGGTCGGCCGAAGGCAAGGCCGTCAAACGCTCCTATTTCAACTCAATCGCCTATCGGATCGCCTTGGTCGCAGCCAACAAATATGACGCGGCAATTTCAATCCATTATTTGAACGACTGGGATTTGGCCGCCGCCGACTTGATCGTGCGCGAAGCTGGCGGGGTTGCCACCGATCACGCGGGCAATGAATTTCGCTACAACGGCAAGACTACCCGCCAGTTGTGCATGATCGTCGCCAATTCAAACCTGCAGCCGCCGCTGGTCGACTTTGTCGGCTTTGCCCGCGCCAACTGGTAGTGCACTCATCTTTATCCGTAACTTAACCTGCCCTTGACCGCCGTTGGCCGGATCCGGACCGCCGTGATACTGTCCGTCGAGCATTGAGGCCCGTACCCAGGATTGCGGAATTGTGACAGCCGAGACACAAAACACCTCCTCGTCGGACGCGGGTGAGCCCACAGACGAGCCTACAGACTCGAAGGTCTTGTTTGTTCGCCTGATGCGCGAATACATGCGCCCGCATGCGCGGCAGCTCGTATTTGCGGCCTTGCTGATGGCGGCGGTTGCCGGTGCAACCGCAGGGATTGCGTTATTGTTAGAGCATGTGATCGACAATTTCGAAGATCCTTCCGACCGGCTAATGGTTCTGTTACCGCTTGCGGCCCTCGCCATAACCGCGATCAAATCTGCGGCCGAATACGGTCAAAACGTTCTCATGAACCATGTGGGACAACGGATTATTGCCGATACCCAAGTGAAAATGTTCGATCATTTGATCCATGCCGACCTGTCGTGGCTTCACGACACCCACACCGGCACCCTCATTTCCAGTTTTCTTTATGATGCAACTTTGCTGCGGGATGCGGTCAGCCGGGCGATTACCGCAATCGCCAAGGATTCACTCATGGTCGTCTGCTTGATTGGCGTAATGTTCTATCAAGACGCAAAGTTGGCCTTCATAACAGCCTTCGTATTCCCCTTGGCCCTTTTGGCCATGCGCAAGATCGGCCGCCGCATGCGCAAGGCGTCAACGGCCGCCCAGGAAGAGACCGGCTCGCTCAGCAAAGCGTTGACCGAGGCTTTTCAAGGCAGCCGTCTGGTCAAATCCTATGGCATGGAAGACCGGGAAACCGGGCGCGCCGCAGCCTTGATTGAACGTCGCCTAAAACACTTGATGAGGGCGGTGCGCACCCGCGCCGCCGCCTCCCCCATTACCGAAGCTTTTGGCGGTCTGGCGATTGGAGCGGCAATTTACTACGGCATGCTGGAAGCCCGCGCGGGTACCATGACCGTCGGCGAATTCACGTCGTTTTTTACCGCTATGATGATGGCTTATCGGCCCTTGAAAAGCCTCGCCAACACTAATGCAACGCTGCAAGAAGGCCTGGCGGCAGCCCAGCGTGTTTTTGGTTTGATGGACGTTGAACCCGCGATTACCGATCAGCCGACAGCAAATGTCATCGATCGTCGGGGCGGCACGATCAGTTTCGTCGATGTTAGTTTTGCCTATGGCAATGGTGCCGCCGCGATCCAAGGTGTTTCGTTCGACATTGCCGCAGGCAGTAAAGTCGCACTTGTGGGCCCTTCTGGCGCTGGAAAATCCACAGTCCTTAATCTCGTCCCCCGCTTTTATGATGTGGGCAAGGGAAAAGTTTTGATCGATGGTCAGGATGTAAGGGATGTTACGCTATCCAGCTTGCGCGTCAACATCGGTCTGGTCAGTCAGGAAGTTGCGCTTTTTGATACCACCGTTCGCGCAAACATTGCCTATGGACGTCCAGAGGCGAGCGATGCAGAAATCGTCGCCGCCGCCCAAACCGCCGCTGCAGATGCTTTTATTCAATCTTTGCCGCAGGGGTATGACACCATCGTCGGGGAAGCCGGCGTTAAACTGTCCGGCGGTCAGCGGCAACGCATTGCAATCGCCCGAGCGATGCTCAAAAACGCGCCAATATTGTTGTTGGATGAAGCTACTTCGGCCTTGGATGCGGAGTCAGAACGCCATGTGCAATCAGCGTTACATCGTTTGATGGAAGGCCGGACCACGGTCATTGTCGCCCATCGTCTGTCAACGGTATTGGATGCCGATGAGATCTTTGTGTTAGAGGCGGGAAAGCTGGTCGATAGGGGAACCCACCAAGAATTATTGCAGAGGGAAGGCGCTTATGCCCGGCTGTATGCCCTTCAATCCGCCGATCAGCCTACGGTTATCGCGTTCGATGAAAACGCAACCGTAACTGCGGAATAGGAAACCCGTGCTCAAACGACTGTTCAACACCCCGGCGGTGCGCGCAACCGCCTGTTGGCTGATTTCATTGTACATGCGGTTTGCCAAACTGACGAGCCGTTGGCAGGTGCGTAACCCCGATATCCCGCGCGCATTTTGGCAACGCAATGAACCCTTCATCCTCGCCCTTTGGCATGGGCGATTGATGATGATGATGTATAGCTGGCAGCCGGGAAAACCGATTGATTTCCTGATCTCGTTTCACCGGGACGGGGACATGGTTTCGCGCACCATTGGCCATTTTGGATTGGGATCTATCCGGGGCTCATCAAAAAGAGGGGGAGCACCGGCATTAAAGGCCATGGTCAAGGGTTTACGGCAGGGGACGTGCGTTGGCATTGCACCGGATGGTCCCACCGGCCCGCGCATGCGGGCAAGTGAAGGCATCGTTTCAGTCGCGCGGCTATCAGGAGTTCCGATCCTGCCTGCCACGTGTGCCGCCAGCCGCCGCATCATCTTAAGCAGTTGGGACCGGTTTATGGTCCCGTTGCCTTTCAGCCGTGGCATCTTTTTGTGGGGAGACCCCATCTACGTGCCGCGAGACGCGGACAACGATACGATCCAGAAAACCGTCATGCAGGTTGAAGAGGCCCTAAATCAACTGACCGAAGAAGCCGACCGCGCAATAGGCGAAGAGCCCATTTGTCCGGCGAGTTTGACAGATGTCCAGTAGTTCCAAGGGGTTAATGATATACCGCGCGTTGACCCGAATGTCCGGTCCGGCTGCGAAGCTTTACCTGTGGTCACGCGTGAAGCGCGGCAAGGAAGACCGAAAGCGGCTGAAAGAACGCTTCGGGCATGCCGGACAAACGCGCCCGCATGGGTTGCTGGTGTGGATTCACGCGGCCAGTGTTGGCGAATCCGTGTCTGTTCTTCCGGTGATAGGTCGGCTGCAACAAACCCATCCAAAACTCACTATTCTGATGACGACCGGCACGGTTACTTCGGCCAAAATAATGGCCGAACGCTTGCCCGACGATGTCATTCATCAGTTTGTTCCCGTCGATTTACCGGGCGCCGTGGCGCGGTTTTTAAATCACTGGCAACCCGATCTGGCATTGTGGATGGAATCAGAATTTTGGCCCAATTTGATTGTTGCGACTGCCGAAAGCGGCGTGCCAATGATTTTGCTCAACGCGAGCCTATCACGACGGTCGTTCAAGTCCTGGCAACGGCTACCAACACTGGCAAAAATTATAATGACTGCATTTCGTGCTTGTCTGGCCCAGAGCGAGGGTGTGGCAAAACGTCTCAAGATCTTGGGCGCGACTAACGTAATTTGCGCCGGAAATCTCAAATATGCAGCCCAGCCATTGCCCGCTGAACCCGAAGCTGTCCGAACCCTCGAAGACGCCTTCGAAGGCAGGCCTCGGTGGCTGGCGGCCAGCACTCACGCCGGTGAAGAAGAGGCCGCCGGTCTAGCGCACAAAATACTGCACCCACGCTTTCCAAATCTGCTAACCATCATTGCCCCCCGCCACCCGGAACGGGGCGCTGCCATTGCGAAACAGCTTGGCGAATTGGGATTGTCGGTCTCGCGCCGAAGCGGCGGCCAATTGATAACCCCCTCGACGGATATTTATCTGGCGGATACCCTGGGTGAATTAGGCGTTTTGTATAAATCTACGGCGGTCACGTTCATGGGTGGTTCACTCGTTCCTCATGGCGGTCACAATCCTCTCGAGCCCGCTCGGCTTGATTGCGCCATTCTGCATGGGCCTTATACTTTTAATTTTAAAGAACCGATAAGCGAATTGCTCGCGGCTGGCGCGTCCAAATCGGTGTCCGATGCCTCTGAACTCGCGGCCGCCTTAGCCGTGCTTTTAGAAAGTCCCGAGATCGCCCATGCCCGAGCGGCGGCCGCCAAGCGCGTGGGGACGGCGGCGGGCCACATCCTTGATCAAGTCGCGGAAGAAATTAGCCGCCACTTTCCCAGTGATAACACGTGATTAAGGCTCCAGATTTCTGGCGCGCCGACTCGAGCAGCTTAATGCCAATTTTGTTATCACCCTTGGCCGGCATATATGGTGCGGCTGCCCGATTGCGGCAAGTGCGGCCCCGGCCCTGGCGGGTTCCAGTCCCCGTTTTATGTGTTGGAAATATTGTCACCGGCGGCGCAGGGAAAACTCCGGTCGCCATGGCAGCGGCAACCCGCCTGGCTGCCCGGGGTGTCGACGCACACTTTCTGACGCGAGGATATGGCGGCCGGGAAAAAGGGCCCGTGCTGGCGGATCCGCGGCTCCATTCCGCCCGCGACGTAGGTGACGAGCCCTTACTTCTCGCGCGGCTAAGGCCCACATGGGTAGCCCGCGACCGGGCAGCCGCCGCCCGGGCGGCAGTTGCCGCAGGCGCCGAAGTTCTCATAATGGACGATGGTTTTCAAAATTCGTCACTGGTGAAAGATTTTTCACTGCTGGTTGTTGACGGTGTTTATGGCTTTGGTAATCGCCGAATATTGCCGGCCGGACCCCTCAGAGAAAACTTAGAAGACGGTTTTGCCCGCGCCGACGCAATTGTGGCGATAGGTCCAATTCGCGAAGAAACTGCCCTTTATTTGCCTGACAATATGCCTGTTTTATCCGCCCGGCTGGTGCCAGGCTCAAGTGCCAAAAAGCTTGCGGTCAAACGAGTAGTCGCTTTTTCAGGTATTGCGCGTCCGGGAAAATTTTTCGAAAGCCTTGAGGAAATCGGCTGCATTATCGTCTCCCGCCGGGAGTTTCCCGATCATCACCCCTTCAAACAGCGGGAAATCGACAATCTGATCAAAGAATCCCAAATCAAAGAAGCGCGCTTGGTAACGACAACGAAAGATGCCGTGCGTCTCACCGCAGATCAACGCATTGCCGTCGACGTATTGGAGGTAAACCTCAAATTTGACCAGCCGGACAAGTTTGAGCAGGTGCTGGACATGTTGGTTGCTGCGGTGCAGGAAGGCTGAATGGCGAAGCCCTTGAAACACCCCGTTCGCTACCGGCTGGAAGCCTTTGGCTTTTGGGCAGTCATCGGGACGCTCAAATTATTACCTTTGGATGCTGCTTCAGCCTTGATGGGCGCCCTGTTTCGAACGCTTGGTCCATATGTGCGCGTCAGCAGGCGGGCTGATCGCAATTTACAATTGGCGTTTCCCGATATGAGTTCGAGGCAGATCACTGACGTGGTGCGCCGAATGTGGGATCACTTAGGACGACTGGTTGCCGAATACGCCCACTTGGATGACCTGCGCTGCTTCCAAAAAAACTCGCGCACCGAAGTGATAAACGCAGGAATACTCGCGGAAACCAAAAGGCCCGGTGGAGGAGCAATCGTCATCACCGGACACATTGGTAACTGGGAAGCGCAAGGGTTCGCCGCGACCGACCAAGGTGTTCGCGCATCTGTCGTCTACCGGGCGGCAAATAATCCGTTGGTTGACCGCCAAATTTACAACCTGCGAAAACCCATCGTCGAGGCTCAATTTGCCAAGGGTCCGAGTGGGGTCAGAGGAATCCTAAAACACCTCAAATCTGGAGGCGTTGTCGCCATGCTGGTCGATCAGAAGATGAATGACGGTTTGCCCATTCCGTTTTTCGGTCGCGACGCCATGACCCCGCCGGCCGCCGTCGAAATCGCCTACAAGTATGGCTACCCTCTGATCCCCTTGCGCAGCGAACGACTGGAGGGATCGCATTATCGGGTGACGGTTTTTCCGCCGATAATTTTATCGCAAACGGGAAATCGTGAGGCCGACGTGCGCACAACCATGATCGAAATCAATAAAATGCTGGAAGAGTGGATAAGGGAGCGTCCTGAACAGTGGTTATGGCTTCACAATCGCTGGCCTGCTACGGACCATCCGGCATCGGACCGACGAGAAGTTCAGGATCAAGTCGTTCGCCAAACCAATTGACCCGCCAATCCAAATGCGCACCGGTGGCGCGTCCGGTGGCGCCAATCCGCCCAATTAAATCACCGGCGGCAACTTCGGTCCCGACTTTGGCATCTACCGCGCTCAAGTGGGAAAACAACGACGTAATCCCGTGGCCATGATTGATCATGACTGTGCCACCCGTGTAATAAAGATCGTTTTCGGCAAGCGCCACATTACCGCCAGCCGGTGCATATACGGGCGTGCCCACAGGTGCCGCTACGTCAACGCCGAAATGGGGCCGTCGCGCTTCACCGTTCAGTATGCGCTGACTGCCATAAACACCAGATATCCGGCCTGAAGCTGGCCACTGAAAGGTGGCGGCATACCAGGTTTCAGGTGTGTCTAGTTTGCGCACCTGGGCAATTTTCTTGTTTTCCCGACGAATGCGCTTGAGCACTTCCGGGGGCGGTGTCACCATTTTGGAGGGCAAACCGTCAATACGCTCTACACGATACTCGCGCGCGCTAATTTTTAGCGCACGGGTCTCTGTTTCGCCGCCTGGCAATTCGACCTCTAACGTCGCTTCACCCGTGGCGTCGCGCCCAAACCCAAAGACGAACTTCCCGTCGTCCGACACCCGAACGGATTTTCCGTAGAGAGTAATTTTGGCGCCAACTTGGGTCATGCCACGCACCATGCCACCCTGCATGAAGTCACCCGTCAACTGCACCAAGCGGTCTACTGCCATGGATGGCGAATACAAATTTGGGGCAAGCCAGATGATCATCAAAACGCGCGGTAACATTGTGTAATACTCGCTAGTCGCCGCTGTTCAGTGGCTTATCGTGGCGCTGGTGAACCGCATCCAGCGTCGCATAGGCTTCTTGGTGCTCGACGCTCCAGTACTTCAAACGCTCTAGCGCGATGCGCTGACCGGTTACCGCACACAAGACATAGCTGCCCTGGGACACAATCTTGAATTGACCTGGGCCATACTCGACTATTGCTGGTTTGGACATATTATCCATGTTTGCATCTCACCTCTTTGAGCACAGAATGCTTTAGAGTAACGAGCCCTGCTCGTCGGATGGGGTCTTCTTACGTGGGGATCGGGGGCGGTTTTTTGGACCTGCCTTCTCACCACTGATGGTCGCCCCAGTGCGTCCGTCATGAAACTCTATACTAATCGCCGCACCGGATTTAGCAGCTGCAGCGGCCGCAATGGGTTTATCATCGTGGTCCCGAACAACAGCATACCCTCGTTTGAGTACACTTTTGTAACTTAGACTGTTTAACAGGCCGCTCGTGCTTTCGAGGGCGTGCGCCGCATCTTTCACGCGCCGGTCTGCTGCTTGGGAGAGGCGGCGAACCAATCCCGTGATTTCTTTCTCAAACCCGACCACCAACTCAGTCAATTGGAGGGACCTTAATCCAGCGGCCACGGCATGCACCTTTTGTTGCCGGTTCTCAACTCCGGCGAGGAGAGCCCGCGGCAAACGGTCGGCCAAGTCATCGAACCGCTGCTGGTGCATGTTTATTACGTCACGTGGATCGCGTAGCCCGCGGGCAAGTCCGGAAAGCCCCGTCGTACGCTCATTCAACAGGCGCGTCGCACCGCCAACCATACGCCGGCCGATATCGACAAGTTTGTAACGCAAGTCGGACAATACCGGCACAGCCATCTCGGCGGCTGCCGTCGGGGTTGGCGCCCGCAAATCCGACGCGTGATCGATTAAGGTCGTGTCGGTTTCATGACCGACCGCGGAGATCAACGGGATTTCACTCGCGGCCGCCGCGCGCACTACGATCTCTTCATTAAACGCCCATAAATCTTCAAGGCTGCCGCCACCGCGGGCGACGATCAGCAAGTCCGGTCTCGGCACCAGGCTGTCCGCGTCCAGTCGGTTAAATCCTTCGATCGCGGCGGCGATTTGGGCAGCGGCTTTGTCACCCTGTACCAAAACCGGCCACACCAAAACGTGGCGCGGGAACCGATCCCGAAGTCGATGCAGAATATCGCGAATTACCGCGCCGGTGGGCGAGGTCACGACACCGATCGCCGCAGGCAAGTACGGCAGCGCTTGTTTGCGGTCTTCGTCAAAAAGGCCTTCGGCCAGCAAATCTTTCCGGCGTTGTTCGAGCAAGGCCATCAAGGCGCCCACACCCGCCGGCTCCATGTTCTCAACGACAATCTGATATTTTGAACGACCGGGATAGGTGGTCAGTTTGCCGGTGCACACAACTTCAAGGCCATCCTCGGGTTGAAATCGTAAGCGACCCGCAACCCCACGCCAGCACACCGTGTCCAGCACTGCGTCTTCGTCCTTGAGGGTCATATAAAGGTGACCCGAGGCGGCACGCTTGAAACCAGAAATCTCGCCCCTCACCCGCACGTGGCCAAAGTTATCTTCAACCGAACGCTTGAGCGCAAACGACAGTTCGCCCACGGTGTATTCGTGAAAATTGGGAGAATTGCCGCCCGGTGGTTCAGCCATTTGAGAGAATTCGTCCACAGTTTGCCGCCGCCTTGTTTGTCTCTAACAGCGCCTATGATACAAAAGTCATCGAAACCTCGAAACCCTCACTTACACCGATTTGACAATTGGCAAATAGCAACGAAATCGACGACGTTTTGAATGTTTTGGTGGTCGGCTCCGGCGGCCGGGAACATGCACTGTGCTGGGCTTTGGCCAAATCACGCCGTGTCGGAGATTTATACTGCGCTCCCGGCAATGGCGGCATTGCCAATGTTGCCCGCCGGGTCAATTTGAACGCGAATGACACCGACGGCATCTTGCTCATGTGCCGGGACGTGAACATCGATTTCGTTGTGGTGGGGCCAGAGGCGCCGTTGGTCGATGGCTTGGTTGATCGGCTGGATGCTGCCGGTGTCGCCGCCTTCGGGCCCAGCGCCGCCGCCGCCCAATTGGAAGGCTCCAAGGGTTTTACCAAAGATCTTTGTGATCGTTATGACATTCCGACGGCCGCCTACGGACGATTTGACAACGAGTCCGACGCAAAATCGTACGTTCAAAAACAAGGCGCGCCGATTGTGGTTAAAGCGGATGGTCTGGCCGCTGGTAAAGGCGTCACCATCGCCCAGACCGTCAAAGAGGCATCAATTGCCATCGACAAAATATTCGATGGCCAATTTGGCGATGCGGGCCATGAAGTGGTCATCGAAGAATTTTTGCACGGCGAGGAAGCAAGTTTTTTTGCGCTGGTCGATGGGGAACACATCCTTGAACTGGAAACCGCCCAAGATCATAAAGCGGTGGGCGACGGTGACACCGGTCCCAACACCGGCGGCATGGGGGCGTACTCGCCGGCCCCAGTGATGAACACTGACCTGCGTGCGCGCGTGATGGCAGAAATCATCAGGCCTACGGTTGAGGGTATGGCCAAGGACGGCGCTCCCTACAAAGGCGTTCTGTATGCGGGCCTGATGATCACCGACGACGGCCCCAAGTTGATCGAATACAACGTGCGCTTTGGTGACCCGGAATGCCAAGTACTGATGACGCGACTCGACAGCGATCTGTTGCCTTTGCTGATGGCATCCCAAGACGGCACTTTGGACAAGGTGTCAGCCACATGGAAAACGGAAGTGGCATTGTCGGTGGTGATGGCGTCCAAGGGCTATCCCGGGCCCTACGAAAAGGGCACCCTCATTCGCAACATCGACGCCGCCAACAAAGTGGACCAGGTGACCGTGTTTCATGCAGGCACGGCCCTTGAAGGCGGAAAGATAAGGGCCACGGGTGGACGCGTCCTTAACGTAACAGCCTTGGGGACCACCGTCGCCGAAGCGCAAAAGCGCGCTTATGGAGCGGTCGATCAGATCAAGTGGCCGAGCGGCTTTTGCCGCCGCGACATCGGCTGGCGGGCGATCGAGCGCGAGGAAGCCGAAAGCGCCTGAGCCCCCCTTAGACCCTGCGCTCGAGCCTCAATTAGCGCCTCAACACCCCTCACCTATTAGGTTAAATCACAACCGTTCTGCTTTCTGCGGGCGGTTTTGGTGTCTGCAAGGCCTGTAATGCGCGCGTCCGTAAAGGTAATGCCGCAGACGAGATCAAGCCGAGGCGGCCTGTTTCTCAAGTTCGATTTTGGCGATTTGTTTGCGGTGCACTTCATCGGGGCCATGGGCCGGGTCAGGCATGAACAGGTTCCTCAGCCCGGCTGCCTTGGGTTTGTCTTTCAATTCTTCCATGAGCGGGACCACTTCCCAGCGGGACGGCCCCTCGGCGACTTGGGCGTGGTGAACAGGCTCGGCCGGGTAGATTTCGTTTTCCATGAAATCTTCGATCCAGGCGATAAGGTCTTTCACTTTGTCGGTGTATTCAAAATGCACGGCGCATTCCTCTCCTAGCTCTTGAAAACTCTTAACCCAGCTGGCGGCGCAGCTCCAATTTGGCAATCTGATTGCGGTGCACTTCATCCGGACCATCGGCGATACGCAACAACCGGCTGTGGGCCCAGGCCCGCGCGAGACCAAAATCGGTGGTGACGCCACTCCCCCCATGGGCCTGAATGGCATCGTCGATAATTTTGAGCGCCACGTTGGGGGCCGCCACTTTGATCATGGCGATTTCCATGCGCGCGGCCTTATTACCGACCGTGTCCATTAGATAAGCGGCCTTCAAGGTCAACAACCGTGTCATCTCGATGTTGATGCGAGCATCGGCGATGCGCTCGTGCCAGACACCCTGCTCTGACACGAATTTGCCAAAAGCGTAGCGGGTCGACAGCCGCGCGCACATTTTCTCGAGTGCCACCTCCGCCGAGCCGATCTGGCGCATGCAGTGATGAATTCGGCCCGGGCCTAAGCGGCCCTGGGCGATCTCGAACCCACGGCCTTCGCCGAGCAGAATATTGGATGCGGGCACGCGCACGTTCTCGAACAAGACTTGCGCGTGCCCATGGGGCGCATCGTCAAAGCCGAACACCGGCAGATTGCGTTCGATGTTGATACCAGGGGTGTCGGTATCGACCACAATCATCGACTGTTGCTGGTGGCGATCGGCATCCGGATCGGTTTTGCCCATGAAGATGATCACCTTGCAGCGCTTGTCGTTGAGGCCCGAGCTCCACCACTTGCGGCCGTTCAGCACATAGTCGTCGCCGTCGCGTTCGATGCGGCTTTCAATGTTGGTGGCATCAGACGACGCCACCGCAGGCTCGGTCATGCAGAACACGGAGCGTATTTCGCCGTCGAGCAAGGGCACCAGATACTTTTCTTTGAGTTCTTCGGAGCCGTAGCGGTCGAGCACTTCCATGTTGCCGGTGTCCGGCGCCGAGCAGTTGAACACTTCGGGCGCAATATGCGAGCGGCCCATCACCTCGCACAACGGGGCGTATTCAAGGTTGGTCAGCCCGGCGCCCCGGTCGCTTTCCGGCAGGAACAAATTCCACAGGCCGGCAGCTTTGGCTTTGTCTTTCAGCTCGTCAATCAATGGCGGCGTCACCCAGCGAGACGGGCCTGAATTCACCTGCTCATCGTAGGTCTCTTCATTTGGATACACGTGCTCATCCATGAAGTCCTCAACCCGCGAGATCAGATCTTTCACCTTGTCGGTATATTCAAAATACATGGCGGTCGCCTCCCTAGTGTCTTTCGTCGCTGAATTCCAATGGCTGAGAACCTAGCCTCCGGGCTGCCAAAAGTCGCGGAAAAAATGGCATATTTTTGGGTCGTTTCGTGTAAGATCGCGCGCCTTCGGCCGATCTGTTCGGCGATTGACTAAAAGCGCCTCGAATAAGAGGCCAAACGAGACAGGAAAGGCCTGTGAATGTTTGAAATGGATGGCAAAGTAGCGTTGATCACCGGATCGAGCCGGGGCATCGGGCGGGCCACCGCCATTGCGCTTGCACGCGCCGGCGCAAAGGTCGTGGTGACCAGCCGCAAAAAAGACGCGTGCGACAAGGTGGTCGATGAAATTAACAGTAGCAGCGGCGAAGCCATCACCATTGCGTGTAACGTTTCCCACAAAGACCAGTGCCAAAACCTGGTCGATGAAACCCTGAAGGCTTTTGGCCGCATCGACGCCCTGGTGTGCAACGCGTCGGTCAATCCCCACTATGGCCCCATGTCGGAGATGCCCGACAGCGCGTTCGAGAAAATTCTAAACTCGAATGTCGTCAGTTATTTATGGCTGTGCAATATGGTCGCGCCGCAAATGGCGGAGCGTGGCGCGGGCAGCATTGTGCTCATCTCCAGCACTGGCGCCGACAAAGGTAGCGTCGCGTTGGGCGGTTACGCCATATCGAAAGCCGCAGAACGGCAAATGGCCCGCAATCTGGCGGTCGAATGGGGCAAGAAAGGCATTCGCGCCAACAGCTTGTCGCCGGGTCTGGTCAAAACCGATTTCGCCAAGGCATTGTGGACCGATCCGAAGGCCGAAAATCTGGTCAACGTGGCAACCCCATTGGGCCGCATCGGCGAGCCTGAAGACATCGCCGACGTGGTCCTTTTCCTAGCGTCAGACGCCAGCCGTTGGATCACCGGGCAATCGCTCCGCGCCGACGGCGGCCTCACCATCAGTGAAACCTTCTAATCAGAACGATCAGCCAGAACGAGAGATGACATGAACGAACGCACCGAGCTTTTCACCGGCACTCAAGAGGTCCGCGCGCGACACCAGTTCGACATCAAAAAGCTCGAACGCTACATGGAAGAGCATGTGGAAGGCTTTGAGGGCCCGCTGACGGTGGCGGAGTTTAAGGGCGGGCAATCGAACCCCACCTATCGCCTGGAAGCGAATGGGGTGCGCTATGTGCTGCGCCGCAAGCCACCCGGCGTGCTGCTCAAATCGGCCCACGCGGTCGATCGCGAGTACAAAGTCATCTCAGCCCTGCAAGACACCAAAGTGCCGGTGCCCACAACCTACGCGCTGTGTGAAGACGACGAGGTGATCGGCACCTGGTTCTACATCATGGAATGCGTAGAGGGGCGCGTGATTTGGGATCCGCTTGTACCAGGGGTCGATAACGACCACCGCACCGCCATCTACGATCAAATGAACGAAGTGCTGGCCGAGCTGCACAAGGTCGATTTCGAGGCCGTTGGCCTGGGCGAGTTTGGCCGGCCGGGCAATTACTTTGCCCGCCAAATCTCGCGCTGGAGCAAGCAATATCAATTGTCCGAGACCCAATCGATCCCCGAGATGGACAATCTCATTAAATGGCTGCCGGACAACATCCCGGATGGCGATGACATCTCTATCGTCCATGGGGACTACCGGCTGGATAACATGGTGGTTCACCCGACCGAGCCGCGCATCCTCGCCATCCTCGACTGGGAACTGTCGACCTTGGGGCATCCATTGGGCGACCTCACGTATCAATGCATGCAGTGGCGGCTGCCCAGCACCAACATGCTCACCGGCCTTGCCGACGTTGACCGCCCATCGGTCGGCATCCCCATGGAGGAAGCCTACATCGCCGACTATTGCCGACGCACCGGGCGCGACACCATCGAAAATTGGGACTTCTACATGGCCTACAACATGTTCCGCCTGGCCGGCATCACTCAGGGCATCGCGGGGCGCGTTAAGGACGGCACGGCGGCGAGCAAGGAAGCCACCCAAATAGGCGAACGCGCGCCACTGCTCGCCAAAATGGGCTGGGACGTGGTCGAAAAAATCGGCGGTTAGCCACCGGCCTCGTTCAAGTCCCAGCAGACACCCTGACCAAAGCCCGACCGAATTTGACCGTTGAGCAGAGGTTATAGAAACTGCGCTTTTTGTTCGGCGGTGCCTTAACGGTCGAGCAGCTCCATGCTGCCGGTGCCGGGCACGCTGCAATTGAAGGCCTCGCGCGCGATGTAACTGCGCCCCATGGTCTCGGCCAGTGGCTCGTATTCCAAATTGGTGAGGCCAGCGCCATCCGGGCTATTGGCCGGCATAAATAGGTTCCACAGACCTTCCGCTTTGGCCCGCGCCTTCCATTCGTCCATGATCGCCGGACTTTGCCAACGGTCGCCCTCGTTCAATTGGTCATAGTAGACCTGTTGGTTGGGCACGATGTGGGTGTCCAGGAAGCCGCTCACCCACGGGGCCAGATCTTTCACTTTGTCCGAATACGCGAAGTTCATCGTTTGCCCGCAAAAAAATCCCGCAAAAGAGCGCCCGCGCGGCTCTCGTCAATCCCGCCGTAAACCTCGGGCGCATGATAGCAGGTGGGTTGAGCGTAAAGGCGCGGGCCGTGATCGATACCGCCGCCCTTGGGGTCGGGCGCACCATAATAGACCCTCTGCAGCCGCGCAAACGAGATCGCCTGCGCACACATGGGACAAGGCTCCAAGGTCACGTACAGATCGCAGCCGGTGAGGCGCGCGCTTTTTGTGAGCGCTGCCGCTGCACGAATGACCAGCATTTCCGCGTGCGCAGTGGGGTCGGCGAGCTCGATCGTGCGGTTGCCATCGGCGGCCAGCACCCGCTCCGCGCCCGATGATCCGTCAACCAACACCGCGCCCACGGGGACCTCCCCCCGCTGCGCCGCCGCAGCGGCCTCGGCGAGCGCTTGCTCCATATAGCTATCTGTAGCGTTCATGGCGGCACCTTGGGCTGTGCGGCAATTTGGGTCAAGTCGCCCGTTGCAGTTGTTCGGCCTCGGGGAGGCGGTTAGATTGCGCACATGACCGAACTGGACGGAGAACGTATCGCCAAGGTGCTCGCGCGGGCGGGATTGTGCTCGCGGCGCGAAGCTGAGCGCGCCATCGCCGACGGGCGCGTCTCTGTCGATGGCAAACGGCTCGATACACCGGCGTTCAAGGTGACAAACAAGAACCGGATCACCTTTGACGGTAAGCCGGTGGGCGCGGCGGAAGAAACCCAACTGTGGATGTACCACAAGCCGACCGGTTTGATGACCACACATCGGGATCCAGAGGGCCGCCCGACGGTATTCGACAATCTGCCCAAGCACTTGCCGCGGGTAATCTCTGTCGGTCGCCTGGATATCAATTCGGAAGGCCTCATGCTGCTCACCAACGATGGCGAGATCGCACGCAAATTGGAACTTCCGGTAACTGGCTGGCTGCGGCGCTATCGGGTGCGGGTGTGGGGACAGGCCGAGCCGGATAAACTCGAAAGTCTTGCTAAAGGAGTGACGGTCGAGGGGGTCAAATATGGATCGATCACAGCGACCCTTGAGCGGCAAATGAAAAGCAATGCCTGGCTGGACGTTGCCTTGCGGGAGGGGAAAAACCGCGAAGTGCGCAAGGTGCTGGAGCATTTGGGTCTCGGCGTGAGCCGCCTCATCCGAGTGTCCTACGGCCCCTTTAAGCTCGGCACTCTCGCGCCGGGCGAAGTTAAGAAAGTGCCCAAATCCGTCGTCGCCGATCAATTGGGAGACGCACCCCGCTCAACTCCGAAACCAGACACGAAACCCCGTGCGCATCGTCGCCGGTAAACACCGGGGGCGGCGGTTGACCGCGCCCAAAGGCAAGCACGTGCGGCCAACCTTGGATCGGGTGCGGGAAAGCCTGTTCAGCATCCTGACCCAGGGAGAAGCAAAACTGCCGAAAGATGTTCGGGTTTTGGACGCATTCGCCGGCTCGGGCGCCCTGGGGCTGGAAGCACTATCGCGGGGGGCGGCGTGTGTCACCTTCATCGACAACGACCGGGAAAGTGTTGATCTGATCGAGCAGAACCTTGCCGATTTAGGCGAAGAGGGCAGCGCTACGGTTTTACTTTGGAATGCGCTACGCCCGGGCCCGGCCAATACACCGTTCAATCTGGTGTTTTTGGATCCGCCTTACGGCGCGGGTTTGGCGCCCTTGGCGCTGGAGGCTCTTCGGCAGGCCGGATGGATCGCCACACGCGCACAAATCGTGATTGAGCAGAGCAAAAAAGAAAATTTCGAATTGCCTGATGGTTACAGCCTTGAGTCCGAGCGCTTATACGGCAACACCCACATATTATTTGTCAGGGCCAACTCTTAGCGGCGGCCAAACAACTTTTCGATGTCGTGCAACTTTAACTCGACAAATGTCGGTCGTCCGTGACTGCATTGGCCTGCGTTAGGCGTCGCTTCCATTTCCCGCAGGAGGGCGTTCATCTCATCGCCAGTCAGTGCACGGCCCGCGCGCACGCTGCCATGGCACGCCATGGTGCTGCACACCTCTTCCAGCCGTTCGCGCAGACCAAGCGACTGATCCAACTCGGCAAGTTCATCGGCCAAGTCGCGCACAAGACCTATGACATTGGTCTCGCCCAGCAACGCCGGAACCTCACGCACAACCACCGCTCCATCACCAAAGGCTTCCAGCACCAGACCCAGCTCCGCCAACTGATCAACCCGTTCAACCAGGCGGTCAGCGTGCCCGGGATCGAGCTCAACGACTTCCGGCAAAAGGAGTATTTGCCGCGCAACGCCGTTTTCAAGCAGCGCCTGCTTCACCCGCTCGTAGACAAGACGTTCGTGGGCGGCATGTTGATCCACAATAACGATGCCGTCGGCGGTTTGGGAGATCACGTAGGTTTCATGAAGTTGTCCGCGCGCGGCCCCCAGGGGGTAATTGATGGCGGCTGCGTCCTCAATTTCGCCCGGGTTTTCGTTCATTCGCGCCCGTGGCTCTGCCGCATATCCCTCCGTATTGCCCTGAGCCAGGGGGGCATAGGATTGCAAGGTTGTTTCGCGCATCCCCGGTGTGCCATAGCCACCAGCGTGTTGACTATAGACGGGGCGGTTTCGCGACATTTGAGACAATTGTCCCTGACCCGCATAACCACCGGGTCGAGCCGAGCCGAGCGCCGCCTGGCTGGCTGTCGTCGCCGTTCGCAGGCCTGCTTCAGCAAACGCGTGCTTGATCGCGCTTACAATGAGACCACGCACACGCCCTGAGTCTTCGAACCTAACTTCGGCCTTCGCCGGATGGACGTTCACATCCACGGACAAGGGATCAAGATCCAGAAACAAAGCCACGATCGGGTGCCGATTGCCCGCCAGCAAATCCGAATAGGCGCCGCGGATCGCGCCTTGCAGGACCCGGTCGCGCACCGGACGCCCATTCACAAACATGTACTGGTACTGCGCGTTGCCGCGGCTAAACGTCGGCAATCCGGCATAGCCTGTAAGCTTGTAACCGTCGCGACCGGCATCGATGGCAATTGAATTCTCACCAAAATCGCGGCCGATGATGTCAATCAGTCGCGCACGCCTCGCTTCGAATAAATCGGCCGATCCTTCGCGAACCCGTAGCCGCGTCCGCTCGCCATCAGTCACCGAGAAACCGATATCCGGATGGGCCATTGCCAAGCGCCTGACAGCATCGATGGCATGCCCAAATTCAGTTCTTTCCGCCTTCAGAAACTTAAGCCTCGCCGGCGTCGCGAAAAACAAGTCGCGTACCTCAATCCTGGTTCCTGCAGGTAAAGAGGCAGGGCGAAGGTTAGACTTTTGACCGGCGGTGACCGCGAGTTCCCACGCGTCATCCGCCAGCATGCCGTCGGCGTCTGACTTTCGGCTGCCGATGGTTAGACGGCTGACCGATGCAATCGATGGCAGGGCTTCGCCTCGAAATCCTAAATGTTTGATATTGAGCAAATCGTCATCATCAAGTTTCGAGGTCGCGTGACGTTCGACGCACAATTTCAGTTCGTCACCGGTCATTCCCCGACCATCATCGGTGACCGCAATCAGAGACCTGCCGCCTCCGGTCATAATGACGTCAATCCGCCGGGCGCCGGCATCGATCGCGTTCTCAACCAGCTCTTTGACAACACTGGCCGGTCTTTCGACGACTTCGCCAGCGGCGATCTGATTGACTATATTTTCTGGTAACAAACGCAGGGACACAGGTGCCTCGGTTCAAGTAACGGCAGATATCCTCAAGCCTCAGTATAGTCAGGCTGCGTGGAAGAGAAACTGCTTAGCCTTCAGACGCTGGCTGGTTCGTCGTCACATTCTCAGGCCCGGTATTTGGCGCCTTGGTGGGTCCACTGCTTGACACACCATCCGGGGAGCCAACCACAATAAACACTAAATTTTCAGGATCAAACAGAGTACGCGCGACACGTTTAACATCGTCAAGGGTTACGGCTTCAATGAATGAATTGCGCCGATCGATATAGTCAATGCCAAGGCCCCGCATGCGGACCATAACCAATAGGCGGGCAATTTTACTGTTGCTATCAAGGCTCAACGGAAACGAGCCGGTAATGTATGTCTTTGCGTTAGCGAGTTCGGTCTTGCTAGGAC
>JAPYRI010000001.1:96512-98787 GCA_029941135.1 Alphaproteobacteria bacterium | reverse complement strand
CGGTAATATTATCCGGCAAATATACCATGCCCGCACTCGGCGCGAACGGCATGAAGAAATGGTCGAATACGGCATTGCCGGGGGTATCGCCCAAATTCGCCGGGCCTACGATTTGGCCTGCGGTAATGGCCGGCTGCATATGAACGTTTTATGGGAAATGGGCGCCGCCGAGCGGGTGCTCGAAGGCATTCTCGACAAAGCCAAAGGGTTGGTCAGTGGCGTTACATGCGGCGCTGGGATGCCGTATCGGCTGGCCGAAGTCGCCGCCCGGTTCGGGGTTTATATTTATCCGATTATATCGTCCGCGCGCGCGTTCGGCGCCCTGTGGAAACGCACTTACCACAAGTATCCCGAAACCCTCGGCGGGGTGGTCTACGAAGATCCGTGGAAGGCCGGTGGCCATAATGGTCTTTCCAATAAGGAAGACCCGCTGGCGCCTCAAGATCCCTATCCGCGGGTGCTGGAATTGCGCCAACTTATGCGGACGCTTGGCTTGGGCGAAACCCCGATCGTCATGGCCGGGGGGGTTTGGTGTCTGGATGAGTGGGAAAATTGGATTGATAACCCGGAATTGGGTCCGATTGTTTTTCAGTTTGGCAGCCGTCCACTGGTCACCCAGGAAAGCCCGATTTCGGCCGAGTGGAAACAGCGCCTGTTGAATTTGACAGACGGCGAGGTGTCCCTCCACCGCTTCAGCCCAACCGGATTTTATTCATCTTCCATTCGCAATAGTTGTCTGCATGAACTGGAAGAGCGCTCCGCCCGGCAAATCAGCTATACCACCGGTCCGGATGGTGCGCACACCGACAGCTTCAACTTTGGCGCCCGCAAGCGCCTGGTCTATGTGGCGCCCGAGGATAAAGCGCATGCCGAGCGTTGGCAGCGCGAAGGATTTACCGAGTGCTTACGCACCCCGGATTCGACACTTGTTTTTATGACACTTGAGAAAAGCAAAGAAATCAGACAAGACCAGATCGACTGCATGGGTTGCCTGAGCGCCTGCCGTTTTTCCAATTGGTCGCAGAGCGAACCCTGGTCGACAGGCAAAAAGGCGGACCCCCGCAGTTTCTGCATTCAGAAAACCCTTCAGGATGTGGCGCACGAAGGCTCCGTCGAGCACAATCTCGCGTTTAGCGGACACAATGCCTATCGATTTTCGACGGATCCCTATTACCGGAACGGATTTATTCCTACAGTTCGGGAGCTGTTCGAGCGCATCGTGACGGGCAAATAGAGCGGCAGATGACCTGGCGATCAATCCTTCAGCGCCCGCCTATGGTCGCAAGGCCGTTATATATGCGACCTGCTTCGCCAACTACAACAGCCCGCAAATTGGCTCGGCCGCGCGCGCCGTGCTCGCCCATAACGGCGTTGAAACCCAGGTGGTTTATACCGGATGCTGCGGGATGCCGAAGCTGGAACATGGCGATATCGCGGGGGTTGCCGATCATGCAAAGAAAGTGGCGGCGGAGCTGAAACCGTGGATTGATCAAGGCTACGCCGTGATCTCATTGGTGGCGTCGTGCTCGTTGATGTTGAAGTTCGAGTGGCCTCTTTTCTTGCCTAATGATGACGATGTTCAAACCCTCGCCGCAGCGACCTTCGACATCGACCAGTATGTGGTGGACATCGCCGACAAGGAAGGCTTACCCGCGGGTTTGACGCCCTTGGATGGGGGCGTGACCATGCATATGGCTTGCCACGCGCGCGCCCTTAACGCCGGTCAAAAGGGGGCGCAGATGTTGCGGCACATTCCCGATACGGCCATTGACGTGATCGAGCGGTGCTCGGGCCACGGTGGCTCGTGGGGCGTTATGAAAAAGAACTTCGATGTGGCTTTGAAAGTCGGTAACCCGGTATTCCGCGCCGCTGTGAAAAACGGCAATGTCCATGTGGTCTCTGAATGTCCTCTCGCTGCCGAGCAAATCTTGCAAGGCATGACTCTTGCGGATGGGGAAATGCCGGTACCCAAAGTTTCCCGCCATCCCATTGAGCTCATGGCTTTGTCATATGGGCTTATGCCTGCGAACGATTAGGTCCCGGAGATAGGAATGCCCCCGACAACACGAGAAATTATCCGCAGCGACATCCTCTCGCCTGAGGTTTACAGCGCGCAACGCCAGGACTTGAAACAACGGATTATCGAGACCAAAAAAAGCCGGCGGGTGTCGGTTAGGCCCGACGCCACATTCTATTTCGAAAACTACGACACCATGTGGATGCAAATTCTGGATGAGCTCGCCGTCTATAATCCGCTGGTGCCAAAGGGCCGAGA
>JAPYRI010000001.1:0-96412 GCA_029941135.1 Alphaproteobacteria bacterium | reverse complement strand
TGCAAATTCTGGATGAGCTCGCCGTCTATAATCCGCTGGTGCCAAAGGGCCGAGAATTGGTCGCGACCCTAATGTTTGAAATTGAAGACGAACGGAAGCGGGCACGGGAACTTGGCCGTCGGGGTGGGGTTGAGCACACGGTGACCCTCAAAGTCGGGGAATGGATTGTGGCCGCCCAGCCTGATGGTGATGTTGAACGCACAAATGCGGCCGGCAAAACTTCAGCGGTTCACTTTTTTCATTTTCCATTTACGGATCAACAAGTTGACGCGTTTCGAAACGCCGACGCCGAAATTATATTGGGCGTTGGTCACGAAAATTACGCCCATATGGCGGTGATTCCAAAAGCGGTTCGTGAGGCCCTGGCCGAGGATTTTTCGTAAGCGCAAAATGCTTTAGTTAATGCGTTCCTCGGCCTTGACCCCCCATAAACTGGAGCGCTTAATCCAACCTCGCCGGCCACTTACATCCAGACGGCACCATATGTCTTCGCAGGTGAGAACACGGGCAATCACGCCTGGCTCCAACAGGGCGATCAAATCTGATTTTGCGTCCGGCTGGCGATACAGAGATTGAGGTTTCTTGCCTTTAATGGCGGCGCTCCTGCGGCTGGAAAGCAGGCTATGATGGATCCATCCAACGGCGCCATCTTTGTCCCGGATTTTACGCCACATTTCATATTCAGCGATGACTTCCAACGGTACTCCCCGCCGGACGAACACCCAGCCGATGGGGTAGCGCTTGCCGGGGCCGTTGCGGACATTGGCTTTTTCAGCGCCGAGAGACACAAATCGCGGCACCGGCAAACCGCTTTTGGCGTCGGCAGGGGAAGGAACCATGAGGAGGCTGGTCAACAGGACAATGAACGGGAGCCAAACGCCCGGCCAAACTCTGAAGCCGGCGATGACAAATCGGTGGATGGAGCCCATTCTACTCACAACGGCTTGCTCGTAGCGGCGGTTAAGCGCCTGACAGTCCAGATACTCCGGCACCTGGATCACCACTGTAAAGTATGCGCCCAACCGCTTCCGGGTCAAGGTGATCCCGCGCGGTGGCGACCAAGGTTGGGGGTGCTAAAGAACGCTCTCTTGGGGCCCCGTTTATCGTCCCGTTTGTTGTATTGTCCCTGTGCATCCGCTAAACAAGGGCTGTGGTGGCTTTGCGCTTAGGGATACTGGGTGCTACGGCTTACCAAAATAATCAGTCCCCCTGGGGTAAGAAATTCTAATGAGCAAACACCGGCCCCTGGTCATCGTTACCCGTAAGCTCCCGGACGTGATCGAGACGCGGATGATGGAGCTGTTTGACACTCAACTAAACATCGCCGACCGGCCTCTCGGCCAAGCAGAACTGATCGAGGCGGTCAAAACCGCTGACGTGCTGGTGCCCACGGTGACGGACCGGATTGACGCCCGCATTTTGGCCCAGGCCAATCCGAAGCTGCAATTAATTGCGAGTTTTGGCACTGGCGTCGATCACATCGACTTGGCGAGCGCCCGTCAGCGCGGCATTACGGTCACCAGCACCCCTGGTGTGCTAACCGAAGATACCGCTGATATGACGCTTGCCCTTGTGCTCGCGGTTTCACGCCGGTTGGCTGAGGGGGAGCGGATTGTTCGCGATGGCCGCTGGGAGGGTTGGTCGCCCACTTGGATGCTCGGGCACCGGATCTGGGGCAAGCGTCTGGGAATCATCGGTATGGGCCGGATCGGGCAAGCGGTTGCAAACCGGGCGCGCGCATTTGGATTGTCGATCCATTATCACAACCGCAATCGGCTTCCCGCCGAGGTGGAAGAAGAGCTCGAAGCAACCTATTGGGAAAGTCTCGATCAGATGCTGGCGCGCATGGATTTTGTGTCGGTGAATTGTCCGCATACCCCGGCGACGTACCACTTGCTCTCGGCGCGACGCTTAAAACTGCTGCAACCCCATGCTTATGTAATAAATACTTCGCGCGGCGAAGTGATCGACGAAAATGCTTTGGTCCGTATGCTGAGCGCGGGCGAGCTCGCCGGGGCCGCGCTTGATGTCTTCGAGCACGAACCCGCCATCAACCCCAAACTGGTTGCCATGGAAAATGTTGTATTGCTGCCCCACATGGGCTCGGCTACCATTGAAGGGCGGATCGATATGGGCGAAAAAGTGATCATCAATATCAAAACTTTCGTTGACGGTCACACTCCGCCTGACCGGGTGATCGACGGGCTTCTCTAAAATTCCAATATGGTATGCACGGGCGGCGTCTAAGAGTTAGGCCGCGTGGGCTGATAGATCGGTGATTGATGGTTTGCTGCTGCACAAGGCACACACCGGATCGGGTCTGACCGCGACTTTGCGGAACTCAGCTGATAGGGCGTCGTAGATGATCAAACTACCGGCCAGCGAACGACCGATGCCAAGTATTTCCTTCAGTACTTCAACTCCTTGAAGTGTCCCCATGACACCGGCGATGGCTCCTAATATGCCGCCATCCGCGCACGACGGGACGCTGCCCGGTGGTGGTGGCGCCGGAAATATGCAGCGGTAACACGGCTTGTCGCCTGCCGCGTCATATGACCGGAACGTCGCCAATTGTCCTTCGAATTGACCCAGGGCTGCGGAAACCAGGGGCCGCTTCGCCAAGTGACAGGCGTCGTTAATCAGAAAACGGGTTTCAAAATTGTCGCAGCCGTCGGCAATCACATCGTAGCTGCCGATAAGTTCCAATGCATTGTCGATATTCAGCCGGGTGTTGTGGCGTACGACCCGTACATCGGGGTTAACCGCCGCAATGGTCTCGGCGGCACTATCGGTTTTAGAGCGGCCGATGTTCGCGGTGGTGTGGATGATCTGGCGTTGCAGGTTCGACAGGCTGACTTCATCGTCGTCCACCACCCCAAGGGTGCCGACCCCCGCGGCCGCCAGGTACATAAGGAGCGGCGAGCCCAGGCCGCCCGCACCCACGACCAGAACTTTGGCATTGAGCAGTTTGGCTTGTCCGGCGCCGCCCACCTCCTTGAGGATAATATGGCGCGCATAGCGGTCAAGCTGATCGTCGCTCAGGTCCATAATTGATATGATCTCCCGGTTTTAAGTTGTGCAAAATCCCGGGTTAAAGCCAAAGTTATAAGTTGTCGAATAGGGCGGTGGTCAAATAACGCTCGGCAAATGAAGGTATAATGGCGACGATCAATTTGCCTTCCCATTCGGGGCGTTTGCCGACTTCAATCGCAGCGGCAATTGCCGCACCCGATGATATGCCGCCTGGTATAGCCTCTTTGCGGGCCAGGTTGCGGGCTATTTCGAACGCCGTTTCATTGCCGACTGTGATGACTTCATCGATCAAGCCCGTATCCAAAATACCAGGCACAAAGCCCGCGCCAATGCCCTGAATTTTGTGCGGCCCCGGGGCGCCACCTGACAAAATGGGGCTGTCTTCCGGCTCGACTGCAATCATTTTAACGCTGGGTTTGCGCTCTTTCAGGACCTCGCCAATGCCGGTCAAGGTGCCACCCGTACCGACACCGGTAATAACCGCGTCCACTTTGCCATCTGTATCGCGCCAAATTTCTTCGGCCGTGGTCACCCGGTGGACTTCCGGATTGGCCGGGTTCTCAAATTGCTGGGGCATGACCGCGTTCGGGTTTTCCGCCACCATTTCCTGGGCCCGTGCAATCGCGCCTTTCATGCCTTTGGCCGCAGGGGTCAAATCAAGATCAGCGCCCAACAAGGACAGCATCTTGCGGCGTTCAATGGACATGCTTTCGGGCATAACGAGTGTGAGCGGGATGCTTTTGGCCGCGCACACAAAGGCGAGCGCTATGCCGGTATTGCCCGAAGTGGGTTCAATGAGTATGGTTTTCGGCCCAATCTTGCCTTGGTCTTCCAGGGCCCGGATCATGGACACGCCGATCCTGTCTTTGACCGACCCGAGTGGATTGAAAAACTCGAGCTTCGCCACTATGTCGGCTTTCACACCGGCTTCCTGTGGCAACGTATTCAATCGCACCAAAGGTGTGTTGCCAAAAGTTTGGGTGATGTCATCATAAATGAGGCCGCGGCCGATCTCGGTCGGAATATAACTGTCCATTATGGACTCCTGATTTGCGCCAACGGCTCCCCGCCGCCCTTATTGGTTAGATATTAAAGTCGACTTGTTTCTGCTCGTCCTCAGGCGTTAATCCGGCTTCCTGGGCAAGATTACACAGGTCCTCGACGGTTATCGAGTTAAGCCGATCCATCATTTCCTTCTGCAGCTTATTCCACACCGGGTATACCACCTTATATCCCAATTCCGACGTGCCGCCGTGACCAGACTCTTTATTCAAATCAAGAGCACCAACGACCCGGACAATTTCGCCCACGGTGACCCGGCGCCGCTCGCGGGCCAGACGATAGCCGCCTTTGGGACCCCGTAAGCCTTTCAAAATTCCTGCCCGCACCAGTTCTTGCATCACTTGCTCCAGATACCGCTGGGGAATGCCTTGACGGTGGGTGATGGACCTTGATTGAACCGGCGATGGCCGGGAGTTGCAGGCAACATCGACAACAGCTTCCAAGGCAAAGAGAGTTTTCTTGGATAATCTCAACATGACGAGCGGGCCTTTCTTACGTCCACGCCGGTCGATCCGAAGCCGTCTTCCCCGCGCGCACTGGCCTGCAAAGCGGTCACCACCTGCCACTCCAACCGAGCGACGGGGGCGATCACTAATTGGGCGATGCGCATGCCCCGTGTGATCAGGAAAGGGTCGGGTCCGTGATTGATCAAAATGACTTTGATCTCACCCCGGTAGTCGCTATCGATGGTGCCCGGGCTGTTTAAAACCGTGACCCCAAAGTGCGCTGCCAAGCCGGAGCGTGGGCGCACCTGCGCTTCGGCACTCCGTGGGAGGGCGATACTCAGGCCGGTCGGCACCAGGGCGCGGCCACCAGGCACAAGGATCAAATCTTCTTCAATTGCCGCCGGCAGATCCAGGCCGGCGCTGCCTCCGGTTTCATAGGTGGGCAATGGCAAACCGTTGCCATGGGCTAATTGCAGGACCTCAACCGTCATAATTTGTGTCGTAGACAAGGTCATGATTTCGTCGTCGGTGCGCCGAGATGCAAGGCAATCAAACCGGCAAGCTTGTCGGCAACATCAATTTTGTTCATCGTCGGCCAAGCTGTGGTCTCGTTAGAGGTGATTAAATGGACCTTATTATGGTCGCCACCCATAACGCCCGTGCCCACAGATACATCATTGGCAACAATCCAGTCACAGCCTTTGCGCGCGCGTTTCTGTTGCGCATAAGCAACGACATTTTCTGTTTCAGCGGCAAAGCCAACCACCAATTGTGGGCGGTTCTCATTGCGCACACTTAATCCCGCCAGAATGTCCGGGTTCTCGACCAATTCCAAAATGGGGGTGGCGCCGTTCTTCTTGATCTTGTTTTTGGCGCTGGTTGCCACCCGCCAATCCCCAACAGCGGCGGCACAAACGGCCGCGTCTGCAGGCAGGGCCTGGGTACAGGCCAGCATCATCTGTTCCGCGGTCTCGATATGATGAACGGTGACCCCCCAAGGATCGGCCTCGTTTGTCGGGCCAGTGACCAAAGTGGTGGTTGCCCCCAGGCGCCTCAGCGCCGCCGCGATCGCATGGCCTTGTTTGCCGGAAGAGCGATTGGCGATGTAGCGAACGGGATCGATGGGCTCATGAGTGGGTCCCGAGGTGACGAGTGCACGTTTGCCGGCTAAAGGCCCGGTGCCGGCGCTGAAAAAACCGGCAATCCCATCAATGATCTCATCCACTTCCGCCAAGCGGCCTGCGCCTTCTTCGCCACAGGCAAGATCGCCGCTGTTGGGTCCAATCCGCAACACGCCATCGCGCTCAACCGTTGCCATATTGCGTTGGGTGGCGGGTTTGTCCCACATTTCCACGTTCATGCTGGGCACGATCATCACCGGTTTATCTGTCGCCAATAAAGTGGTGCTCGCCAGGTCGTCGGCAATCCCATGGGCCATTTTGGCGACGAGATCGGCGGTCGCCGGTGCCACCAGTACCAGGTCCGCCTCTCGCGACAAGCGGATATGACCCATTTCCGCTTCGTCGGTGAGCGAAAAAAGGTCGCTGTAAACTTTTTCGCCTGAGAGGCTGGCGACAGATAAAGGAGTGACGAACTGGCTCCCGCCCTTGGTCAGGATGCAGCGCACACTCGCCCCTTGCTCCCGCAAACGCCGAATGAGGTCCAAGCATTTGTAGGCCGCCACGCCGCCCGCGATCACCAGAAGAATATGCTTGTCTGCCAGCACTGTAATTTACCATTAACTACTGATGTTTGATGTAGTTAGTGTACATCAAGCCCCTTCTCAAGCCAAGGGGGGCCCTCAAATCAACCCAGGGAAAAGGCTAAGCCAAGGGCAAAAGCCAAGAGTATCCATACAATTACGGTGCCGAGCCGAACACCGTGGGGATTGGCTTTGGCAAGTTCTTGGAGGGTGTCTGGGTCCAATTGAAAGGACCCATCGGCGATCATTTGGACAGCGCGTTCGGCCCGGCGCAAAAATCCCGGCAACCGGCGTACCGCGTCGACCCCTTCTTCCAGCACCTCCTGGG
Organism: Alphaproteobacteria bacterium; assembly: GCA_029941135.1. Lineage (GTDB taxonomy): Bacteria > Pseudomonadota > Alphaproteobacteria > JAPYRI01 > JAPYRI01 > JAPYRI01. Next base: position 89,841 of record JAPYRI010000001.1, on the reverse strand, counting down.
CACGGGCAACCGGTGAAAAATGCGCCTGCATCAGGCCCTCGACGAGGGGGGAAGTAATGTCCCAAGTGTTAATGTCCGGGTCCAGTTTCTGCGCGACACCCTCTGCGACCACCATGGTTTTTTGGAGCAGCAGCAATTGTGGCTGGGTTTGCATGTCGAACGCCTTGGTCACTTGAAACAATTGCGCGAGTATGCGCGAGAGGGAAATTTCCTTGGCTGGCCGGCCCAACACCGGCTCTCCCACCGCGCGCATGGCCTGGGCAAACAGTTCCGGTGATTTGTTGCGCGGCACGTAGCCGGCGTCGAAGTGGACCCGGGCGACGCTGGCATAGTCGGCGCGCACAAAGCCAAGCAGAATTTCGGCCAGGTAACGGCGGCTGTTCTTGTCCAACCGTCCCATAATGCCAAAGTCAACGGCCGCGATCTCACCCTCTTCCGTTACGAACAAATTGCCCGGGTGCAGATCGGCATGAAAAAAGCCGTCGCCCATGGCTTGACTTAAAAAGCCGCGCAACAATTTGGCGGCTAACCGATGGGTGTCATGTCCGGCGGCCACCAGCGCGTCATGATCGGCGATCGGCAGGCCGGAGACCCTTTCAGTGGTGAGGACGCGGCGTCCGGTGCGCCGCCAATCGACGGCCGGGATGACGAAGCCATCTTCGTTCGCGCGCGCATTTTCGCCCAATTCCTCGGCCGCTGCGGCTTCCAATCGAAGGTCCATTTCTATCGCCACACTGTCGGCAAAGGTGCGTACCACTTCACACGGCCGCAATCGTCTCATTTCCGGCTGCCAGGCCTCCAGCTTGGCGGCAATCCAGAGTATCGGCTCGAGGTCACGGGCAAAAGCCGCCTCCACATCGGGGCGCAGTATCTTGACGGCCACAGGCTTGCCGTCTCGGGTGACGGCAAAATGAACCTGAGCAATGGATGCCGCGGCCACCGGCTCATTGTCAAAACTTTCAAACAGGGTCTCGACCGGGGCCATGAGTTCGTCCGCCACTATCTGGCGGGCGGTTTCCCCGGGGAAGGGCGGCAAATGGTCTTGCAATTCGGACAAAGCGTCGGCGACTTCGCCGCCCACCAAATCAGGACGCGTCGCCAATGATTGCCCGAGTTTGATGTAGCTCGGCCCCAAAGATTGGAGAGCCGCTGATAGCCGTTCGCCGGGTGTTTTCCCGGCGCTGTCTCCTCCCGATCCAGCCCACGCGGGCAGTCCAAGCCGGGTCAAGCGTCGGACTACTCGAAATCCCGGCGGGCTTGCCTCCAACAGCTCCCTTGGGAACAGGGCATCGTGGCGGGACAGCACGCGTGCGACCCGCAACAAATGAAGGCAATGGCGAAAAGATCGGATCATCGTTGCCCTGTGATTTTAGGTGCGCCAGGCGGAATGAATGGCCGCCACACCGCCTGACAGATTTATCACTTTAACCCGCGCGAGACCGGCGTCGGCAATCATTTGGGCAAACGTCTCCTGGTTAGGAAAGCGCCGGATGCTTTCGACCAAATAAGTGTAAGCCTCCCGGTCCTTGGCGATCCATTGGCCCAATGCCGGGATTACGTGAAAAGAATATGTGTCGTACAGTTTCTTCAGCCCGGGCAAAATCAAACGCGAAAACTCGAGGCAGAGGAATTGTCCGCCCGGGCGGAGTACGCGGCGCATTTCGCTCAACGCCACATTAATGTGTGTCACGTTGCGAATGCCAAAGGCAATGGTAATGGCATCAACGGATCCGCTCGGAAAAGGCAGTTGTTCTGCGTCGCCGCAGGACCACGCAATCGTCCCAAATTCACCCCGGTCGATCAGGCGATCCCGGCCGCGCATCAGCATAGTCGCGTTGATGTCGCACAAGGTGATGCGTGGGAGGCCCCAATTTTCTTCATGCGCGCGCGCGCGGGCAAGGAAACGCCTGGCAATATCCCCGGTGCCACCGGCCACATCCAGAAGATGCAAGTCCCGGCGCGGCCGTAGGGAGTTGACCAGAGCCCGTTTCCACAATCGGTGAACACCCCCGCTCATGACGTCGTTCATGACGTCGTAGCGGTCGGCAACCTGGTCGAACACCTGGGCAACCATCGGCGCTTTATCCGCGACCGCGACCCGGCGAAATCCAAAATCGGTTTCGTGGCTGTCCGTCTCTGTCATGCTGCGGACCATAGCCTAGCGGCCCAAGGCGCGCTACCTTGTCGCCACCATGCCCGAGTTACCCGAAGTAGAAACCGTGCGCCGCGGCCTTGCTCCCGTTATCGAGGGCCGGACATTCGCGCGCGTGGTCCAGCGACGGACGACCTTGCGCGTTCCTATGCCGGAAAACTTTGTTGCGCGGATGACCGGCCGGCGCGTGATCTCGATTGGCAGGCGCGCCAAGTATTTGCTGTGGACGCTGGACAATGGTGAGGTGATGGTGGTCCACTTGGGCATGTCGGGGCGCATGTCGATATTGTCGCCGCCGGATAAAGACGGCAATGGCCGGCACGATCACGTGGTGTTTCATATGGACGATGGCGTGCGTGTGGTGTTTACCGATCCGCGCCGTTTCGGGCTCATTACACTCGTTGCGGAAAACGACCTTGAAGACCACCGATTGTTTTGTCATTTGGGGCCCGAGCCTCTTGGCAACGCCTTCGACGGCGGTGTTTTGTCATCGGTGCTCCGGGGCCGTAAGTCGCCTATCAAAACCACCTTACTGGATCAGAAAGTGGTTGTAGGTCTTGGCAACATATATGTGTGTGAAGCATTGTTTCGGGCAGGGATTTCCCCGCGCCGTTCGGCGGCGACGGTCGCCGGCAAGCGTGCTGATCGTCTGGTGCCCCATATTCGCGATGTATTGACCGAGGCCATCGAGGCGGGGGGATCGTCGCTTAGGGACTATGCCGGCGCCGATGGCGAATTGGGGTATTTTCAAAATGCCCACGCGGTGTACGGGCGCGAAGGCGAGCCGTGCCCAGGGTGCGCCTGCGGCGGTGGCGTTCAACGCATTGTTCAATCCGGCCGGTCGACATTTTTCTGCGCGGCGCGGCAACGCTAGAAACGCCAGCGCCCCTTCGGCGTCGCCTGTGATAACATTGTCGGCAATTGGCTTCTCAAATTAGGGTGAAACATGCGGCTTGATCGAACGCCTCTTGATCGCGTAAACAACGTGGCCCCAATGGCGATGGTGGCGACCATGGCTGTGATACTTGTGGCCGGTAGCCTTGCGTGGACTCACGCCGCCTGGGCCAATGGTTTTGTGAGCGGCGCTGATGACCTGCCGCTCATGGAGGGGCTTGGGGAAATTCCGGATGGGGCGCTTGTGTTCGACAAACCGGGTGGCCGTATCATCGACGTGCAAGCGACCGGCAAGGTGACCAGGCCGCAAGTGGTGACTTTCTATCGGGCGGCCTTGCCGCAATTGGGATGGGTCCTCATGGGACAAGACAAAAGTGCATTGCGATATCAGCGGGACGACGAAAATTTGGTAATTTATTTGGACGGTGGAGGAAATGATCTCACGGTAGTGCGGTTCACTTTATCGCCGAGGTCTGTTGGCGCGGAAGCGACCGGATCGGATTAGCTGTCCTTAAATTCAGAAAATAAATGGGAGTAAACATTCATGGCCTATGAAAATATTCTGGTCGACACCAAGGGACCGGTTGGCATCATTACCCTTAATCGACCTGATGCACTGAATGCGTTGAACTCGAGCCTGATGAATGACCTGTCGGACGCTTTGGATGAGTTTGAAAGTGATGACGAGATCGGCGCTGTCATCATTACCGGCAGCGACCGCGCGTTTGCCGCCGGGGCCGACATTAAAGAAATGTTGCCGAAGAATTATGTCGATGTTTACACCGAAGATTTTATTACCCGTAACTGGGAACGGGTGACAACGTTCAGGAAACCCGTCGTGGCTGCGGTCGCCGGTTACGCCCTGGGCGGCGGTTGTGAACTTGCCATGATGTGCGACACGGCCCTGGCTGCCGACAACGCAAAATTCGGCCAGCCGGAGATTCAATTGGGAATTATTCCCGGCGCCGGTGGCACACAACGCCTTACGCGATTTGTTGGCAAGGCGAAAGCCATGGAAATGTGTTTGACCGGCCGCATGATGGATGCAGACGAAGCCGAACGTTCAGGGTTGGTTAGTCGCGTTGTTCCTTTGGACGACTTGATGGATGAAGCAATTAAGCTAGCAACCAAAATTGCCGAGATGTCACGGCCGGTTGCGATGTTAGTGAAAGAGTCCGTCAATCGGGCTTATGAGACAACCCTTAGCGAGGGCGTGCGGTTTGAACGCCGTCTCATGCACTCGAGCTTTGCCTTTGAAGATCAGAAAGAAGGCATGAAAGCGTTTCTCGATAAGCGTAAGCCCCAATTCAAGAACCGCTAAGTTTTAATAAAACACACGTAATTCTTGCGCGACTCATTAGTTGACCCGTTCCCTCAGCAAGGATATAACCCGGCGTCCGCTTGCATGACGTAACGTGCGGACACACGGGCGAGAGTTAGATTTAATTTTTAGCAGCCGCCCCTGTTTGGCTTACAATTACGTAAACCGAGAACTGACAATTCGAGAAAACTATGGCGAACATCGCATCGGCCAAGAAAAGAATCCGCCGGACCGAACGGCAGACCGAAGTTAACCGGCAACGCCGCAGCCGCGTCCGCAGTTTTGTCAAACGTGTGGACGCCGCAGTTGAGGCCGGCGACAAAGAGGCCGCTGTCAACGCTCTGCGCGCGGCGCAACCGGAGATCATGCGCGGTGCGGCAAAAGGAATCATCCACAAAAATACGGCGTCGCGAAAAGTGTCCCGTCTAACCCGCCGTGTAAAAGCACTCAACGCGTAATTTTAAACACCGCCGAAACTTGCAGCCCGCCAATGGTGAGACCGCACCCCTGAGTGCGGTATTTTATTGGCAATATCCTTGCCGATAGTTTTCGACCCCTCAGACATCGAGTCGCGTGTGCTTGCGAGTTACCGCACATTTTTGCGTTCGCGAAACATCGTGGGTTCATTTGTGTGTGCACTAATATTTCGGCGCCGGTTCGTTCCGCGAATTGCCGAGTCGGCGAAGCTGGTTTGCGAGTCGTTTTAGAAAATTGATCAAACACTGTCGTATGACACCCTGAGCATGGTGCCGAACCAAAAAAAAATATCGAAAATAGATAAACGCGTAGGCTTAAGTTAAATCCCATTTAACGCACGTACAGTGCGGGTATTACAAAGCTAAATGTTGCCCTCCGATGGTGCCAGGACCCAAAGTTAATTTTTTTTCAAACTTGTCGTCGACGCCTGTTGCGTGACAGGATGCGACCGGGTATATTCGATTTGTGCTCGGACGAGGGGCTCTCCAAAGTAATCACAAGTATAAATTTAATTTTTAATGCGGTTTCTGCCAATACATGGCGGCAGAATGTAGTAGTAGTGTGTCTTGTTCAAATTTTATTGGCGAATATTACTTCCAAAAAATGTACTTATTGGGTCGCGAAGAGCCAGAATATAAACCGGCCGGCGCTGAACGAGACTCAAAAAAATACTGGTTTGTGTGTCGGGTAGTAAAGTCATGCAGTGGCGACTTGAGTTTGGCTGAGGTGGTTGCAATGGCGATGGGCGGCGGAGCTTCAAAAGATTACAAGGGCGACGTCACTCCGGCCGAAGCATGGCAGGTTTTAAGCGACAATCTGCAAGCTGTGCTTGTAGACGTTCGTACCGACGCTGAATGGGGTTACGTCGGGTTGCCGGATTTGTCCTCAATTGGAAAAGAAGCCGTCCTATTGAGTTGGAAGTTATTCCCAGGCAACCAGGAAAATACACGATTTGTCGAAGAGTTGGCGAAACGCGTACCAGATCAAGAAGTAGCGTTATTATTTATTTGCCGCTCGGGTGTGCGGTCTATGGCGGCGGCCGTCGCCATGACCCGGGCCGGTTATATGGAATGCTTCAATGTTTCCGAGGGATTCGAAGGAGATTTAGACGCAAAAAGGCATCGAGGTACAAGTGGTGGGTGGAAAACAGCTGCATTGCCTTGGATACAAGGGTGACGGGGGGCAAGGATGAGCGACGACAGTGGAATGGCGATTGAACATGCGGAAGAACAATGGAGCCGAGTGCGAACGCACCTTCAGACAGAATTCGGCGATGCAACTTTCAACAGCTGGTTAAAGCCTTTGCGAGTTGTCGGTCAAAAAGACAATTCAGTCGTATTGTCGGTGCCGACGCGTTTTATGCGCGATTGGGTCAAATCCCATTACGTGGATCGCATCCGCGATTTATGGACACGGGAAGTCCCTAATCTGCGGGGCATTGAATTGACCATCCCCGCGACCAAACGGCCGGCGCTAAACGGGGCCAACCCTTCATATAATTCTGAGGGTCCGGCAAAAGCCTCTGCGCGTAGCGCAACTTCTTCCCGGCCCCCGGCTCCGCCCCGCCAGCGCGCGACCGCCAAATACGACCACCACGAACCCCCCGAGGATATTGGTGCCCCGTTAGACAGGCGCTACACTTTTGACAATTTTGTCGTTGGAAATTCAAACGAACTCGCCCACGCTGCTGCTCGCCGGGTGGCCGAAAATACCAGTGTCCAATTCAATCCCTTGTTCTTGTATGGCGGCGTAGGCCTCGGTAAAACTCATCTTATGCACGCCATTGCATGGCACATCCGCGAACAGCATCCTGGCCGCAGTGTCGTTTACTTGTCGGCTGAAAAATTTATGTATCAGTTCGTCCGTGCGCTTCGCTACAAAGACACCATGTCGTTTAAGCAGCAGTTTCGTTCGGTCGACGTACTGATGATTGATGACGTGCAGTTTATCAGCGGCAAGGAAAGTACACAGGAAGAATTTTTCCACACCTTCAATGCGCTCGTTGATTTTAACCGCCAGGTGGTTATTTCGGCAGACCGGTCACCGTCCGACTTGGAAGGCATTGAGGAGCGTATTCGGTCCCGTTTGGGGTGGGGTATGGTGGCCGATTTGCAGCCCACTGACTACGAGTTGCGGCTCGGCATCCTACAGTCGAAGTGCGAGATACTCGACCGCGTGTCCGTCCCTGGACGCGTGCTTGAATTTCTCGCGCACCGGATTACGTCCAATGTGCGCGAGCTGGAAGGGGGGCTCAATCGCGTAGTCGCCTACTCAACCCTTGTTGGCCGTCCTGTGACCTTGGAGATGGCCCAGGATGTGCTGCAAGATTTGTTGCGCGCCAACGACCGACGTGTCACCATTGAGGACATTCAGCGACGGGTGGCGGATTATTTCAATTTGCGCCTCAGTGACATGCTGGCCAAGCGGCGTTCCCTATCCGTTGTACGGCCCCGGCAGGTGGCCATGTATCTGGCAAAACAACTGACATCGCGATCTTTGCCGGAAATCGGACGCAAGTTCGGCGGTCGGGATCATACGACCGTCATGCATGCGGTGCGCCGGATTGAGGAGCTGCGGCAAGCTGATTCGAACATCGCGGACGACGTAGATTTATTGCGTCGGATGCTCGAAGGATAAGCTTTCCCAATACCCAAAATCGGCCCTTTTACTGGGAATCCGGCACAGCTATTTTTTTGCCTTAAATACGTGCAGAAGTTGCCACGGACTGCTATATTTAGGGCCTGTTGAGGGGCGGCATAGAATGCCCCTGAATGGGTCCAATTTCTTGGGCTTTACATCATCAAAAAAGTGCGTTTGAATTCCTATGGAACTGACTATCGAACGAGGCTCTCTGTTAAAGTCGTTAGGACATGTTCAGAGCGTTGTTGAACGGCGAAATACCATTCCAATCCTGTCCAATGTCCTGATAGAAGCGGCGGATGGCAGTGTCAGCTTTACCGCAACCGATTTGGATTTGGCGATTGTCGACACGGTCGATGCCGACGTAAAACAATCCGGGGCAACCACGGTTCCCGCACACACACTTCACGATATTGTGCGAAAATTGCCGGATGGTGCTCAGGTAGCGATTTCATTGGACGCCGATGGCGCCAAAGTGAAGCTCTCGGCAGGGCGCTCCAAATTTACTTTGGCTTGTCTGCCACGGGATGATTTTCCGGTCATGAGTGAAGGTGATATGCCGTTCCGTTTCGATTTGGGCGCGGCAGATTTAAAACGCCTGATCGATAAAACGCGCTTCGCAATTTCGACCGAAGAAACCCGCTATTACTTGAACGGTATTTATCTCCACGCGGCTGAAACCGATGGCGTGCAAATGTTGCGCGCCGTGGCAACAGATGGCCACCGCTTGGCACGCGTCGAATTGCCGCTTCCCGAAGGAGCGGCGGGAATTCCAGGAGTTATTGTCCCGCGGAAGACGGTTTCCGAATTACGCAAATTGATCGATGAAAACGATGAGGTAATTACCATTGCCCTTTCGGACACAAAAATCAGGTTTTCATTCCGCAATGCAATTGTGACTTCGAAATTAATTGACGGCACCTTTCCTGATTATGACCGGGTCATCCCCAGCGGGAATGATAAAAGTCTGGAAGTGGATACCAAATTGTTTGCTGATGCCGTTGATAGAGTGTCAACCATCTCGACAGATAAGTCCCGCGCAGTGAAAATGGAACTGGACACCGATCGACTGACCTTGTCGGCGACCAGCCCGGAAAACGGCACCGCCACCGAGGAAATCAGCGCCAGCTATGGCTCCGGGGAATTGACCATTGGGTTTAATTCTCGCTATATGCTTGATATTGCTGATGAAATAGAAGGCGATGTGGCTCGCTTCCAGTTTGCTGACGCCGCGGCGCCAACTTTGGTTCTGGACAGTGCCGATGAGGGAGCCCTTTACGTTTTGATGCCGATGCGGGTGTGATCGTTTACCTGGATTGCTCCCTGTCTGGTGACAAGGTGCCAATTTTCCTGCCGGGACAAAATATGCGGCCATGAGCACACAAAGCGCAACGCAATCGACCCCCGGTTTTTCTGCTGACGACGGCAATATTGTGCCTGGATCATCGCCCTTGGAAGACATTGAGATGGGCATTGCAGTCGGGGTGGCTCGATTGAGGCTTGCCCATTTTAGATGCTATCCGGCCGCTGATCTAAAATTGGACGGCAAGAAATCGGTCGTGCTCACGGGACCCAATGGCGCCGGCAAAACCAACCTTTTGGAAGCTGTGTCTTATCTCGCTCCAGGGCGCGGATTGCGGGGCGCACGCCTAGGGGACGTCACCCGGACCCAAGCGGCTGACCAGGAAACTTGGGCGGTTGCTGCCACGGTGATCGATGGCACGGGGATGGAGACTGAATTGGGCACGGGCCTTGATCCGGTGAGCGCCGGTGGGGCAGGAGCTCGGCGGGAACGGCGGGTGGTGCGGATCAATGGTGAAGCCGCCGGCGGCCCCTCTGCTCTTGCCAATCGCATGCGCCTATCATGGATCACGCCACAAATGGACCGCCTGTTCACCGAGGCCCCATCGGGGCGGCGGCGATTTTTGGACCGTCTGGTTTATGGGTTTGATCCTGGGCATGCACGCCGGGTGGGAGCTTACGAGCGCGCCCTTCGAGAACGCAATAAAGTCTTGCGAGAATATGGTACGCATGCGGATGCCGCTTGGCTGAGTGTCCTCGAGCACACTCTCGCTGAACAGGGGATTGCCATTGCGGCGGCCCGGCGTGAAACCATAGCGCGACTGAGGGGTGCCATTGCCGCTGGAGTGGGGCCGTTCCCGGGCGCTGAGATCACCATTCGAGGCCAGACAGAAGAATGGCTTGACCACATGGCAGCGGTGGATGCCGAAGATCGCATGGCTGAGCATTTACGTGACTGCCGCCATGCGGATGCCAACCTGTCGGGTACCGGTACTGGTCCCCATAAGAGCGACTTCATCGTGCGCCACCGGGCAAAAGATATGCCAGCGGATTTGTGCTCGACCGGCGAGCAAAAAGCATTGTTAATTGCCATTGTTTTGGCCGATGCTGGCGTGCACACGGGCATGGGACACGGATCACCTATCCTCTTGCTCGACGAAGTGGCCGCTCATTTGGATCGGGAACGGCGGTTAGCGTTGTTTGAACAACTGGCGGGGCTCGATGCCCAGATATGGCTGACCGGGACCGACCGCGAACTGTTCCGGCCCTTGGACGGCAAGGCTGAGTTTTTTACTGTCGAAGATGGCCAAGTAACCGTCGAAGGAGACGGACCCGGACCCGGACGTTAACGGACGCCGGGATCAGATTAAAATGAAAGTTGCACACTAATGACCGACCAAGAATCGACCCCTCCGGAGACGCAAAAAGAAGTACCGGCTTGCAAGGCCGCCGAATACGGCGCTGACTCGATCAAGGTGCTGCGTGGACTGGACGCAGTGCGTAAACGTCCCGGCATGTACATTGGGGACACCGACGATGGGTCGGGATTACATCACATGGTGTACGAGGTCGTCGACAATGCGATCGACGAAGTGCTGGCAGGACACTGTGACCGAATTCTTGTGGTTCTCAATCCGGAAGGAACAGTAACCGTTCGCGACAATGGCCGCGGTATCCCGACCGACATTCACGAAGAAGAGGGGGTTTCGGCCGCCGAAGTAATCATGACACATCTCCATGCGGGTGGGAAGTTCGATCAGAATTCCTACAAAGTATCGGGCGGGTTACATGGTGTTGGTGTGTCGGTCGTCAACGCCTTGTCGTCCTACCTTGAGCTGCGCATTCGACGCAATGATAAGGAACATTTTCTCCGTTTTGAACATGGCGAACCCCAAGGCGCGTTGGAAGTGGTGGGTGACGCCGAGGGGAAGACGGGTACAGAGGTGACTTTTCTGCCGTCCGAGGGCACCTTCACGATGGTCGATTTCGATTATGAAACGCTCGAACATCGATTGCGTGAGCTGGCTTTTTTGAACTCAGGTGTGCGCATCATACTCATCGACCAGCGGGGCGTGGAAACCAAAGAAATAGATCTTAAATATGATGGTGGGATTGAGGCTTTCGTTCAATACCTGGACCGCAATAGGACCCCCGTCGGGCCGCCGGTCACGATTGTCGGGGAAAAAGATGGGATCACGGTCGAAGTGGCGTTGCAATGGAACGACAGTTACCACGAAAATGTCTTGTGTTTTACCAACAACATTCCCCAGCGCGACGGGGGCACCCATTTGGCCGGATTCCGGGGGGCGCTTACCCGTACAGTCAACAACTACGTGTCCCAGTCTGGTATTGGCCGTAAGGAAAAGCTCTCCTTAACCGGGGACGATTGCCGCGAAGGTTTGACCTGTGTGTTGTCGCTTAAAGTGCCGGATCCAAAGTTTTCATCGCAGACCAAAGATAAATTGGTGTCATCCGAAGTGCGTCCGGTGGTCGAGGCGTTGATCAACGACAAATTGAGCCAATGGTTTGAAGAAAATCCGGCCCTGGCTAAGACCATTATTGCCAAGGTTGTGGATGCGGCTACGGCCCGGGAAGCCGCCCGAAAAGCGCGCGAGCTCACGCGGCGGAAAGGTGTTTTGGACGTTTCTAACCTCCCCGGCAAGCTCGCCGACTGTCAGTCCCGTGATCCGGCCGAAGCCGAGATATTTATTGTCGAAGGCGACTCTGCGGGGGGCTCGGCCAAGCAAGGCCGGAACCGCCGGACCCAGGCAGTATTGCCCCTGCGGGGTAAAATATTGAACGTTGAGCGGGCGAGCGTCGTGCGCATGCTGTCGTCGAACGAGATTGGGACTTTGATTACAGCATTGGGAACCGGGATCGGGAGCGAAGATTTTAATGTTGCCAAATTGCGCTATCACAAAATTATTATCATGACCGACGCGGATGTTGATGGCGCGCATATTCGAACTTTGTTGCTCACTTTTTTTTATCGGAAAATGCCGGAAATTGTCGAGAACGGATACCTCTACATTGCCCAACCCCCGCTCTATAAAATTAAACGTGACAAGTCCGAGGTGTACTTAAAAGACGAAGCCGAGTTTGAAGAGTATCTGATCAACAGCGGCATCAAAGACGCGGTCTTGACCCTGCACGACGGAAGTCAACGGGCGGGTGCCGATTTGAAAGCGCTGGTCGACCATGCCCGCCAAATTGACCGCATGCTTGACGCCATTGGCCGCAAGTACCCCAAAAACCTGGTTGAGCAGGTAGCGATCGCGGGGGCGCTTAATCCAGAAGTTTTGGCCGACCCGGAACAAGCAATGCGCGTTGCCGAATACATTGCCGGACGACTGGATGCCTTGGCGCTGGAGACCGAGCGCAGTTGGAGCGGTGTTGCCCTGTCAGACGGAGGACTTCAGTTCACTCGCGAATTGCGTGGCGTACGTGAAATTAATGCCATCGACGGCAATCTCATTCGTAGCGTCGAAGCCCGGCGCATCGACGACCACACGGCGGAATTGCAGTCCGTCTACGCCAGACCGGGCCGTCTCGAGCGCAACGGGGAAACCTTCCAGATCGCCTCGCCCTGCCAATTGTTGAACCGCATCTACGAATTGGGCCGCAAGGGCATCAGTCTGTCGCGCTACAAGGGTCTGGGCGAAATGAACCCAGATCAACTGTGGACGACAACGCTCGACCCAGACGCGCGCAACCTGCTGCAGGTAAAGATCAGCCAGGCCGATACCGCCGACGAGATTTTCTCTAAACTCATGGGCGATGTGGTCGAGCATCGGCGTGAATTTATTCAGGAAAACGCCCTCAGCGTCGCCAATCTCGACGCCTAAACGGACCCGACGCCAGTGGCCCGGAAAAAATCTCGGCGGGGTACCGCTAAGCGCCGCCGCCAGAAGGGCAGAAAATCTAAACCGTTGGCCGTACGCTTGCGCTGTCGCCTAATTTATTGGATGGCGGTGGCGAGTGTTTGGGGGACCATTGGTGGCGCGCTGTCCGCCGGTTATTTTGCCCTCACGTTGCCTGACGTCAGTACTTTGGGCGCCGAGCGCCGCCGCCCGACCATCTCCCTGCTCGCCGCAGACGGCTCGATCCTTGAGACCCACGGCGACCTTTACGGTGAGACGCTCACTTTTGACGAGCTGCCCCCACACCTGATTAATGCCGTCATCGCGACCGAAGACCGGCGCTTTTATACCCATCCGGGCATGGATGTGATTGGCCTCGCGCGTGCCATGGTGGCGAACGTGAAAGCCGGCCGCATTGTTCAGGGGGGCAGCACGCTGACCCAGCAGTTGGCGAAGAACTTGTTTTTGACACCCGAACGTACCCTCGGCCGCAAAGTGCGCGAAGTAATGCTCGCCCTGTGGCTCGAACGCAAATTCAGCAAGCAGGAAATACTCGAGCTCTATTTGAACCGGGTGTATCTGGGCGCCGGGACCTATGGGGCCGACGGCGCGGCGCGGCGCTATTTCGGCATTAGTGCGCGTAAACTCTCATTGCCCCAAAGTGCAATGCTCGCAGGGCTGATGAAAGCCCCCACCCGCTTTGCGCCGACGCGCAACCTCAAGCGCTCTCATCGGCGTACGGCGCAGGTGCTCGACAATATGGTGGCGGCGGGTCAATTGTCGGCAGCTGCGGCGCGGCAGGCGAAGGCGCAGCCGGCCCATCCCCATAAAATGGCATCCGCCCCCGACCGGCGCTATTTCACCCATTGGGTGCTGGAGCGACTGCCCGATTTTGTGGCGGTAGGTCACCAGGACCTCACGGTGGTCACCACATTGGACCCGGGGCTTCAAAGCCGCGCCGAAAAAGGGATTAAGACGGCACTTGCGCGCGACGGCGAACGCCTGGCGGTCGGTCAAGGAGCCTTGATTGCCATGCGGTCTACTGGCCAGGTACAGGCTATGGTCGGCGGTCGGTCTTATCAAGTTAGCCAATTTAATCGCGCGACCCAGGCCCGCCGTCAGCCGGGGTCGGCATTCAAGGTCTTTGTCTATCTGACCGCGTTTGAGCGCGGCCTCGGGCCCGAAACTGTCATGCGCGATTCAGCCTTGACCCTTGGCGATTGGCGGCCGCGGAATTACAAGCGTACTTTTGTCGGCGAGACCACCCTGCGCAACGCCTTCGCCCAGTCGATCAACACGGTGGCGGTGAAAGTATCCGAGCGCGCGGGCCGCCGCCATGTGATTGCGACCGCCGAGCGGCTGGGGATCACGTCGCCGCTTCCGCCCCACCCGAGCGTTGCCCTTGGCACCGCCAGCGTGTCGCTCTTGGAACTCACCTCCGCCTATGCGGTGTTCGCCAACAACGGCCTTGGGGTGATGGCGCATGGCATCTCGGAAGTGCGCGATGGCGAAGGCACGGTTTTGTATCGGCGGTCGGGGTCTGGTCCGGGTCCCTTGGTCGCGCCGCTCCACATCCGTCAGATGACCGACTTGCTGCGCACCGCGGTTGAAAGCGGTACTGGCAAAGCAGCGAGAATTGATCGGCCGGTAGCGGGTAAAACCGGGACCAGCCAGGATTTCCGCGACGCTTGGTTTATCGGCTTCGCGGACGATTTGGTAACCGGTGTGTGGTTCGGCAACGACAACGGGAGCCCGATGAAAAATGTTACCGGCGGCGGTCTGCCGGCCCGCACATGGGCGCAATTTATGACCGGGTCCATGGGGGACAAAAAGCCAGATGCGCCGCCGAAGAAGAAAGCGCCCAGTTTTTTCAAGCGGCTATTCAATTTCAACTGACTTGCGAAACGCCGGCCGCGCCAAAAACCAATACGCGCTGAGGGACGCGAGACCCGTCATGCCAATAATGACGCCCATAGGGGTTTGGGTGCCATCGTCAAAGAAGCCGACCGCAGCCCCAACTAAGGCGCCCAAACTCATTTGCAAGAACCCGAATAACGACGAGGCTGTTCCTGCGCGATCGGGAAAGGGGCCAAGAGCGCCGGCCATCGCTTGCGGCAGAACCAGGCCAACGCCAACCGTAAATAATGCAACCGGGGCCACAGCCGCTGCCACGTGCGGAATTTGAGCTAACGCCAAAGCGGCGGCCAACAGACCTGCGGTCGCCACTACGCAAGCCCCCGCCGCCATGATGGTCGCATGGCCATGGCGACCCACCAGCCGCGCGGCCATTTGAGTGCCGATGATGTAGCCGGTGACCGGGGCGGCAAAATAAAAGCCGAACTTCGTGTCAGGTACGCCGAAAACACCCTGCAATACAAAGGAAGAGCCCGAGATAAAGGCGAATAATCCACAAAATGCGCTTGCGCCCGCTAGCGTGCAGCCAAGAAACTGAGGGTGCCGCAACATTTCTTTGAAGTTGATGAGAATTCGTAAAGGGCGGGTGGCCAAGGGATCGGGCGTGCGCAGACTTTCTTTTAAGCTGACTATAACCACGAGGCTCGCGGCGACGCCGAACAGGGTCATGACAGCGAAGTTTGCCCGCCAGCCGAACGCGTGGTTGAGAAAGCCGCCCAGTATTGGCGCGGCTGCCGGCACAACAGCCATAATCGTTGCCATATTCGAAAACACACGGGCGCCTTGCTCTGGCCGAAATAAGTCTCGAACAATGGCGCGCGTGATCGCCGCGCCAACACTTGCGCCTAAAGCCTGAGTAAATCGCAATCCGATGAGTGCTTCGATGGTTGGCGCAACATAACAAGCGATCGAGGCCAAGGCATAAACCAGAAACCCAATGATCAATGTCGGTCGCCGACCGACTCGATCAGCAATTGGCCCCACAAACAATTGTCCGATTGCGAAGCCCAATAAAAAAACGCTCAACGTGAGTTGAGACGGGCTGACATCGACGTTAAATTCCTCGGCAATGTAGGGCAATGACGACAAATACATGTCGGTCGAGAGCGGCCCTGTCGCTGACAATATGCCGAGGATAATGATTAACTTGAGAGGGGCATCGCCAAGGGCGCGCACCGCCGATCCGCTCTCAGCCATAGCGGTATAATGCTTGGCCGTACGCGGTCAGCCAGGCCTTGGCGCGGTCGGCATCGACGGTTATTTTGCCGACCAGCTGCCAAAATTTTTGACTGTGGTTCATCTCAACCAAATGCGCCACCTCATGGGCGACCACGTAGTCAAGCACATTTGGCGGCGCCAATAACAGCCGCCAGGAAAAAGACAAACGTCCAGTAGACGTGCAACCGCCCCAGCGGGTACGGGTATCGCGCACGCTGATGTGAGTAATGCGCTGGCCAATCAATTCGGCTTTTTGATGTGCCCGTCGGCTGATCTCATCTTTGGCTGTACGCCGCAACCAATCTGTCACCCGCCGGGCCATGTATTCGGCCCGCCCGGTGACCAGGATTTCGTCGTCGTTCATCCACACACCACCGTGCAGATCTGGACAATGACGAAGGCTACACGGTACGCCGAGCACGGGGATCTCGGCGCCATCCAAAAACGGCACCGGCGCCGGCAGCGCCCGCAAGCGACCGGCCAGCCATCGCGACCGGCTTTCAACGAAAACCAAGCCTTCGCCCACGGGGGTGCCTCGCGGCAGGACCAAATCAATGCCGCCGTCCGCCGGATTGACCGACAACAACATATTGCGTGCGCGGGTGCTGGTGCGAATGCGAAGGGATACCGGCCGCTGGTCAATTTCCACAGTTTGCGTCTGATTTTCGCCGCGGCTCATTAGGATCCCCTCACCCTGTCTTTCGGCCAATTCTCGCCTGCTCTGGCTATTCTGGCCAAGCCACCAGACGGTGTTCCAATTGGCCCGCTTCGCGTTCGGTCACGGCCCGCCCGGCCACAGAAATGCCAGCCTCATGAACTGTTTGCGGATCGCCAGACACCAGCGGATGCCACCAATACAAATCTTTGCCCTCGCGCACTAAGCGGTATGCACATGTGGATGGCAACCAGTCGTCCCGGCGTACAGTTTCCGGTGACATCACAACGCAATCCGGCACCAGACGATTGCGTTCTTTGTAGCGCGTGCACTTGCACTCATCCATGTCCAAAAGGCGGCACGCCACATCAGTGTAAAATACTTCGTCAGTATCCTCGTCTTCCAATTTGTGAAGACAGCACCGGGCGCACCCGTCGCAGAGTGACTCCCACTCGTTACGGGTCATTTCTTTCAGACTTTTGATCTCCCAAAATGGCCGTTCCACCATGGGGTTCCTAGCCTCCGTTTTCGCGCACAAATCCGGCAACGCGTGGGGCTATTTCCTCTTGCCAACGACGGCCATTGAATACTCCGTAGTGGCCGACGCCTTGCTGAACGTAGTGCGCGTGCTTTGCTGAAGGGATACTAACACACAAAGCGTGCGCGGCCTCGGTTTGCCCGAGGCCCGAGATGTTGTCTTTCTCACCCTCTATGGTCAGCAATGCAGTTTGGGTGATCGCCGCCGGCTCTACCGGACGGCCATGGCAAGTCATCTCGCCCTTCGGCAGCAGATGGCGTTGGAAGACACGATCGATGGTTTGCAGATAATAGTCGGAGGGCAAATCCATGACCGACAAATACTCTTCATAAAATGCCTGGTGTTTTGCTACGCTGTCGCCATCGCCGGCAATCAGGTTATCGAACTGACGCGCATGCGCATCCAGATGTTGATCGAGGTTCATGGCGAGGAAACCAGACAATTGAATAAAACCCGGATAGACAGCCCGTCCGGCGCCCGCGTAGTTCGGTGGCACGCGCATGATGGCGTGATTTTCAAACCAGGATAGTGGGCGGCTAGTCGCATAGTCATTAGGTTGGGTAGGGTTTAAGCGGGTATCAATGGGACTCCCCATCAGGATCATGCTGGCGGGCGTAGCCGGGTTTTTGTCCTCAGCCATCAGTGATGTCGCCATCATGATTGGCACGCCCGGTTGACAAACGCCCATCACGTGCGCGCCCGGTCCCAGCTCTTCTAGAAATTCGATCAGCGTGTCCGCGTAGTCATCCAAATCGAAAGCGCTCGTGTCCGCCGGGATGTCGCGGGCATTTTTCCAGTCGGTCACATATACTTCGTGGTCGGCAATGAGAGTTTGGAGAGTGCCGCGCAATAGCGTGGCGTAATGACCTGACATGGGGGCAACCACCAGGATGCGGGGATCGTTTCTTGTCCCTACAATTTCCGGGTCGCGTTCGAAATAAATGAGATTACAATAGGGTGTAGTGGCTACGACCACTTCGCGTACGGCAGTTTCCTTGCCATCGATTAGCGTGCTTTCCAAACCGAAGGCCGGCTTATCGTAGCGACGGGTAAAATCGTCAAACACCTGATGCGCCGCAGCCAACGCTTTGCCCCCGATCGTGTAGGAAAACGGGTTCAGTGGATTAAGCAGAAGATTTCGGTGGACGGTGGCGACGGCGCGAAAGGGTCTGATCGCCGCCTGGTACAGCTCATGCGCATGATACAACATATGGGATACTGATTTACCTGTCGAAAGCCCTTACGTCCAGCGGCATAAGTTGAAGCCTTACTGGTCAAGGACACTGAGGATGGCGTGCGAAAGCTCGCCGGGCGGCGCGGGTGTAACGCGGATGGTCCCCGGACCCACGCGCCTGTTGGAGCACATGGTGCGGTATCTGGCGCCGAAGCTCAGCCGCTCTCGTCGCTCGACGCCCACGGGATAGGTGCGCGGCTTGCTATTGGTTTTATTCGGTGCTGCCGTTGCCGCTGCCGCGGGGATCGGCTTTCTCGCTCTTGCGGGGCTTTTTCCCGGCAGTTGGATCATCGAAGTTGTGCTCATTGCGGCTCTGTTGGGCCAAGGCACGGTGTTCATGGAGGGTCTTCGCCCCGGTGTCTCCGGCACGGCAGTCAATAATGACCTCCATCAAATTGTCCGTGACCGGGTCGAGGCTTTGGCCCACGGATTTATCACTTATGCTGTCGCCCCGATCTTTTAGTTTTTACTTTTGGGGCTCCCCGGCATGTTGGTGTTTCGAGCGATTGATGTAACCGCCGTTCAGGTGGGGACGTGGAGCCGTGAGTTTAAATTCGATTGGGCGGCGGCCCGCTGTTATGACGTAATGACTATAATGCCAGCCATATTAGGCAGTTTGGTGTTGATCGTCGCCAGCGTGTTTGTGCCTCAGGCAGCCCCATTACGCGGGCTTCGGGTGATGGTGCGGCGGGGGGTGCATTCCCATCTTTTGCCTAAGGGTGCGCTCGCGGCTGTTGCCGGCATTCTCGGCCCATCCTTGGAAGGGCCACGACCGCGGGGGACTGACCGGCGCCAATTCGCCAGGCAGGCCGACATCCCCTGGATTGGCGCCAAGGGCGGGCGTGCACGCGCAAATGAAGCGGACCTCAGACGGGCAAGGCTACTATTTGGTATCGGTGGTTTGTTGGTTTTGGCAGCCGCCTTTTTTGCCGCCATCATTATTGCGGCTTGATCATGCCGTGGTTTTTATCGCGCCCGCATATTATGAAAAACCATACGCCAATCGCCCCCCAGTCCAGGCCCGTGCAAGCGGTCAAGCCGGGTGGTAGATAAATTAGCCACCGAGAACATCAACGATTGATCCGAATTGAGGCCGAGCGCCAATCCGATGGCCGCGTTAATCACCCCGCCATGGCACACGGCGACGATGGTCTTGCCCTGGTGAGCAGCTGTGTGACGCTGGATCGCGCGTTCGACCCGCGCCATCACAGTTACAAAACTTTCGCCGCCGGGCGGTTCATACTCAGCCGGTATAATCCAAAATTTGTGTGGTTCCAAATCATCGATTTCCTGCTCCAGTTCTTGGCGCGAGCGCCCGTGCCAGTCACCAAAATCCTGTTCGGCCAAGTCCGGGTCGATGATCGGCTCCGGAAAATCAAGCCCGGCGGCGCGAATTGCGTCAGCGGTTTGTTTGGTCCGCTGCAAGTGGCTGCGCAACCACACGGCGTCTTTCGGCAAGTGCCGGGCGAGGCCCTTAAAGGCTTCGGTGTCGGACACGTCCGAGGGCTCATCGTTGGATTTATAAAACGCGGCTTCCCCATCCGAATTGACAACGGGTGCGTGGCGGACAAAATGCCATCTGGTGATTTGCGACATAGGCGTAAGCGTTCCAAATAGGTAGATTGCGGTTGCCTGTATATAGAGAGACGCCGCCCGGAAGGCCAGTAGGCAGGCGGGCGATTACCGTATCGAGGTTGCGACATGAGATTATCTAGTTCTGGAAAAAGCCAACCCGTATTTGTCCTGCGCGGAGGTCTTGGGCTTGCTGTTTTGGCGATTTTGGTCTTGGCCATTCAATCCTGTGCCAGCAGCGACACCGAACAAGTCCCGGGCAAACCATGGCATCACGTGGAGGGTGGGTTTCGCAATCCACCGGGCAGTCCGCCGCGCACGGCAAGTGTCCTTAAAGATTTCATTCCCTTTTTGGCCCGCCGTATTGTGGTCGGCGGCCCGGACCCGATTGTTCCCGATGGACATGTGCTTGACGAACAAACGGCGCTGGCGCAGTTCAACGCCCATGCGAAAGATGATTCTATAACTTGGCTAGGCCATGCGGCATTTCTTGTGCGCATGGGACGGAAAACAATTTTGACGGATCCGTTTTTGACGGCCCGTGCTAGTCCGGTCGATTGGTTTGGGCCGGAGCGGTACGTACCACCAGCGATCTCTATCCAAAACTTGCCCCCCATTGATGCGATTATTGTGTCGCACAACCATTATGATCACTTGGACGCACGCACCGTGGAAGCTCTGCCCAATAAGGATCGAATCACTGTATTTGCGCCGCTGGGCATCGGAGATTTTTTCCGCGAACGCGGATACACGCATGTCTACGATCTGGATTGGTACCAAGAACAAGCTTTGGACGGGCTTAACGTCACGAGTGTGCCGGCGGTTCATTTTTGCCGGCGTGGGATCACCGATTTCAACGAAGTATTGTGGAGCGGTTACATACTCGAAGCCGAAGGCCGTCGGCTCTATTTTGCTGGCGACACCGGTTATGGGCCGGTGTTTAAGGACATGGGGGCACGTTTCGGCCCTATCCATACGGCGCTCATTCCCATTGCCGCTTATGAACCCCAACCGATCATGCGCGCGAGCCATCTGACCCCGGAAGAAGCTGCGCAATTGGGTCGGGACATGGGCGCGGAAACCATTGTCGCCATGCATTGGGGCACGATCGTTTTGACCGACGAGCCGCCCTTTGAACCCCCGGAACGATTTCGGACAGCAGCCAGGTCGGTGGGCTATGCAGATGAACAGACGTGGGTGATGAAAATTGGCGAGACCCGTTTGATTGCGGCGCCTAAGGCGTTCGTCGAAAAAACCGCCGCGCCGTCACTCGCCCATTTGCAATAAAGAGCCCCGGCGTCGGGCAGATTTCAAAAACGCGAAGTAGATGCCGACGCCGACGGTCAAATAGACCCCATTTAGTAAAGCAGCGGTCAGCATTAGGTCCCACTTTACGGTATGTTCCAACAAGATGACGCGCATGCCTTCAAATACGTAGGACGCGGGCAGGGCATGGGATATGGGGTGCACCCACGCGGGCATAACTTCAATTGGATAATAGATGCCGCATAGGGGAGAAATCGCGAACACCAGCCCCCAAGCAAGGCTTTCCGCCCCCAACCCCCAGCGCAGGACAAGGCCCGATACGGCGATGCCGATGGCCCAGCCCATGACAATCAGGTTGATGAAAAAGGCGATCAGCGACAATCCCAGGTCATAAACCGAGTAGCCGAAGAACCACAAGGCTAAGAACGATGCCGGTACCATACCGATCAACGTGCGCGCGAGGCTCATGGTGAGGAGCGCTGCGATGAACTCGGACGGCCGCAGCGGGCTCACCATCAGATGGCCCAAATTACGCGACCACATTTCCTCAAAGAACGACAGCGACACCCCGAGTTGCCCGCGAAATAGGACATCCCACAACAGCACCGCCGATAAAAATAAGCCAAACGCTTGTTCAATGATGCTCGACGTCGATGCCAGAAACTGTGAGATAAAACCCCACATCACCAATTGCACGGTCGGCCAATAGACCAGTTCGAGAATGCGCGGCCACGAGCCTTTGAGCAAATACGTGTACCGCAATATCATCGCATATATGCGAGTGACCGACGGCCGCAAGGCCCAATACGATGGGGCACTCATGATCCGCTCTTCTTGGTGGCGACCTGATCCCAGCCTTGGCCCCGGGCGATATCCAAAAATACCTCCTCCATGTTGGCGCGGCCATAGCGCGCTATCAGTGCGCTTGGGGTGCCCTCGTCGACCAGTTTGCCTTCGCGCATCATCAACACGTTCGAGCACATGCGTTCCACTTCGGCCATGTTGTGGGAGGCGAGCAGAATAGCCGCCCCTGTGCGCGCCTGATACTGCTCCAGGTAGCCCCGCACCCAATCCGCCGTGTCCGGGTCAAGCGATGCCGTGGGTTCGTCCAGGAGCAATAAATAGGGGTCGTTGATGAGCGCTTTGGCAATCGCAACCCGGGTTTTTTGGCCGGCCGACAGGGTGCCCACCGGCCGGTCAATAAACGCGCCCAAGTCGAGTTCGCGGGCGAAACGGCGAATGCGCCCGGGGATGTCGCTTAAGCCGTACAGGCGGGCATAAACACCCAAGTTTTGGGCGACCGTCAATCGCCTTGGTAGGTCGACGTAGGGCGAGGAGAAATTCATCCGCGGCAGTGCCCGGTAGCGATGGCGAGCCATGTCGTGGCCGAGCACGTAAATAGACCCCTCATCGGGCAAAACCAGACCCAAAATCATGCCTATGGTGGTGGTTTTGCCGGCGCCGTTGCCGCCCAGCAATCCCGCCAGTTGACCGCTTTCCACGCGCAAACTGAGGTCGTCCACGGCGGTAACCTGATCAAATGTCTTGCGAAGATTCGAAACTTCTATAACCGGGGTCGACAAGGATTACCTCATTAATTTCAAAGTGATACGCGCATTTTCCGGTGACATTTTTGGGCGCTACTCGGAATATGGTTGGGTATCTTAGAGGGAACAAGCTGGCTTTGTCGCCGGATGTCGGTATTTTTACCTGGTTTATCAGGGTTATGGGGGTCTCGGAAAGCACGGGGCGGCAAACGGTGACGGAAATCGGATTAGAGGATATGACGGCGCTGGTTGAGAGTTTGGCGCGTGCGCGCATTCTGTGTGTGGGCGACATCATGCTCGATCGGTTTGTAGCGGGCGCGGTGGCGCGGATATCGCCCGAGGCGCCGATCCCTGTTTTGCGGGTGGAGCGCGAAACAGAAATGCTTGGCGGGGTTGGCAATGTGGCCCGCAATGTGGCCGGATTTGGCGCCCAAGCAACGGTTCTAGCGGTCGTCGGCGACGATCCAGCGGGGCGGAAGATAGCCGCGCTCGTGGAGGCGGATGCCCATATTACGGCCTCACTGGTAGTGGCGCCGGGGCGCCCGACCACGCAGAAAACCCGTTTTGTGTCGGGCTCCCAGCAATTATTGCGAGCGGACATGGAAATCACAGATCCGCTATCGGACAATGCCGCCGTGCGCATTAAAGCCGCGTTTGAGGTAGCTTTACCAGACCATGATGCGATCATTTTATCTGACTACGCCAAGGGTGTTTTGTCGGACGCTCTCTTGCGGCAATTGATCGATGCGGCGGCGGCAGCGGGTAAACCAGTCATTGCCGACCCCAAAAGCACGGATTTCACTCGATATGCCGGGGTCACGCTGTTGACCCCAAATCGTTTGGAATTGACTGCCGCCAGTGAGCAAGCGTGCGCGACGGACGATGATGTGGTCGCAGCGGCGCGCGCGTGGATCGAACGCGCAAACCTCGGCGCCCTATTGGTGACCCGCAGCGCGGACGGTATGACTTTGGTCGCAGGCGAGGGTGACGTCGTTCATTTGCCAGCCGAAGCGCGGGATGTGTTTGATGTTTCCGGCGCGGGCGATACCGTGGTCGCCACCTTGGCTCTGGCCTTAGGGACAGGAGCGCAATTGACGGCAGCTGCACGGGCGGCAAACTTGGCCGCCGGGGTGGCCGTTGGCAAGGCGGGCACGGCGGTAGTGCATGCCGAGGAGTTGGTTGCCGCCGCCCATAGGGACGAATTGCGCGCGAGCGGCAATAAAGTCTGCGCCCTTCAACCGGCTCTTGACCGGATAGAACGCTGGCGCCGATCAGGCGACCGCATCGGATTTACCAACGGCTGCTTTGATCTCATTCACCCCGGGCATATATCCCTACTCACCCAGGCGCGGGCCGCCTGCGACCGTTTGGTGGTCGGTTTGAACACCGATCAGTCCATTGCGCGCCTCAAAGGTCCTGAACGTCCCGTGCAGAACCAGCGCGCGCGGGCGACCGTGCTGGCGGCGCTGGGTCCGGTCGATATGGTGGTGCTGTTCGCGGACGACACGCCGCTCGCATTGATTGACGCCATGCGCCCCGACGTGCTGGTCAAGGGTGCTGACTACACGGTCGATCAGGTGGTCGGCGGTGACATGGTGCAAAGTTATGGCGGCCAGGTGCTGCTCGCTGAATTGACAGCCGGCCACAGCACTACGGACACCATCGCGCGCCTGTCCGGGACCAAAAGCGGTTCCGGCGTTGGCGGAAAATAGGGAGCAACCATGATCATTGTGACCGGGGGGGCGGGTTTCATCGGCTCCAACATCGTCAACGCGCTCTGTACCCGCGCGACCGCCGACGTGGTTATCTGCGATCGTCTGCGCAAGGGAGACAAATGGCGCAATATCGCCAAGTCGGAAGTGGCCGATATCGTCGCGCCCGAACAATTGTTTGAGTATTTAAGCGATCATGGCAACGCGGTTGAGGCTATCATTCACATGGGAGCGATATCCGCCACCACCGAGCGCGACGCCGACCTGATCATCGACACGAACTTCAGATTTTCGCTCGCGCTCTGGAATTGGTGCACGGAGAGGGGTGCGCAGTTTATCTATGCGTCGTCCGCTGCCACCTATGGGGATGGGACGCGCGGTTTCGATGATGACGGCTCGGTCGATGGTCTGGGTCCCCTCCGACCGCTCAATCCCTACGGTTGGAGTAAGCATCTGTTCGACCGCCGGATTGCCCGCCTGGTGGCCCGCAAGGACCCCACGCCGCGTCGATGGACGGGTTTGAAGTTCTTCAACGTTTATGGCCCCAATGAAGGTCACAAAGGGCCAATGAAAAGCGTGGTCGCGCAAATCTACCCGGACGTGGCAGCCGGCAATCCTGTGCGCCTGTTCCGCTCGCACCGGAATGATTGCAAAGACGGGGAGCAGCGGCGCGATTTTGTCTATGTTGACGACTGCGTCGACGTGGTGTTGTGGCTGCTCGACCAGGCCACCGTCAACGGCCTGTTCAATTTAGGCACCGGCGCCGCGCGCACGTTTCTGGACCTCGCCCACGCGGTCTACCGCGCTGTTGAATGCGCGCCAAATATCGATTTTGTCGACACACCGGTGGGTATACGCGATCGCTATCAGTATTTCACCGAAGCCCCCATGGACCGTCTGCGGGCAGCGGGCTACGACAACCCCTTCACCTCCCTAGAAGACGGGGTTGCCAATTACATCGGCAATTACTTGGGCACGGACGATCCTTTTCGCTAGGCGGCGGGTTTAATCTTCGTCGAAGCGCTTTTCGATCAACGTTACCAGCGCCGCCACGGCGGCATCCCGTTCATCGCCTGTAGCTTCGATGTGTATGAGAGTTCCCATGGATGCGGCCAGCATCATCAGGCCGAGGATGGAAGTGCCGGGAACGGTTTGGTCGTCTTTCGATACTTGGATGTCGGCGTCGAACTGCTCGGCGGCGCGGACGAACTTGGCGGCGGCGCGGGCGTGTAACCCACGCCGGTTGAGGATTTTAACGTCGGCGCTGGCGGCCTCGGCCGCCGTCACGTTTCTTCACCAGCCAATAACCGGGAAGCCAAGTTTATATATTTCCGTCCCGAATCCTGTGCGGCCTGCGCCGCTTCTGCAAGGGTTAAAGACTGGCGCACACTCGCGAGCTTAATCAGCATTGGCAGATTAACCCCGGCCAAAACTTCGACGTTCGCGTTGCCGATAATCGAGATCGCCAAGTTGGAGGGCGTGCCGCCAAACATATCAGTCAGGACTATAACGCCACTCCCCCGATCCAAGTCCTCGACCGCTTTCATAATATCTTTGCGGCGCTGCTCCATATCATCGTCGGGTCCAATGGACACGGCCCGCACGCCCTCCTGGGGACCAACAACGTGCTCCATCGCCGCGACAAATTGTTCGGCCAAACCTCCATGGGTGACCAGTACAAGACCAATGGCGTCCGCCATAATCCATTTACTCCCGGCAGATGATCAGAGGGTTCCTAAGGACATATCCCGATGCAGGACACTGACATGATACCCTTCGTCGCGCAAAAGGGTACCCAACTTTTCAGCCACAAACACAGATCGGTGCCGCCCGCCGGTGCACCCAAAGGCGACGGTCAAATAGCTTTTGCCTTCGCGGCGATACTGAGGAAGCAGGGAAAGCAATAATTCACCGACACTTCCGAAAAACGGCGGGAACGCCGGGTCGGCGGTTATATAGCTGCAAACTTGCGGGTCAAGACCTGTATGGTCGCGCAATTCGTCAACATAATGGGGATTGGACAAGAAGCGCACATCGAAAACCAGGTCTGATTCGCGCGGCAGTCCCTTGCCATATGAAAACGAGGTGACTGCAAGTGCAAGACCGGCATCTTCATCGAGCGTGAAATTGCCTGAAATGAGACGCCGGGTATCGTTCAACGAAAGGGCGGACGTGTCCAGGACGTAATCGGCTAGATTTCGCACTGGGGTGAGCAACGCTCTCTCTTCGCATATGGCGTCGGCCAATGACCGGTCTGGGCTTAAGGGGTGTCGCCGCCGGTTCTCGGTATAGCGGCGGGCAATAACGTCATCTTCGCTATCAAAAAACAAAACTTCGGTTTTGAGATCGGGAATCGCACGCAATA
The DNA here is from genome assembly GCA_029941135.1 of Alphaproteobacteria bacterium. GTDB lineage: Bacteria > Pseudomonadota > Alphaproteobacteria > JAPYRI01 > JAPYRI01 > JAPYRI01. The sequence continues at coordinate 63,174 of JAPYRI010000001.1, read as the reverse complement.
CGTCGACCCGGCGACTGAACGCGATCGGATCAAAACCGCGCGTTCGACTGTCGAGACCGATGGCCATAGGTTTGCGCGGAGCGCGGCTAGGTGCCGGACTGGTACTCGCGCCTGTTGCGTCCAATCCCAGAGCAGAATACAGCAACGATAAAGGCAAATTGTCGATCGCCTCATAGCCCAGGTCTTCCAGCGCTCTTAGCGCAGTGGACCGGCCTGAGCCGCTCAACCCGGTCACCAGTAACACCCGCCGCCGGGCAGAAGTATTGAAGGTGGACACGGGGGCTTGATCGACCATGGGTGTCACTTTGCTTCGGCTAGCCGTTGTGTACGATGTCATGCCGCACTGCTCTTACCGCAAGGCGTAATTTAGCTGTTGCTGAGCCCTCGAACGGCGCCATGAAAAACAAGGGCAACGCAATACCTCCAATATCCAGATGCGTAGGCTCCGGCAGGCGGCTAAGGTCCTCTGCGGGCACTAAATCAACCATCAATTCAATTCTGACCTGGGCCACACTGGGAACCGAGATGACCCCCATACCTCGCACTTCTATCATGCCATCAAGGGCATCCGGCGCCGCCGCGATAAGGTGTCCGCCAGCCACCCGGATCGCCACCTGATCATCTGAAACCAGGCGCGCGCCTTCGTTCATCAGCCGCAAAGCCAAGTCTGATTTGCCGCTTCCCGATGGTCCCCGCAGCAGGACACCAACGCCGTCCACTTCGACACAAGTCGCGTGCATTAAGTCCATGATCGCCAAACCTGCGCTACTCGCTGAGTTGTGTCAATATTTAGGCAGCAGTGGAACCGTCACATCTAGAATGGCAGCCTGACTTCAAAACGGGCGCCTGGATTGCAATTTTGAACACGAAGGGACCCCCCATGGGCTTCTACGATTTGCTTGGCAATGTTGAGCCCCAACCCGGAATGAGTGCCGAAAGTCTCGGTTGATGGTCGCTCGGAATAAAAACGTTCAAATATGGTTTCCAGGTTTTCATTAGGTATACCCGGCCCCCTATCTTCGATGGTTACCACCGCCCACCCATCATCACGAAAGCATGTCACGACAACAGGTGCCTCGGCTGGGCTGAATGAGAGCGCGTTGTCGATCAAATTGCGAAATACCTGGCCCAGCCGTCCGGCAATGCCGGATAGCTCCATATTTATCGCACTCGGGAGCCGCAGGGATACCTGACCGGCATAGGCTTGATCCCGATCTTGGTAAAACCCAATCAGCTCAGCGAGGAGTTTAGGCAGATCAATTGTTTCTTTCTCTGCCCGCGATAATTCCGCATCTAAACGTGACGCGTCCGATATCTCGGTGATCAACCGGTCCAGTCGCTTCACGTCATTGCCAATAATTTCAATCAACCGACGCTGTTTTACCGGGTCGTCCGTACGATCAAAAGTTTCGACGGCACTACGCAATGAAGTGAGCGGATTTTTAATTTCGTGAGCCACGTCGGCGGCAAACTTTTCGATATCATCCATGCGCCTATACAGCGCTTGGGTCATGTCCCGCAACGCACCCGACAAGTCGCCGATTTCATCCCGGCGCAAGGTGAAGTCTGGTACCGGAATACGCCGGCTTATCCCACTTCGCACCCGGTCAGCGGCTTCGGCCAACTGCCGCACCGGTCGCGCGATGGTGCCTGCTAAGAACAAGGACAGAAGCACCGTGACCACCAGGGATGTGCCAAAAATCCCCAGGATCGCTAACCGTTGTTCCCGCAAAGACTGATCAATATCAATGGCTTCCGCCGATAGCATGAAGGCACCAAGCACCAGTTTCAAGCGCTGGACGGGCAAGGCAACGCTGAGGAGCAAGGAGCCTTCTCGGGTTCTACGCACCTTGAATGTGGGGTTGCCCAGGAGGGCTTGAACAACTTCCTCGTAGTCGCGCGCACTTTGCCGCGGGCTTTCGCGATAAAGATCAAGTGTTGCGCGCGATGACAGCAATGACGCAATTCTGTCGTACAAAACATTGGACCACTGTTCGCTCCAAGCGCCTGGGGCCGGCAGCTCTCGGACAATGACTTGCTGGGTCGGCAGTAAGCGCCGGCTGTCCGCCACCAGTTGTCCGCCGGTCCCAAACAAGCGCGCCCGAGTATTGGTTGGGACCACGAGACGATGCAAAATTTGATTGGCCAGGTCGAGTTTGATCCGCGCTGATTCAGGGCCGGATGTGGCGGCTTCCGCTAGGGCGCCGGCAATAATTTCGCCTTGGGTTTTAAGCCCTTGGCCACGGGCTTCGATCAATCCGGCTTCGAAACGATCAAGATACAAAACCCCAGCCACCAAAATTCCGAGCGCGATTGCATTGATGGCGAAAATCCGACGAGTCAGGGATGAAAACGGTCCCCGCGGGCGGAATCGGCCTGGGTCAGGCGGTATTGAACCGATATCCAAGGCCATAAAGGGTTTCGATGCTGGAGAAATCTTGGTCGACGGCCCTTATTTTTTTGCGTAGCCGCTTAATGTGGCTGTCGATCGTGCGATCATCCACATAAATTTGCTCGCCATAAGCGGCATCCATCAATTGATCGCGGCTTTTAACCAGCCCGGGTCGCGAGGCCAGAGATTGCAATATGAGAAACTCGGTTACGGTTAATTGTACGGCGCTGCCTTGCCATTCACAGTAGTGGCGGGCTGGATCCAGAACCAGTGCACCCTGTACTATGCTGCCGGCGGTGTCAGAGAGTGCGCCAGCGGCTGGCGGCGTCCCGTTTGTCCGGCGCAATACGGCGCGGATACGCTCGATCAATATGCGTTGGGAAAAAGGTTTGGGGATGTAATCGTCGGCGCCAATTTTTAATCCCAGGAGTTGATCAATCTCGTCATTTTTGGACGTGAGGAAAATAACCGGCATATCCTGAACTTTGCGCAGGCGCTGCAGGACTTCGATACCGTCCATCCGGGGCATCTTTATGTCCAAAACCACGAGGTCCACAGTTTTGTCTGACAGTGTAGAAAGCGCTGACGCGCCGTCGTTAAAGGTCACAACCTCAAATCCTTCAGCGTCCAGTGCCATGCTGACTGATTCGAGTATATTGCGATCATCGTCGACGAGGGCGATGGTGGCCGCCATAACGTGCCGCTCCCATGTGGCAGTTTGCTCTGTAAGCTTACCTTTGTTCGAATATTAGGCCAACAGGCCGGTAAGACCGAGAATTTTTAATTGATTATGGACGATCAGACAGACGAAACCGGCCGGGATGTGCGGCTGTTGATCCGCCGCCAAGGCACGGCGGCTTTGGGGACATTGTCGGCGAACCCAAACATCGGTGGGGAAGGGTGGCCCTATACATCATTGGTTGAGATAGCCGCAGACCACGACGGCGCGCCTTTGCTGCTCATTTCGACCTTGGCCGAGCACACAAATAACATCGCGAGCGATTCCCGGGTTTCACTCCTCGTATCGGCTTCAACAGATGCTGCGCCGGACCCTTTGGCTCAATCCCGCGTTACCTTGTTCGGTCATGCGCGGCCATCTTCTGTCGCCGCTCATCGGACCCGGTTTCTCGCCCGGCACCCGGAAGCGGCTGAATATGCTGACTTTGCCGATTTCTCTTTCTACCGAATGGAAGTGATGCGCGCCCATTTGGTGGCGGGATTCGGCCGTATTCATTGGGTTGATGGATCGCAGGTGATACTCCCAGCCGACATCGCCGACACAATCTCGACGGCGGGGCAGGGCATAATGGAACACATGAACACGGAGCATGGAGATGCGGTCTCCGGGTATGCCACTCGTCAGCTGGATCGGCCGCCGGGCGATTGGCGGCTTACGGGGTGTGATCCCGATGGTCTAGATTTAAAGGAGTCTCACCGGAGCGAATATGCGCGACTCGATTTCGAGCATATCGCGACTACACCCGGCGAAATGAGGGCGGCTTTGGTAAAATTAGCGCAAGCCGCGCTAAACCCTTCAAATTAGGGGTGATTTGAGTGCCTGGACCAGGGTTAACTCACATTCAAGGGCGAGTTGGGACAACTGTTTAAAAATACTTAAATTTTTGTACCTATACTATTGCGAGTCGCGTTGAACACTCGTATTTTCCGGTTGAGTTTGGGTCGGAGATAGGCGGCCCGTGCAAGAGCCTGGATGGTAACACTTGGGCATGAGCCCGGATCGTATTCGTTATATTCTCTTCGAGTGGTCTCGACGGCAAAAAATATCATAGATAGTGACCCAGAGATGTTACGGGACCGGTGTCTTGTAGTTGTCGTAAAAACAGTAACATCAAACAACGGCCAAGTACCGAGGGAGAGCAGGGCGGTGGACAATTTCGGATCTCATGTAAGTCGTTACGGCTTGGATAGACACGGCATTCATAATGTTGCTACGGCCTATTGGAATTTAGGCGACGCAGCACTTTATGAGCAGGCGATCCTGCGCGGTGAAGGCGAGGTCGCCGACAATGGTCCGCTGGTGGTCCTGACCGGCCAGCATACCGGCCGATCCGCCAACGACAAATTTGTTGTCAAGGAACCTTCCAGTGAAAATGACATCTGGTGGGGCGTAGTTAATAAACCGATTTCCGTCGATAAATTCGACGGATTGCACAGAAAAATGCTCGCCTACATGCAGGGGCGCGAATTGTTCGTCCAAGACAGCTTTGCCGGGGCCAATCGAGACCATTGCCTGCCTGTCCGGGTGGTTACCGAAACCGCATGGCATTCGTTATTTACCCGCCACATGCTAATTCAGCCCTCTGGCGAAGAACTCAGCGATTTCGAACCCCAGTTCACCATCCTGCACGCGCCCGGATTTCAGGCGTCGCCCGAGTTGGACGGCACTCGATCTGAAGTTTTTGTTGTTGTTAATTTTGGTGCCCGGATGGTTTTGATTGGCGGCACGTCTTACGCCGGCGAAATCAAGAAATCAGTTTTCAGCATTTTGAATTACTTGCTGCCGGCCAAGCAGATTATGCCCATGCATTGTTCAATCAATCTGGGTGAAGCGGGTGACTCGGCTATTTTCTTTGGCCTTTCGGGCACTGGAAAGACCACGCTGTCCGCAGATCCGGCGCGAACGCTGATCGGTGACGACGAACATGGTTGGGGTGAAGACGGAGTATTCAATTTTGAAGGCGGGTGCTACGCCAAAATGATCCGCCTATCCGCCGAAGCCGAGCCTGAAATTTATGCCACCACCCAGCGCTTCGGCACCGTGCTCGAAAATGTGGTTCTTGACCCCAACACCCATAAACTTGATTTGGACGATGCCAGTTTGACGGAGAATACGCGGGGCGCCTACCCGCTGTCCTTTATTCCGAACGCGTCTGAAGCTGGAATTGCCGGACATCCTAAAAATATCATCATGCTGACCGCTGACGCGTTCGGCGTCTTGCCCCCGATCGCCAGGCTTACGCCGGAGCAAGCCATGTATCACTTCTTATCTGGTTATACGGCCAAACTAGCCGGGACAGAAAAAGGACTGGGCAATGAGCCGCAAGCCACATTCTCTACCTGTTTCGGCGCCCCCTTTATGCCGCGTCATCCATCGGTCTACGGCAATATGCTGCGTGATTTAGTGGCCGAACATGACGTCAAATGCTGGCTGGTTAACACCGGCTGGACCGGTGGGGTGTATGGGGTCGGGCACCGCATGCCGATCAAAATCACCCGTGCGCTTCTCCATGGGGCGTTGGACGGTACGCTTGACAAGATTGAAAAGCGGACAGATCCAAACTTTGGTTTTGCCGTACCGGTAAGTTGCGAAGGGGTGCCGACCGACGTATTAAACCCAAGGGATACTTGGGTGGACAAAAGCGCCTTCGACGATCAGGCACGTGATCTGGTAGGCCGCTTTAAAGATAATTTTGTCCAGTTTGAAGGCCATGTGGACGAAAAAGTGGTGGCGGCGGCACCCGAAGCTGCTTAGCCGGCGGCATAATCAAATCAAAAACTTCTTCCGGCTGCGGTGCCGTGCTGGCAGATGCACGTTCTAGCGGTCCGCTAACCAACGGGCGAAATCGTTCGCAGCCAGGGGGTTTTGAAAAAAGGTACCCTTGCGCTCCATGGCAGCCAATATGAGAACAAACCGATTTGAGACCGATCTCGATGTTTTCGGCAATGGTCTCCGCTTCCGATGCCGCTTCGGTGACCGAATGAAGGAGTTGAATCAAGTCACTTTTGTGCTGCAATGCTTCACGGGTTCGCTGGTCATCGGTAACGTCACGAATCACCCAATTGAGCATTTGCTGGCTCGCCAACTGCATTTCGGTTGCGGTAAAGCGGACGGGAAAAATAATCCCCGCTTTAGTTAACCCAACCTCATCCAGCGATCGACCCAATACCGACTGAATCTTAGCCGCTACATCACCGGAGAACAGGTCGACATCTGCATCCAATACGTGGGGCAGGAACAGGCTGCCCAAGGTCTTGCCAATAATCTCGTCGGGGCTGTAGCCAAATATCCGTTCAGCTGCACAATTGAAAGTATGTATTGAACCTCTACTATCGGTGGTAATAATTGCGTCGACAACGCTTTCGACAATGGCTTCCACCCGGGTTTGGCTTTCCGCCGCCTCGCTGCTGGTGGCTCGGGCCTCGTCACGTGCGATCACCAGGTCCTGGGCCAGTGAAATCAATTCAGGTGAGAAATTGCTCGGTTGAAGAAATTGTTGCGGCTTTTCCGGGGCTCTTATGTCCGTTTGCCGTTCAATCAAACTAATGACACAGCTGCCTCCAGGGAGCACATTGTGAAACCCATCCAGGATACCGCGGGCCGAGGGCCAGACAAATTGGTCCCCGGCTGCGGGCCCTGACGCCATTGCCAGCCGATCGAGGGAATGGTGAATACCGGCAGCACCCTTGTCCGGCCACACATTTTCTTGATGTACGGTATCCCCCTTGCAAATTAAGTATTTTGCGGGCACGCGCATTGGCGGAAATCAAGATTTTTCGCGCGTCAAAGATCAGCAGCGCATGTTCCATGCCTTCAAACGCTTCGCCTAAGACATAGGGGTCGGGCGAAAACCAGATTGGGTTGCCCACGCCTGTCCTATTGCGATCATTTTGGAATGAAGTCATTCCGGAAGATCTCCCTGGGGCTGCGGAAACGTGGAAAAAAAGCGCGGTAGATCGCCAAGCCAAAGTCCGCCTGGTAACCATTGTGATCCAAAACGATTAATAAAAGTTTCAGTTCGAAAGAATTGCGGCGGGAATTAGGCGCTCGCAAAACCCGCCCAAAAAAAGATCTTTCGGCTATTTTCTCATTGCATTGGCCCGGTCGCGCCGGTCTTTCTTGCTCGACCGTTCCTGGTACGCTTGGGACGAATGTTCAGCGCAATAAGGTTGCCCGGGAACTGATTTTACCCCGCAAAATTGGAAGTTTTCCTCGCCCGGATGACCAATCGGCCATTTGCACATGCGGTCGGTTAACATCAGCAAGGTAATCAGCTTATTTTCTTCTTCCTTTTTAACTTTCTTTGGGGAGGGTTTGGGCTTCGCCTTTTTCTTTTCCGTGCTTTTAACCGGCGATGGTCGGCCTGAGAGACCAAGCCGGTGCGCCTTACCGATGACAGCGTTACGGGTTACATCACCCAATTGTTCGGCAATCTGACTAGCAGAGAGCCCTTTCTCCCACATCTTTTTAAGATCGGCGATGCGTTCATCGGTCCACGCCATAATTAACCTCTCGGCTCAGGATTAAGTAAAAGCCTTTTTGCCAAGGCTCGCACCGGGGGAATCTTGAAACAATTGGCACGCTCGCGTACAAACTCTTTCCTGTCTCGATCCCGGACAGCCCGGTTAATACACCTTTGGAATTTCTAGGTAAAGCTGATCATCATGGAATCAAACACCTCCGCCCCATATGGTCATCTCCAATCCCGCCAGTTTGGTACCGTCAACTGGCTCGGCGTACGTACTTTGTATTTGAAAGAAGTACAAAGATTTTTCAAAGTGTTCCTGCAAACAATTGTAGCGCCAGCGGTAACGACGCTCATATTTCTTGCCATTTTTGCGCTTGTGCTGGGCGGTCAAGATCGCACTGTAAATGGCCTACCGTTTCTCGAGTTTTTGGCGCCAGGTCTAGTTATGATGGCGATCCTGCAGAACAGTTTCGCCAATACAGCTTCCTCAGTGCTGGTGTCGAAAATTCAAGGAAATATTGTCGATATTTTGATGCCGCCGTTGAGCGCGGGCGAGTTGACTTTCGCGCTCGCTATGGGCGGCGTTACCCGCGGGGCCTTGGTTGCTGTAACCATATGGCTGGCTTTGCTGCCGTTTGCTCCCATGTCGATTGCCCACTTTTGGGCCGTCCTCTACTTTGCTTTGTCGGCGGCGCTTACACTTTCATTGATGGGATTACTGACCGGCATTTGCGCGGAAAAGTTTGATCACATGGCGACGGTTACCAATTTTGTGATTATGCCCCTGTCGTTTTTATCGGGCACGTTTTACTCGATCGACCTGCTGCCCGACCCGTGGCATACGATTAGCCAATTGAACCCCTTTTTCTACCTGATTGATGGCTTGCGCTACGGCTTCATCGATCACGCAGAAGGTGCCCTTGCTGTTGGTGTGGCGGTATCCTTCCTCCTTAACATTGGCCTGTGGATGATTTGCCATCGGATATTGCGCAGTGGGTACAAATTAAAGGCTTAGGCGTTTCCCGTTGACAGGCTTACCCGAGGTCTCGATACTCCCCGGCTTCTTTCATCAGTTCCATGTTTTAGGCCAGCGTCGGAGAAGGGAAATCCGAACTCGATCATGCATTGTCCAGTAATACAATGCAGGCCACGGCCACGGGAGGAGACAGTGATAACACCAGTTTTGCCGACCTACGCCCGAGTAGATCTCGAGTTTGAGCGCGGTGAAGGTCCGTATCTTATCGCCGCCGATGGCACCCGATATTTGGATTTCCTAAGCGGTATCGGAGTCTCGTCGTTTGGCCACGGTCATCCCCAATTGCTTGATGCTCTGGTCACTCAGGCGGGCAAACTGTGGCACACATCGAATGTCTTTCGGATACCTGGTCAGGAAACCTTGGCCACGCGTCTTATAGACGCGACCTTCGCGGACACCGTGTTTTTCACCAACTCAGGCGCCGAAGCGGTCGAGTGTGCGCTGAAGATGTGCCGTAAATACCATCATGACACTGGCCACCCGGAACGCTATCGAATCATCACCTTTGACGGCGCTTTTCACGGCCGCACACTGGCGACCATCGCCGCTGGCGGTAAAGAAAAGCTGTTGGGCGGATTTGGACCTCCTATGGAAGGTTACGACCAGGTGCCTTTGGGTGACCTGAACGCAGTGCGGGCGGCGATTACGCCCGAAACAGCGGGTTTGCTGATCGAACCCATTCAAGGCGAGGGCGGCATCCGCGTTGTCGAGCGGGCCTATTTGGAAGGCCTTCGGGCGCTGGCGGATGAACACGAATTGTTACTCATTTTTGACGAAATTCAATGTGGCATGGGCCGCACCGGAAAATTGTTCGCCTATGAATGGACCGATATCACGCCGGACATTATGCCGATCGCCAAGGCGATCGGTGGAGGTTTTCCATTGGGCGCATGTTTGGCGACTGAAAACGCGGCCGTCGGTATGGTCCCGGGTACTCATGGCTCTACTTATGGCGGCAATCCGCTGGCCATGGCGGTCGGCAATGCGGCCTTGGACATAATTCTTGAGGATGGTTTCCTTGAGCAAGTTCGCGATACCGCAAATTTTCTCAATCAGCAATTGGGAATGATTCTCGAGCGCTACAGCGGCGTAATCGAAGAAGTGCGCAGTATTGGCATGATGATCGGATTAAAATGCAAAGTGCCCAATACAGATCTCATTAATGCGCTGCGCGCACGTGGCATGCTGACGGTCGGCGGCGCCGAAAACGTGGTGCGCTGGCTGCCTCCACTGATTATCACCAAAGACCATGTGCGTGACGCGATCGAGATTTTGGATCAAGCGTGTGCCGACCTTGGCGTCGAAGCTAAAACCGGATAGCGTTATGGACACCCCCCGGCATTTCCTCGACCTCCATGAATTGGATGCAGGCGTGCTGCGCGCTATCCTTGAGCACGCCAAAGCACTGAAAGCGGCGCGGCCATCACGTGGAAAAGTCAGTCTGGACGAAGGTGCGCCGTTGGACGGCATGATGCTGGCGATGCTGTTTGAGAAGCCGTCAACGCGGACGCGGATGTCCTTTAATGTGGGCATGCGCCAATTGGGCGGGCAAGTGGTCGTGCTCAACGCAGACGACCTGCAGCTGGGCCGGGGCGAAACCATTGTCGACACGGCACGCGTGTTGTCGCGGTACGTGGACGCGATAATGATCCGGTCAAATCGGCATCAAAACATGCTCGATTTGGCCAGTCACGCAACAGTTCCGGTGATCAATGGATTGACCGACGATTCTCATCCCTGTCAATTGATGGCCGACGTGCTGACTTTTGAAGAACACGTTGGGCCCATTCGGGGCAAATCAATAGCCTGGGTGGGAGATGGCAATAACGTGGCTGCTTCTTGGATCCACGCGGCAGCAAAATTCGGTTTCTCATTGCGCCTTGCCTGTCCCGAGGACTTGCGGGGTGGCTTGACGGCGGCGCTGGAATGGGCGCGCTACGAGACGATAGACATGTCAGTAAGCGCTAACCCGATTGAGGCAGTCGCCGGAGCCGATTGTGTGGTAACCGATACTTGGGTCTCCATGGGAGACGCCGACATCGATGCCCGATGTGAGATGCTGGCGCCTTATCAAGTGGATAAGAAACTGATGTCACATGCGGCTTCCAACGCCATTTTTATGCATTGCTTGCCAGCGCACCGGGGTGAGGAAGTCACTGCCGAAGTGATTGACAGTTCCTGCTCGGTCGTTTGGGATGAGGCCGAAAACCGGCTCCACGCTCAAAAGGCGATTCTCGTCTGGGCTATGGCTGGGCTCCCGGCCTGAGCGACTGGGCAAGATCAACACATGACTAATCAGGGGCCGGATGCCTCGCTGGATCCGGTTGACGCGGACGATGTTGTTCTCCCTTTCCAAATTGAAGGGATGGACGTGCGCGGCCGGGTGGCGCGTTTGGGTGCCGCGGTCGATGAAATATTGCATCGGCACGACTATCCAGAATCCGTGAGCCGGTTGTTGGGAGAAGCTTTGGCACTTACCGCGCTGCTCGGGTGCGCGCTTAAATTCGAAGGCGTTTTCTCACTGCAAATGTCGGGAGACGGAGTGGTATCGTTGGTGGTGGTGGATTTTGCTACTCCCGGGACATTGCGCGGCTACGCACGCTTTGATGTGGAGAAAGTCTGGGCCCGGGAAGCAGCCGGCGAATACCAATTGCGTGCGCTGCTGGGGGAAGGCCACTTGGTCATGACGGTCGATCAAGGGCCCGATACGGAACGCTATCAGAGGATCGTTGCCCTGGAGGGCGAAAATCTCGCGGACAGCATCAATGCCTATTTTAAATCGTCGGAGCAAATTCCCACAGTGGTAACAGTGGCCGCTGAACGCGCCGGCACTGAAGAAACCGGAGGAGGATGGCGTGCCGGCGCCGCACTTATCCAGTATTTGCCTGATCGGACGACCACTCCAGGACTGCTGATATTTGCCGATGAACACGAACAAGAAAATTGGACTGAGGCGGTGACTTTATTCGACACTGTGCGGGCGGATGAGTTGACCAAAGCCTCGCTAGCGCCAGGTCAATTGATCTACAGGCTATATCACGAAGCTGGTGTGCGCGTATTCCATGCGCGCGCCATGGCAGCCGGTTGCCGATGCAGTCGTAATCGTGTGAGGGATGTCTTGAAGCGCCTGCCCCGCGAGGAACTGGAACAATCGGTGGTGGCGGGCAATGTCGAAACTACCTGCGATTTTTGTAACACGCGCTACGATTTCACGCTGGACCAAATCCCAGCGGATAGAAAAAATTCACCCCCGCCAGAAACTGGGGCTGAATAGAACCAGCACGGTAAAAAGCTCCAGTCGGCCAAGCAGCATGCCGAACGAGAGCAGCCATTTTGCGCTGGATGGTAAATCTGCGAAGGTACCCGCAGGCCCGATCACATCGCCGAGGGCCGGGCCAACATTGGCAATCACCGTCGCCGCACCTGACGTGGCGGTGATAAAATCAAGGCCGAGAGCGCCCAGCCCGAGGGCCAAGCCCGCATAACATACGGCGAATAAAAAGAAGAAGCTCATTACTGAAGATATGACCGGATCCGGTATTGGCTTTTTATTGTAGCGTGGAATGAATACCCCATGGGGCTGCAATAGGTGATGCATTTGGACATTGATCGCCGCATATAGCACTTGCAGGCGGAAAATTTTAACGCCGCATGACGTCGAACCCGCGCATCCACCGACAAACATCAAGAAAAAGAAGGCGGGAATGGCAATGCCGCCCCATTGATTATAGTCGGCGGTGGAATAGCCCGTCCCGGTCATGATCGACACTACGTTAAATGATGTGTAGCGAAACGCGTCGGAGAACGCTTCGTCGCCGGTATTCCAACGCCAGAGCGCGATGCCGATGACCGACCCCAGGGCAATAATCAGGAACCAGTGGACTTGGCTGTCATGCCACAAGGGCCGGTGATGGCCGCGGAGGACATGCAGATACAGGACAAAGGGAAGGCTGCCGACGATCATGAAGAGGACGAGTATGTAATCGATGGCGGCATTGTCAAAATGCCCAATTGATTGGTCTGATGTGGAAAATCCGCCGGTGGCGATGGTAGTCATAGCGTGGGCGAGGCCCTCAAAGGGGCTCATGCCGGCGATCCAAAGTGCCGCCGCACATATGATCGTTAAGCCGAGATACAAAAACCCAATCGCGCCGGCGAATTGCGCGGCCCGGGGCAGGATCTTTTCAGACGAATCGGCGCTTTCCATGCGGAACAATTGCATGCCGCCCACTTGCAGCATGGGCAAAACTGCGACCGCCATGACAATGATGCCGATGCCACCCATCCACTGCAGCAGCGATCGCCACAAAAGAATGCCGGGCGGCGCGTCGTCCAAACCGACAATAACAGTTGAGCCGGTCGTTGTGACACCAGACATGCTCTCAAAAAAAGCATCGGTATAGGTGAGACCCAGGTCAGAAAACATAAAAGGCAGGGCGCCAAAGGCTGCGGTGACCACCCAACTCAGCGTGGTCAACAAAAAAGCCTGACGCACATTTATTTCAGAGCTGCCAAAGCGGTTGGTCAGAATAAGGGCAATGCCGATGAACAGGCTGACGGCGGCCGACGCGAGAAAGACCCTCCAATCCGGGTTGCCGGACGCGGCATCAACCAGAGCCGGTAGCAACATGCCTACCCCGAGGGTAGACAGCAACAAGCCCAGTACTAAAAAAATCGGCCGGAAATCGATCAAAACGATGCCCGTTCAGGAACATGACTAAATCAGACCCGGCAAGCCGAGCAGAGTAAGTATCCGGTGAACGGAGGTCTGTGTCCACTCCGTCGATGGATCGGCACCTTTTCGCTCAGCCGTCGAAAGTCCTCGACGGACTGCCCACGGCCGCCAAAAACTCCCGGCGCGTCTTAGGGTCTTCTCGTAGTGCGCCCAGCATTTGGCTCGTGACCATGGTGACCCCGGCCTTGTGAACCCCGCGAGTTGTCATGCATTGGTGTGTGGCCTCGACCATGACTGCGACACCCTTGGGGTCAAGAACGTCCTGAATACACTTCGCAATTTGCGCGGTCATTTTTTCTTGTACTTGTAGGCGCCGGGCATAAGCTTCGACAACGCGGGCAAGTTTGCTGATTCCGACGACCCGCTTTTTGGGTAAATACCCCACATGAATGCGGCCGATGATCGGCAGCATATGGTGTTCACAGTGGGATTCGAAACGAATGTCCTTCAACACGACCATTTCGTCATAGCCGTTGATTTCCTCGAAGGTGCGTTGCAAATAAGTTACCGGATCGCGGTTGTATCCGTCGAAAAATTCCTCATAAGAACGGATCACGCGTGCGGGCGTTTCAAGCAGTCCTTCCCGTTCCGGGTTGTCCCCGGCCCAGCGGATCAAAGTTTCAACCGCGCGTTCGGCCTCCTCACGGGAAGGGCGACCGCCAACAGTTTTCAAGTTTGCTTTGGCCAAATTCGAATCAGATGGTGCCGTCACATGCCGTCTCCTGAATTTTCCCGAGCTTGCCCGGGCACAACAACCATATTAATGCGTGGAATTGCCCAAAATACCCCAATGAGGAATTATTGCCAAATCCAGTTATTAACGTCGACGACAAAGTTGACGGTTAATTGTGGGCCCGGTCTTCATAGGGGCTGTCCAGCGAGAATGCCGGAATAACCACATCGAAAGACGCGCCCCTATCAGTTTCCATTTGATAGCTGCCCATCATGACACCGGACGGGGTCGATAGCGGCGTGCCGCTCGTGTACTCAAAGGTTTCGCCGGGCGCGAGCACCGGTTGCTCGCCAACCACGCCTTCGCCCATCACTTCTTGAACACGCCCCAGCGCATCTGTGATATGCCAATGGCGGCTGCGGAGTTGTACTGTCTCCCCACCCTGATTTTCGATATAAACGCGATAAGCCCACACGAAGTAGTCTTCTTCGGGTGCCGACTTATCGTCCATATAACGGGGCTCTACTTGGACTGAAATTGATCTGGTAACGGCTTCATACATAAGTTGGTCTGTGCATTTAGGTCAAAGAAGAAAGAGCCTGCTGTAGCATTGTTGGAATCATGCGAATATCTAATTTGCTTCTCGGCTTGTCCAGTGTTTAGAGCGCCGCCACCGCTAGCGCTTGGCCAATATCGTCAGTCAGATCATCCGCATCTTCCAATCCGACTGACAGGCGAACCAGACCTTCGCCAATACCCTGGGCGGCGCGATCTTCGGGTGACAGGCGTTGATGGGTGGTGCTGGCCGGATGGGTGATCAGACTCTTAGTATCGCCCAGGTTGTTGGAAATATCGATCAAGTTGAGCGCCTTTAAAAACGCAAACGCACGCTCGCGACCCCCGGGTAACTCGAATGAAACGAGTGTCCCGCCGGCGCTCATTTGGCGCATGGCAAGCGTGTGCTGGGGATGATCTTGCCGCCCCGGGTATAATACCTTTGTGACCCCTGGCTGTTCTGCGAGAAAATCCGCAACATGCTGCGCATTCTGGCAGGCGGCCTCAACTCTAAGTTCCAGCGTTTCAATTCCTTTCAACAGCACCCAGGCGTTAAAGGGACTGAGAGCAGGTCCGGTGTGACGCAAATAGGGATCAAGAAAATCATCCAGAAACTTTTGATCGGATAATATGCAGCCACCCAAACAGCGGCCTTGGCCGTCAATGTGCTTGGTTGCCGAATAAATCGTGATATCGATGTCAAATTCGACCGGACGTTGCAGAACAGGGGTGGCGAACACATTATCCAAAATGATTTTTGCCCCGGCATTATGGGCAATATCGGCCACGGCCTGGAGGTCCGTGATCCCTAATGTGGGATTGGAAGGGGATTCCAAAAAAAACAATGTGGTTTCCGGCTGGACCGCCTGTTTCCAAGCCTCGAGGTCCGTATTATTGACCATGGTGAGGTCAACGCCGAATCGGGGCAGGACATCTTCCAGGATCACCCGGATAGAGCCAAATAAAGCTTCACCCGCAACCACATGATCTCCCACTTTCACTTGCGACAGGAAAGATGCCGCTACGGCAGCCATGCCGCTCGCGGTCGCGCGGGCGATCTCAGTGCCACCGATCAGAGCCATGCGTTCTTCGAACATGGCGACTGTTGGGTTGCGCAATCTGGAATAAGTATAGCCATCCGCATCGCCACTAAAGCGCGCCGCGGCCACTTCCGGGTCGTCGTAAACAAAGCCCGAAGTGAGAAATATCGCTTCCGAGGTTTCCCCCAACGGCGATCGGTGAAGACCGCCGCGGACCAGGGCCGTGCGCGGCCGCATTGCGGTCTTGTTGTTGCTCTCATTTGAGGGCGACATGGCATTGGCTCCCTTTTGGTCGGCCAAATTATACCCGGCCACAAAAAAATCGACCGGGGCGGTCGGGGGGGGCTGGGTGCCATCTCGACCTTTTAGCGGTTTATTTTACGTGGCCGCAAGCCGGTCGGCTCAAATCACCACGAGATTTAATTCGTATACCCTCCTTTGTTCCTGGTCAAGTCGAGGAGACCTCTGAAACGCTGCAGGCGCCGCCGCCAAGCACGCAAAATTTGGAGCAATGGGGGTGATTAAGGGCAACCGGGTCGGAAGTGGCGGCGCGCAAAGAGGATCCGAGCGCAAAGCGCGGGTCGTAGGGCAGCAGGGTGCAGGCCTGTATGGTAGGCCGGTCGGCGCCCTTGTGTTTCACAACCATGCGTGAGCTTGCGCACATGAGAGAATTTGGATCGACGCTGAGGAGAGACCAGCAGGAGGTGGTTATTTCGGCCACCGGCGCAGCTTCGTCCATTTCCGGAAACAATATCAATTGTGTTGGGCTGTGAGGGTCGATGTTGAGGTTCATCTGCGAAAATAGATGGGCAAACCCATTGCGAATTGTGGCTTCGTCATCGCCCCAAACCGTACGGCCGGCCATGTGGACACGGAATCCTTGATCTGACAACCACGTCAAGCCGGTAATGGTCGGCGCCCACGAGTGTGGACCGCGCAACTCTTCGTGGCGCGATTTGCTGTAGTGATCGAGGGACACACGCAACCTAAGTTTGGCACCGAATCGGCAGTTCAGCGCCAACAATTGAGTATCGAGCTTCATCATCGGCCGCATGCCGTTGGTCAACACCAACACTTCGAACCCGCGCTCGAGGCAATCTGTCATCATGGCGACGATATCGGGGTTCATGAAAGGCTCGCCGCCGGTAAAGCCAATTTCCCGTGTGCCCAAATGATCGCGTTCGATCTCATCCAAAAAAACCGAGATTTCGTTGGCGGTCAGGTAAACCAAGCGATCATTCTTGGGGCTCGACTCGATATAGCAATCTTTGCATTCAAGATTGCAGAGCGTGCCAGTATTGAACCACAAGGTTTCCAGATGCATGAGCTTGACTGTCGCGCGAGGACTGCCGTCAACAGTCGTTCGCGGGTCCAGAAACTTTATTGGCGGGTGTATGTTCATACAAAAAACATGGTCAAAAGGGTAGATTACTCGAATGCTGCCCGATGGTATGTTTTGGCGGTGGTTTTGCAACGGCTAGACGACAAACTTCACCAAACTGCGATCACCGGCGCCCACAACCAACTTCTAAACGCAATATACCCACAAAAAAGGGCCTCCCATATGGAAGGACCTTAAAAGTGCGAGAAAATCTACTCGGCGGCGACTGTCAGAGGCGTGCCCGCGCCGCCAATGGTTTCGCCCACGTCTTGCGCTTTTAGGCGTGGCAGGACTTTTTCCGCGAACAGTTTCAGATTGCCGGTTGCCATGTCGTGGGGCATGCCGCCATAACTGAACATACCGACCGAGGCGCCGCTGTCGATCATACTTTGATGTTCCATCATCTGCTCGAACACCTGATCGGGGGTGCCCCAGATCTGCAGGTCGGCGAGGAAATTGACGAAGGCATCGACGCCGTGTTTTTCGATGTTTTTGGCGATCCCGCCGTAGTACTCGTAACCCTTGATGTTGGCCAATTCAGCATTGGCAAATTCGTAATGTTCAAGCGCCGAGCGGCTGTAGCGCCGGATATATTTCTCGTGCATTTCTTTGGCCACGCTTTCGTCTTCGTGGCAGGCGACAAATGCGGCGATGATCGGCTTGGGCGCTTCGGCGCCATTGTTTTCTTCGCGAAAAATCTCCCGGTACATGGCCACTTCTTGCTTGGTAATTTCCCAGGGTTTCTGTGGAATGACGAGGATGCCGATGCCGAGGCGGGCCATGATGCGCGCTGATTCGGGGGACACGGCGGCGGCATAACTGCGGTCACGGAAAGACTTGAAGGGGGCGGGTCGGATGCCGGCTCTGGGCTGCTGGTAATGCTTGCCGTCATATTCGATGTAGCCGGTCTCGAGGGCGGTCAGGATGGCGTCGGTAAATTCAACGAACCGCTCCCGGCTCTCCCCCATCTCGAGGCGGAAGGCATCGAATTCGACCCGGCCCAAGCCGCGACCAAAGCCCAGAATTGCGCGTCCGTTTGATACGTTGTCCAACACACAAATTTCTTCTGCCAGCCGGATCGGTTCGTGCCACGGCACGATATAAGCCATGGCGCCCAATTTTACGGTTTTGGTGCGCCCCGCCATGTAGGTGAGGAACTGAGTGACGTTCGGGCACATGGTGTATTCGGTAAAATGGTGCTCGGCCGCCCAGATCGACTCGAAACCTAGAGGCTCAGCCATATCGGCGAGCTCAATAGCGTTTTGATAGACCTGATGGTCGGTCAGGTCCCCGGTGAGATTTTGAAAAAACGCGCTGTATCCGACATGCATGCGTGGCCCCGATTCGTTTGTGATTTTGCCAATATCGTGTGCCGGTATCCTAACAAATGTTTAGTAAAGATGACAGCAACGCGACTTTGGGCCCCACTGCCCATGGACAATTGGCCGCCAAGGGCTTAACGATTTTGCCATGCCGGAACCGCTCCCCAATGAATGGGTCACCAACCTGACCGCCGAATTTGCCAGCCGTAAACCGAGTCGCGCGGGCTCATTGATCACCACGGTCTTTGGCGACGCGGTCGCGCCCCGGGGCGGCACGCTGTGGCTCGGCAGCCTGTTGCCGCTTTTGCATGCGTTTGGCATTAACGATAGTCAGGCGCGCACCGCCATGTCGCGCCTCACTGATGACAAATGGTTTGTGGCCGAGCGGCGGGGACGCAAAAGCTTTTACACTCTGACCCGTTCTGGACGCGGGCGCTTTGATGCGGCGACTCGGCGTATTTACTCAAGTGCGCCGCCCGCATGGTCAGGCGCGTTTTGCCTGGTCATTACGCCGGGTGGTGCGAGCGCATGGCGGGACCAATTGCGCAAAGAATTGGGTTGGATCGGTTTTGGGTCACTCGCGTCCGGCGTGCTCATTCACCCGGATCCGGATGGTGCCGCGCTGGAGGAGGTTTTATCCAAGGTGTCGCCAACCGCATCTCGGCCGATCATCATTCGTGGTGGCGGTGATCCGGCGGCATCGGCCACATCGCTGTCTCGTTTGGTCGACGACTGTTGGGCGTTGCAAGATCTCGCCCATGACTACGACGATTTTGTCGCGAGATTTGGGGCACTTGGCCGGGCTTTAAACAATGGCGCTGAACTGTCCGCTTGGGAGTGTATGCTGGCGCGGATCATGCTCATCCACGATTATCGCCGCATCATATTGCGCGATCCATTATTACCGGCTGAACTGCTGCCGCAAGACTGGGCAGGAACCCAAGCCCGGCGTCTGGCCCGCCACTTTTATGGGCAAGTGGTTACGCTCTCCGAACAATGGATATCTGACCATTTCGAGCGCGGGGACAGTTCATTGCCGCCGCCTGAAGGGGCATTTTGGCAAAGATTTGGTGGTTTGACGCAATGAATATGATATATTACATAAAATTATCGATTTGTTGTATTTATGTGATATATTGATTGGACATTAGGTCTCGGTAACTGCCACGACAAATTGGCTAGGGAGAACGGATGTACACCCAGAGCTTAAACGGAACGCCTACCGACAGCGATCTCAGCCAGGATGATCGGGAAGCGCTCGTCCGTTTTCAAGCCCGCATCGACCGGGACGAAAAAATTGAGCCCAACGACTGGATGCCGGCGGCTTACCGGAAAACCTTAGTCCGGCAAATATCCCAGCACGCCCACTCGGAAGTGATCGGCATGCAGCCCGAAGGCGCCTGGCTGAGCCGTGCCCCTACGCTTAAACGCAAGGGCGTGTTGATGGCGAAAATCCAAGACGAGGCCGGTCACGGCCTTTATCTGTATAGCGCGGCGGAAACACTTGGTGTTGCGCGCAGTGATTTAGTTGACCAATTGCTGAGTGGCAAAGCGAAGTACTCAAGCATTTTTAATTATCCGACTTTGAATTGGGCCGATTTAGGCGCCGTAGGCTGGTTGGTTGATGGCGCGGCGATCATGAACCAGATCCCCCTGTGCCGGTGTTCATATGGGCCGTACGCCCGTGCGATGATCCGAGTCTGCAAGGAAGAGAGTTTTCATCAGCGTCAGGGTTACGAGCTCATTTCGGATATGGCCAACGGGACACCGGAACAGCATCAAATGGCGCAAGACGCGCTCGACCGATGGTGGTGGCCGGCTTTGATGATGTTTGGGCCTTCGGATAAAGACTCGGCCCATTCGTCCAAATCCATGCAATGGAAGATCAAGCGCTTCACCAACGACGAACTCCGGCAGAAATTTATTGATGCAACGGTGCCTCAGGGTGACCGCATCGGACTGAAATTGCCGGACCCTGATCTCAAGTGGAATGCGAGCGAAGGTCACTACGATTATGGCGAGATTGATTGGGAAGAATTTAAGCGCGTGTTGAACGGCGATGGCCCGTGCAATGTGGAGCGGATGGAAATCCGTACGGCAGCGCATGAAAATGGCGCCTGGGTGCGAGAAGCTGCTGCCGCGCATGCGGAGAAATAGCGCCAACGCAGCCGCGAAGCAGCCGAATAGGGCCTTATTGGGAAGGATCAAATGATGCTGCAATCTGATTGGCCGCTGTATGAAGTATTTATCCGCGGTCGCAATGGTCTCAGCCATAAGCATGCGGGCAGTCTGCATGCGGCCGACTCCAAAATGGCGCTTGAGAATGCGCGCGACGTTTATACCCGGCGGGCTGAAGGAACCAGCATTTGGGTTGTGCCTTCGGTCGAGATCACGGCGTCGGACCCGGCGGATAAAGCCGCGTTTTTTGAGCCCACGGCGGATAAAATTTATCGGCACCCCACCTTTTATAAAGTGCCGGACGGCGTCGAGAATATGTAAGGGCGGATGAACCGATCATGGCTTCAACTGACATTGCGCTAACTGCAGACCCTGACCCACTGTTCGAATACATCTTGCGTCTGGGTGACAACAGCCTGGTGCTCGGCCACCGGCTGGGAGAGTGGTGCGCCCATGGCCCCGAACTGGAAGTTGAGATCGCCCTCCTCAATGTGGGTCTCGACTTGATCGGCCAGGCGCGAT
This sequence comes from Alphaproteobacteria bacterium, assembly GCA_029941135.1. Lineage (GTDB taxonomy): Bacteria > Pseudomonadota > Alphaproteobacteria > JAPYRI01 > JAPYRI01 > JAPYRI01. Next base: position 42,133 of record JAPYRI010000001.1, on the reverse strand, counting down.
TACTGCTCACCTACGCGGGCGAAGTGGAAGGCACAGGTCAAGACGAAGATGCGCTTGCCTATTTGCGCGACGCGGAGGGATTTAGGAATTTGCTGCTGGTCGAGCAACCGAACGGCGACTTTGCCGTGACCATCGTGCGGCAGTTTTTATATGATGCCTTCAACCTGGAATTTTATACTCAATTGCAACATTCGAGCGACGCTCGACTGGCGGCGATTGCCACTAAGGTGGTCAAAGAAATCACCTATCACTTCCGGTTTAGCGCGGGCTGGGTCGTGCGGCTTGGCGATGGCACCGCCAAAAGCCAGCGGCGGACGCAAACCGCGCTTGATGAATTGTGGCGCTACACGGGCGAAATGTTTGCAGTGGATGACATCGATCAAGTTGTTGTAGCGGCGGGCATTGGCGTGGATCGCGCGGCATTGAAACCCTTATGGGACCAACGGGTTGTTGACGTCCTAGCTGAAGCAACCTTAATCCGACCTGATGACAATGAGTTTGCCATCGGCGGTATCACCGGCGATCACGGCGAAGGATTGCGCCATATGCTGGCCGACATGCAAATCCTGCCGCGTACCCATCCGGACGCAACATGGTGACCGAAACTGCCCCCGCGCAAGCGCAGAACGAGGTATCAGCCAAAATATGGCAGGTATTGGAGACCGTGGTGGATCCGGAAATCCCAGTATTGACCATCGTCGATCTGGGGATTGCCCGGGACGTGCGGATGGATGGCGACCGGGCGATAGTGTCTATCACGCCCACGTACACCGGCTGTCCGGCCATGGACACCATCAAGGCCGATATACTGACCGCCTTGTGCGATCATGGCTTTAATTCCGCGGTGGTTGAAACGGTGGTGTCGCCCGCCTGGACCACGGATTGGATGAGCGCGGATGGCCGTCGCAAACTTGAAGATTACGGCATTTCCCCACCCGGAGAAGTGCGGTGCCCGCAATGCGGTTCATCTGAGACCGAGTGCCTGAGTGAGTTCGGCTCAACCGCCTGCAAGGCGCTCTATCGCTGCATTACCTGCCGCGAACCCTTCGATCACTTTAAGTGCATTTGATTGATGGCCCGCTTTCATGAACTGACGATTGCCGACGTGCGGCTTGAGACCGACGACGCGGTTTCAATCGCTTTTGAGGTGCCGGACGATCTGGCCGACGCGTACAAGTTTGATGCTGGCCAGCACCTGACCTTGCGCGCCGATATTGATGGCGAAGATGTGCGCCGGTGCTACTCTATCTGCAGCGGCGCTGGCGATGGTGAACTGCGCGTCGCCATCAAAAAAGTGCCCGACGGCGCATATTCGACCTATGCCCACGAAGATTTTCGGGTTGGCAGTCGGGTTCAAGTCATGACTCCGACCGGCAAGTTTCGGGTGATCCCAGAACCAGCTACGCGCAAGACATATGCGGCGTTTGCCGCCGGCAGCGGCATTACGCCGGTGATTTCAATTATTGCGACACTGTTGGACTCCGAGTCGAATGCTCAGGTGTTTTTGTTCTATGGCAACCGCAATACGGCGTCAGTGATTTTCCGCGACCGGATCGACGATCTTAAGAACCGTCATATGGGGCGGCTCAGTATTTTTCATATTCTTAGCGGCGAAGATCAGGAATCGGATCTGCTGAATGGTCGCATTGATGCTACGAAAGTTGCCGGCCTGATGGCAACCGCATGTCCGGCCTCCGCGCTTGACGGCGTGTTTGTGTGCGGTCCTGGCTCCATGATCTCTGATGTGACAAAAGCTTTGAAGAATTTAGGTGTCGCGGATGAGTGCATTCATTTCGAACGGTTCGCGACTGATGACGGCGACGTGCCCACTCTCTCGCCAAAGCCGAAAGCCAAAGCCGAAACTGCCGGGGATGACGCGTGCGTATCTGTCGTGGTCGATGGGGTGCGATCCGAGTTTGCCGTGCCGGTGGCCGACGGCAATATCCTCGATAGCGCCATCGCTGAAGGTGTCGATATCCCCTATTCCTGCATGGGCGGGATGTGCACCTCGTGCCGGGCTAAGGTGACCAAAGGTAAGGTTGACATGCCGGTCAATTATAGCCTTGAGCCATGGGAGCTGGACGCGGGTTTTGTGCTCACGTGCCAGTCACGGCCATTGACCGATACCGTCGAATTGGACTTCGACGAAATGTAATCTCCGTAGGGTCTACTCGCCGGCCTCTCAACCGGTTATGCTGCGGCGCTTACATGGGAGGAACTTCATGGATTTTGGCGAACTCGGCGTGGTCGTGTTTACCGACGGCCTCAGCCCGGCGCAAATGGCCGAGCTCGGCCCGCGCACCGAACAACTCGGCTACAAAACTTTGTGGTATCCGGAGGTCTTCGACTACGAGGCCATGGCTCAGGGCGCCTTTTTACTGAGCCAAACCGAGAGTTTGATTATCGCCAACGGTATTGCCAACATCTTTGCCCGTGATCCTATGGCGGCAGCCCAGGGCTATAACTCTCTTAACAAGCTTTATGGTGACCGTTTCGTTTTGGGCCTTGGCGTGTCCCACCCTGGCATTCTCGATATTCGCGGCGGGGGGCATGTGTTCGAAAAGCCGCTTTCGACCATGCGTAAATATTTAGACGACATGGATGCCGCCTGGGAGGTGTTGGGCGGCCCATTCAATGGGGAAAAGAGATTGATGCTGGCGGCATTGGGCCCAGGCATGCAGAAACTGGCGGCTGAGAGCACCCTCGGGCCGATACCCTACAACAATACACCTGAATTGACGGCGCGCGCGCGAGAAAGAATTGGAGCCGATTCAACGCTGGTGGCCGTGCAGAACGTTTGTCTCACCACCAATCCCGCCGAAGCCCGGGCGACTGCGCGTCGGACTCTCAGCTTTTATTTGGAGTTTCCGCGCTACCACGATATTTGGTCGAGTGTTGGGTTCAACGAAGAAGACTGGAGCAACGGTGGCAGTGACCGGCTGATGGACGCCATGGTTGCCTGGGGCACGGAGGATGACATTCTTGCCCGCCTGAAAGCTCACCTGGATGCCGGCGCCACTCACGTCGGTATTCAATCGCTCCGTCCGGACGGAGCAGGGGTCCCTGATTGGAACGCACTGGAAGCCCTTGCGCCTGGATAAGGGTAGTTTTTATAGACCTTGGGAGAATATTTATGAAACTCGGAAAATACGGCGTCTTCACATTTACCGATGTTATGGCGCCTGACGAGCTCGCCAATTTGGCCCGTCGCGTTGAGGAACTGGGTTACTCGACTTTGTGGTATCCGGAGGCGTTTAACTACGAAACCATGGCATTGGGCGGCTATCTGCTCCAGCATTCGGAGAAACTGATTGTCGCCAGCGGTATTGCTAATATTTATGCCCGCGATGCTGCGGCGTCGGTGATGGGGCACAACACTTTGAACGGCCTTTATGACAAGCGCTTCATTCTCGGACTGGGGGTCTCGCATTCGCCGTTGGTAGCGGACGTGCGTGGGCACGAATACAGCAGAAAACCTGTCTCAACCATGCGCGCATACTTAGACGCCATGGATCAGGCGTGGGAGGCGTTTGGCGGCGCGCCTGCGGTGAAGCAAGTTATGCTCGCGGCCCTCGGCCCCAATATGCTGAAATTGTCCGGCGAACGCACTTTGGGCGCGCTGCCCTACAATGTGACCCCGGAACATGCGGGGATCGCGCGCCAGCAAGTCGGCGCCGATAATTTTGTCTGCACGGAACAGAAAATTTGCCTGACCACAAACGGGGACGAGGCGCGCGCCGCTGCGCGGGACGCCATGACGCCGTATTTGCCCCTGCCCAATTATTTTAAAAATTGGTTCAGGCTCGGGTTCGATGAAAGCGATCTTGAAAATGGCGGCAGTGATCGTTTGATGGACGCCATGGTCATATGGGGCAATACCGATGACATACAGGCGAAGCTTCAGGCTCATTTTGATAGCGGCGCGGGCCAGGTGGTTATCCAGCCGATCCGCCCCGATGGTCAGCCGGGGCCCGACTGGAATGCTTTGGAAGCGCTCGCCCCCGAGGCGTGAAGCTAAGAAAGCGGTGGGAGATTAGGCGTCTGCCAATTTAGCCAGGGCCGATAAAACCTGTTCGGCTTCGGCCATGATGTCGGTCACCACGCGGCCCGCCCCTTTCACGCTGTCTATGAGACCACTGCTCTGGCCGGCGGGCAAAACACCTTTGTCGGCGTCGCCTTCAATCCGTCCCAACAGAGTTGCCGGTTCGCCCACTTCGACCAGCTGCTGGGGGTAGGGTTTAATGTCGGATGCGTGGCTTTCCCAATACGTCGTGAATTCGTTCCTGATAAGGCGGCAGGGTTTGCCGCTGTGACCCCGGGAGATGATGGTGCCTTCTTCGTCGATGGCGACGATCTTGTTTTTGTAGTTAATGTGGCCGCGCGCCTCATTGGTGACGATAAAGCGGGTGCCGAGCCATATTCCCTGGGCACCCATGGCCAGAGACGCGACCAACCCCCTTCCGTCGGCAAGGCCGCCGCCCGCGATCACTGGCACCCGAACGGCATCAACCACTTGGGGCACCAGGCTGACCGTACCCACGCGGCCCACGTGGCCGCCGCCTTCGGCGCCAGATGCAATCACCACATCGACCCCTATATCGACCACGCGCTTCGCCTGCCGCACATTGCCCACCACCGACATGATTTTGATGCCCTGCTGGTGTGCGGCGTCGACTATGCCTTGCGGATTGCCAAGCCCGGAGATGAGCACCGGTACTTTAGCGTCCAATGAAACCGCAATCTGATCCTGAACACGCTGGGCATAGCGCACCGACCCTTGGTCGTCTGTCTCAACCTTACCAAACAGAATATCGACGCCAAAGGGATTCGCGGTGTGGGCCCGAACGACCGCGATTTCGGCGCGCAATTCGTCGGCCGACATGTAGCCGGCGCCAATAACGCCCAAGCCGCCGGCCGCCGATACCGCCCCCGCCAAAGCGCCGTGCGCCACTTGGCCCATGCCCGCTTGTAGCACGGGATGGGCAATGCCCAAAAGATCACACAGTGGCGTTTTGAAAGTCATCGTCAAAGTTCCTCCTCAATCCGTGCCACTGTCACCTGAAGCGCGCTTAGAAAACAAGTGTTCGAATTTGACGGCGGGTCATGAGCCGTGTACTTCCTTCGGCGCCCATAATATCAAACTTCTGATCTCGCTTTGGAGTTTTCATGAAACTGCCAATTAATTTCTACAAACCCTTGGCTATCGGTGCGCCAGCGCCGGTGCGCGAACTGCCGGTTGTGCCTGAGCGGATGATTCACTTTTTCCCGCCGCACATCGCAAAAATTTGCGCCAAAGTACCCAACATGATCGAGCAGGTGGACGTGCTACTGGGCAATCTGGAAGATGCCATTCCAGCCGACGCCAAGGAAGCCGCGCGGACTGGTTTTATTGAGGTCGCCAAAGCGACAGACTTCGGGTCAACTGGCCTGTGGACCCGGATAAATGCCCTGAACAGCCCCTGGGTGCTGGATGACATAAACGAAATTGTCGCCAACATCGGTGACAAGCTCGATGTGATGATGCTGCCCAAGGTGGAGGGTCCTTGGGACATTTATTACCTCGATCAATTGCTCGCCCAATTGGAGGCGAAGCATAACATCAAGAAGCCGATCCTCATTCATGCCCTATTGGAAACCGCGCAAGGTGTAAATAACGTAACTGACATTGCAGCGGCCAGCCCGCGCATGCATGGCATGAGTTTGGGCCCCGCCGATTTGGCGGCCTCACGCGGCATGAAGACCACCCGCGTGGGCGGTGGACATCCGTTTTATGGGGTGCTTGAAGATGCCCGTGAAGGAGTCGACGAGCGCAATTTCTATCAGCAGGACCTGTGGCACTACACGGTCGGACGCATGGTCGATGCCTGCATGGCGAATGGGTTGAAGGCGTTTTATGGTCCCTTCGGCGACTTCTCCGACCCCGCCGCATGTGAAGCCCAATTCCGCAATGCTTTTCTGCAGGGGTGCTTGGGCACATGGAGCCTGCATCCGTCGCAAATCGCTATCGCGAAGAAAGTGTTTAGCCCCGATGTGGACGAGGTTTTGTTTGCGAAACGTATCCTGGAGGCCATGCCGGATGGCACCGGCGCCGTCCTAATCGATGGTAAGATGCAAGATGATGCGACATGGAAACAGGCCAAGGTGATGGTCGATCTGGCGAAAATGGTGGCGCAAAAAGATCCGGCATTGGCCGAAGCCTACGGGTTTTAAGACCAAAGCCTGCGGTTTCTATGAATTGTCCTATCTAGATGGGGCAGGTGACGGTTTCCAACTGGAGTATCGCCAGCATTCGGCCGAGGCCAATGTACTGACCCGCCATCATCATCAATTCAAGTAGTTCCGCGTCCGAGAAATGTTCTTTGGCCCGGCGAAAGGCGTCGTCATCGATGTCGTGATGGGTCAGCGCCATGGCTTCGGCGAGCTCAATGGCAGCCCGTTCCTGAGCACTAAATGGCCCTTTGTCGCGCTGGTCGACTCCCACAATCGCTTCATGCTCGGTCACTTTTCCAGGCGCGAGCCGCGCGGCTTTGCATGACTTGCAGCCGTTTAGGGTGGCGATGCGCAGCCGCACCAGTTCTTTCAGACGCGGGTCGAGTTTGCCTTCCACGCCGTCGTTGGAGTGGTAGGGGTAATAAAAGCCTAAATACTGCTCCAAAAGATCGGGGTGGGCGGCGAATGCACGCGCGCAATTGCGTGTTGACCAATCGTCAGGACGGGCTTCATCGTGCATTTTCCTCAAATATGGCGGCAATGTCTCGGGTTCGGCGAGGGGGATGCGGGACATAGTTTTCTCCGTAAATGACGACATAGAAGCGTAGCACGGTCGGGCTTTGTCAAAATAGCCCTGGAAAGGTACTTGAACTGCCAATTTTGACTTCTTAAATCAGTGTTCGGAAGGGGCTAGCACTCTCGGACATGAAGTGCTAAAAGCACGTTCCCAATTTCAGTAAGCTGGCGCCCACGGAGGCGAAGGCTTGGTTTTTTAAGAGGAGGATCGAAACATGAAATTCAGGCCGTTGCATGACCGGGTACTGGTCCGGCGTATTGAAGAAGAGGAAAAGACCGCGGGCGGCATTATCATTCCGGATACCGCCAAGGAAAAGCCTTCTGAAGGCGAGGTTCTGGCAGCTGGCTCAGGCGTTCGCAGCGATTCCGGCGAATTGGTCGCCCTCGACGTCTCGGTTGGCGATAGGGTTCTGTTCGGCAAATGGTCGGGCACCGAAGTTAAGATTGACGGCACTGAGCTGTTGATCATGAAAGAAAGTGACATCATGGGCATAGTCGAGGCGCCCAAGAAGAAGAAGAAGACGCGCAAAGCAGCCTAGCTGGTGCTGTCTTAGAAAGGGAATAGATAAAATGGCAGGTAAGGAAGTCAGATTTTCGACAGACGCCCGCAATCGGATGTTGAAGGGTATTGAGACCCTGGCCGACGCCGTGCGGGTCACTTTGGGGCCGAAGGGCCGCAATGTGGTGCTGGACAAGTCGTACGGAACGCCGCGGATTACCAAAGACGGGGTAACGGTTGCGAAAGAAGTGGAGCTTGAAGACAAATTTGAGAATATGGGCGCCCAAATGGTGCGCGCGGTTGCAAGCAAGACCAACGATGAAGCCGGCGACGGCACCACCACAGCGACAATTCTTGCGCATTCAATCGTCAAGGAAGGCATCAAGGCCGTGGCTGCGGGGATGAACCCGATGGACCTTAAGCGCGGCGTTGATTTCGCAGTTGAAACCGTGGTCAAGCATCTGGTCAAAAAATCAAAGAACGTTTCTTCGAGCCAGGAAATTGCCCAAGTGGGGACGATTGCGGCGAATGGCGACTCGGTTTGCGGCCAGATGTTGGCCAAAGCCATGGATACCGTAGGCAACTCCGGCGTGATTACGGTCGAGGAAGCAAAAAGCTTGGAAACTGAACTGCAGGTGGTTGAAGGCATGCAGTTTGATCGTGGTTACCTCTCTCCCTACTTCATCACCGACGCGCAGAAGATGAAAGTAGAACTGGAAGATCCATTGATCTTGCTCCACGACGGCAAATTGGCGGTCCTTCAAACCATGTTGCCGTTGCTTGAAACCATTGCCCAGTCGGGCAAGCCATTGTTGATCATCGCGGAAGACATAGAAGGTGAAGCGCTGGCAACTTTGGTGGTCAATAAGCTGCGTGGCGGCCTTAAAGTCGCGGGTGTCAAAGCGCCGGGTTTCGGCGACCGTCGAAAATCCATGCTTGAAGACATCGCGATCCTGACCGCGGGTCAGGTGGTGTCCGAGGATCTGGGCATTGATCTTGAGCATGTCGGCGTTGATATGCTGGGGACCGCGAAAAAAGTGGTGATCGACAAAGACACCACCACCATTGTTGACGGTGCTGGCAAGAAATCCCAGATCAAAGCACGTTGCGCCCAGATCAAAGCGCAGATTGAGAGCACCGGGTCCAGCTACGATCAGGAAAAACTGCAGGAGCGCCTGGCTAAGTTGTCGGGTGGCGTCGCGGTGATCAAGGTCGGTGGGTCAACCGAGATTGAGGTCAAGGAACGCAAGGACCGTGTCGACGATGCGCTGCATGCAACCCGGGCCGCGGTTCAAGAAGGAGTTGTTCCTGGTGGCGGCGTTGCCTTGCTGCATGCAACCAAGGCGCTAGACAAATTAAAGGGCCGCAATGAAGACCAGCAAGTTGGGATTGATATCATCCGCCGGGCCATCCAAACCCCGGTTCGGCAGATCGCTGATAATGCAGGTGAAGACGGTGCCGTGATCGCCGGTAAGTTGATGGAAACCAAAGACAGCAACTGGGGCTTTAATGCACAGACCGGGGAATACGCTGACCTGGTCAAGCAAGGCGTCATCGATCCGACTAAAGTTGTCCGCTGCGCGCTTCAGGACGCGGCATCGGTGGCCGGATTGTTGATTACGACCGAAGCCATGGTCGCTGATGTGCCGTCGTCAAATGACGGCGGTTTACCCGACATGAGCGGCGGTATGGGTGGTATGGGCGGTATGGGCGGTATGGGTGGCATGGGCGGCATGGGGATGTGACGCCTGTCGTCTTACCGCGGTTACAAGGACAAGGGGTGGCTTCAGGGCTGCCCCTTTTTCTTATCGCTGTGCTGGCGGTGCAGACTTGATCCATTGCTACCCTGAAGGACGTTAGGCATCCATGCTTCTTTCCAAACCTCAGATAGATGTCGGCTTGTTCACGGGCAAATTGAAACCTCAACAAGCCTTTTGGCAGGACGAAATTGGCTTTCCGTTTGCTGCCAAGGCGGAGATTGAGGACATCTTGTGCCAATACCGTTACGCGGCGGGCGAATCGATCCTCAAAATCAATACCCGGCATGCGAATGGAACGCTCAATCGGGCTACCACGGGCTACCAGGAATTGTTTTGCCCACGGAAGGCGGTTGGAAAGGCAGACAATCGCGCGGACCCCGACGGCAACGCGGTCACTTTGGTTCCAATGGGTTGGGAAGGGCTCACCGGTCTGGGTGTGCGGTTGGGGGTTAGGGATCTGGGGGCGCACCGGGATTTTATGACCCGCGTGCTGCAGTTTGAGGATCTGGGTGAAGGGCGGTATCGTTCGGGCGCGGCCCTATTTTTTGTTGAGCAAAATAGTGGCGCTGGCCAAGCCGGTCATTGGATCGCCGAGGGGGTGACTTATGTGACCCTTCATGTGACGGATGTGGATGCGGCGTTCGCAGGTTTGGTGGAACGCGGCGCGGAAGTGGGCGAAGCCCCCTTTACCATCGGTGACATCGCGCGCATTGGCTTTATACGCGACCCGGATGGAAACTGGATAGAAGTTGCTCAGCGGTTCTCTCTCGCACCGCAACTGTGAGCGGCGACAGGCGCGTAACCGATGACCCGCGAGGAAGATGCTTTGACTGACAAAAACCAGAATTTAGTAAATGATGGCGGCACGTCGACCACCTCTGTAAGTGACGACTATTTTGTTGAGCACGAGGGGGTTTGCTTTGCCGGCACGCACCTGTTGGTGGAGTTGTGGGGGGGCCGCAACCTCACCGACCCGGAAGCTGTGAAATCGGCGCTGTGTGAGGCCGCCGAGGCAGCGGGGGCAACGGTGCTGCAAGTTCACGTGCATCAGTTTGACGCGTCAACCGGCGTGACCGGCGTTGCCGTATTGGCCGAATCACATATCACCATCCACACCTGGCCCGAACGCAAATTCGCGGCGCTTGATATCTTCATGTGCGGTGGGTGTAACCCCCATCACTGCCTGCCCGTTCTGCGCCGCGTTTTTGCTCCCACACAGCTCGAGGTGAGCGAACACAAGCGGGGCATCGTTCGTTGACTTGGTTCAGTGAGACCCTGCACCCGGGGTACTGCCAGCACTTGGAGATCGGCCACGTGGTGTTCGAAGACAAAACCGAGCATCAGCACCTGATCCTGTTCGACAACCCGATCTTTGGCCGGGTGCTCGCCTTGGACGGCATCGTTCAAACCACCGAGCGGGACGAATTTTTCTACCATGAAATGCTGGTGCACGTGCCGCTTGTGGCCCATGGGGCCGCGCAAAATGTGCTCATTATCGGCGGTGGCGATGGCGGCTCGTTACGCGAGGTTTTGCGTCACCCCGTCGAGCACGCGACCTTGGTCGAGCTCGACCGCACGGTCATTGACCTGTGCACCGAGCACCTGCCGGGGTTAAGCCAAGGCGCATTCGACGATCCGCGCACCCAGGTGCACATCGGGAACGGGGGTCGGTTTATGGCCGACACCGAACAAAAATTCGACGTGATCATTGTCGATTCGACCGACCCCATGGGCCCGGGCGAGGCGTTGTTTACGCAAGCGTTCTATGGGGATTGCAAACGCTGCCTCAGCCCGGGTGGTGTGCTGGTCACGCAAAATGGCGTGCCGTTTTTCCAAGCCGATGAACTCACCCGCGCGGGGCGGCGTCTCAGGCAAGAGTTCAGCGACGTGGGCTTCTATACGGTGCCGGTGCCCACCTACGTAGGCGGGCCCATGACCCTCGGCTTTTCGACCGACAATCCAGACTTGCACCGGCTCGGCACCGATGTTTTGGCCGCGCGGTTTGCGGCGCTAGAGATCACCACCCGCTACTACACACCGCATGTCCATCGGGCGGCGTTTGACTTGCCCGGCTACATAACGGCACTGATCCCATAGGCGCATAAATTTCCGCACTTGGGGCGCGTGAAAACCCCCATGTCCGGTCAAGCGGCAAGCGAGGTTGCTTGCGGGCAGTGACGGCGAACAGCGGCTGGGCGAGCCCTGCGGCGGGCGATAGGTCGACAACCTGGGCACCCTCGAACTCGAACCCGCCGTTCATATTGAGAAAGTGGCGCACCAGCTCGCCGCGGCCAAGGTCGTCCAGGAGGCGCCACAGCGCAATTGCTTTCGCCATAAAATAACGGTTTGAATAACTGATGATGAACGGGGCGCCGGACTTCAATACCCGTGCCACCTCGGCCAGCACCGCGACTGGTTGAGTCAAATATTCGACCGCCAGGTTCACCGAGCACCCATCGAAACTTGCGTCCGCAAAGGGCAGTCTCGGTTCGCGGTAAAGGTCATGAACGATCCGAGCCGTGAGCCACGGGTTTGCCTCCAGCTCAACTAAGTTCATATTGAGGCCCGTGACCGATTGCGGCGCCAGGTTGCGAGGGTAGTGGGAGTAGCGTCCGGACATCAAATCCAGCATATCTCCACCCCGCGGCAGTTCGCCGGATAAGAAGGTCGTCAAGGCCCCACGCGCCCGCTTGTCCATAAACGGCGCCATGCAGGGCGTCCGGTAATATTTAGTGTCTGCGTAGGTGTTCGCGTGCTCAAAGTAATTCGGAATCAGTTCAAATTTCGCCATATTTTTCTGTCGCTGTGATCGCCATAGACCATGAAGGCGTAGTAGGCCCCAGTCAGCAGTGAGACCACGAGCCCGCCAACCGCCAACCGCCACTGCCCCCAGCAACCCAAATCCCAACTTCCGCAACTTGTTGCTGTGTTCAGTCACCGTCGCCCCGCTTGAGGTTGTGCGGGCTGAAGGTAATGTACCGTGCTCAGAGCGGCAAGGCGGCGTCGGCGACGACGACGTAGAGCGGGTCTCTGTGTACGCGCGTGCGCCCGCGTGCAGGCGACAGGTCGAGGACCCGCGCAGGCGCGAACTCCTTACTGCCGGCAAAATATTGGGCGATGAGCTCGCCATGTCCGTGGTCATCGAGCGCCTGCCAAACGGCCACCGCCTTGGTCGGAAAGCAGCGGTTTGAATAACTGATGATGCAGGGGGCCCCGGGCTTCAACACCCGCGCCAACTCGGTAAAGACCGCGCTTGGCCGGGTCAGATATTGGACCGACACACTGAGAGTGCAAGCATCGAACGTCCCGTCATCGAAAGGCAAGATGGGGTCGTGGTTGAGGTCGTGAATGACCCGTGTGGTGAGGCGCGGGTTCGCGTCCAGCTCGACCCGGTTCATCCCGAGGCCGGTCACCGAGGCAAACTCAACATCGTCCGGATAGTGGGACACGCAACTGGACATCAGATCCAAGATGTCGCCGCTTGCCGGAAGGTGGTCTTTAAAACAAGAGGTAAGTGCCGCAATGGCGCCCTCGTCGATGTGGGTCACCAAGCGGGGAACCTCGTAAAACAACCGGTCCTCGCCCTCGTCCATGCGCTTGAAGGCGTCCTGTGTGAGATCGGTCCCCGCCATACCTGGGCTGACTATTTAAAGAGTATCAGAGGCCGAGCTTGCTGCGCACCCGCGCGATGCCGCCCTTGTAGACTCCTTTGATGAGATCAACGACAGTGTCTTCCGGCGCGCCTGCGGCCTCGAACGTGCTCGACCAATCGACGGTCGCCCCGCCGTTGCCGTCGTCCGAAACTTTCACCGTGGACAGGTAGTTTTTCACCGGCAACGGGCAGTCGTTGATGATTGCGTAACTGAATACCTGGGCACTGTTGTCATGGCTCTCCAGGCTTTCAATGATTTCGCCGCCGCCGTTCAAGGTAATGGTGCGCACAGCGCCAACCCCCTCGCCGTCGACCGTGCAGCCGGCGATCATTTCATTGGGCTCAACACCGCCAAAGTCGCTGATGATCCGCCACACGTCGTCGGCGGAGGCGGCCACGGTTTCGCTTACATTGACAGTCGTCATGGAGGGATCTCCTTCGTTTTCAATTTCCTAAATGTTGGGCGCATTGTCCCCATTCCCGGGGGCACTGCAAGACATTCCAACGGCGTTGCACGGGCTGGTCCCCGGCGTTGCACGGGCAGCCGCGAATACACCTGCGTCGGCCAACGTGTTAGGGTCAGCGCCGTAAATATTATTCTGGGGGAAATTACAATGTCTCGACTGCCTTATCCCGATGTGGAAACGCTTTCGGATGCCACGCGGCACACGCTCCACTCCATGCCGGTATCGTTGAACATTCTGCGCATGGTCAGCCATCTGGATGAAGCCTGTCCGGCCATGTTGCAACTGGGCGCCAAAATTTTGACCGTTCAGAAACTGTCGCCGGTGTTGCGTGAGCTGGTCATATTGCGGGTCGCCCAATTGTCGGACGCTGAATACGAATGGGTTCAGCACGAGGCGTTTGCCAACGATGTTGGGGTCACCCAAGCGCAGATCGACGCCTTGCAAAAGGGCGAGCGCACGGGTGATTGCTTCACGGAACTGGAGGCACTCGTGCTCGCGTTCGCCGACGAGGTGGTGCAGAACGTCCGGCCCAGCGATCAGGTGTTGGCCGCGTTGCGGGAACATTTATCCGACCGCGAGGTGATGGAAATCACGGCAGCCATTGGCTTTTACATGATGATGGCGCGATTCATGGAAGTGAGCGGGGTGGATGTTGATGCCCCCGGCGGCCTGCAGATCGTTCAGGCTTTAAACGCCAAAGCATGATCCTGGGATTGGCTTCCCGCGCTCCTATTTATTGGCCTTGCTTAATTTTTAGCCGCGCACAGGCGCTGTACTTCCGTGCGCAAGTGCTGCAGCGGCGCGTCCAAAATGCCAAGTTCTTCCAAGTGGTCGGCGGTGTTGATCAAATAATCCGCACAGTTGCCCAAGGGGCCCTCGGCATTGGCGAGCGTTTCCGCCACGCGCTCGTCTGAGAGCCGTCCGGCGTAGCGCACGTGATCCCGGTTGATGATAAAGGCGATGGCGCGCACGGGGCCATCGTCGGTTTGAACGTCAACCCAGCGCGGGATATAGGAGCCGCTGACCATCTCCCGGTGCCAAACGATGCGGCATTCATGATCGGCTTGCGCGGCCGGAATGCGAAACACCACCCCGCCGCAGGACCCGCCATGCTCCAGCCCCAGCAATAATCCCGGGCATTCCGGGCACCCGCGCCCCAAATGTGTCCACAGACAAAAGCGCCGATGGTAGCCGGCAACCTTACCGATACGCTTTTCAGCAAAATGGATGGTCGGGTTCCAAATCAGCGATCCATACCCGAACAACCAGATATCGCCAGGGGGTGCATCGGCCAAACTCGCCCGGCACGATGCATCAATCTCTTCGTCCGAAAGCAAGGGTGTGCTGCCATCGCTTTTGGCGAAGATCTCTTTAACGTAGCCGTTAAGGATCAGCTCCCGGGTTAGCATTGACAATGGACCCCACTAGAAACAGCACAGATCAAGCGATCATTTTTTGCCGGATCTGTCGGCTTTCCCCACCTTTACTCAAGTCTCCATCTTTCTTCAGCTATGGCTCGGCGATCAACAGGCAGGCCCGAATTGCCGTCTTCGCCGTCCCCCTACAGGATATCAGGGTCATAGCCTAGGGCAACAGCTTAGGGCCATAGCCAAATCAAGATCAAGGATGATAAGTTGCGGCGGCTAAGATGCCAGGCAGAATAGGTACAAATTGTATGCAACGGGGATCCGAAACGCGGGAGGCTATTTTGACCTCGGCCGCCAGCCTTTTCGCGAGCGGCGGCTATTCCAGCGTGTCCATGCGCGACATTTCACAAGGAGCCGGAATCACACCAGGCGCCTTGTACAACCATTTCAAGGACAAATCCGACCTCTACGCCGCCACCATGGAGCACGCGCTCGGCGACCGAATGAGCGGTCTAACCGAAGGCCTGGGTGCTGGCTTGCCGCTCGAGCAGCGATTTCGGGCCCTCGTCGCGGCGACAGTTGAACTTTTTACCGAAGAGGAAATTTTTGCCCGTCTTCTCCATCGGGAACTCCTTGATGGCGATGATGCACGGCTCGAGTTCGTGACCAAAAGTGTTCTTCAGGTCTCGTTCGGGCAGATTGTCGATTTGATGGCCGAATTTAATACCGGCCGCGATCCTGAACTGCTAGCCAGTTTGGTCACGTGCTCAATTATCGGTCATTTTGAGTTTCATCGGGTGCGGCGAAATTACAGTGGCTATGATCCCCGGCAAGACGACCCGGGCATGGTCGTAAAAACCGTCAGCGATTTATTGCTCAGCGGTCTCATGTCCATGAGCATCGAGGCCTGAAGGTAAGCAGACGGTTCATGCGACCAAATATTCTTTGGTGAACAACCAAGTGGTGGAGGCTGCAAAAATAATGAAATCCAAGCTCATTGAGGTTGCGGGTGGCCGCACCAAAATACGTGTATACGAAATTGGAGAAGGTGAACCCCTGCTGTTTCTACATGGCGCCGGCGGCTTGTTTCCCGATGATCCTTTCGTGACAAAATTGGGCGAACGGTATCACGTGTATGCGCCCCTCCTCCCCGGCTATGAAGATTCGGAAGGCGGAGAAAACATTCGCGATATGCTTGGCTTTACGCTCCACACTTTTGACGCCATGGATGCCTTGGCTCTCCATCGACCGATCGTCGTCGGCCACTCCATGGGCGGTATGATCGCGGCTGAAATGGCGGCGACCGCACCCCATGCCATCGATCGGCTGGCCTTGATTGCCCCCGCTGGATTGTGGCTCGACGAACACCCAATCCCTGACATTTTTGCCAAGCTGCCCTTCGAGTTTCCGGCACTGTTGTTTCACAATGTGGACATGGGGACCCAACTACTGACTGCCGGGTTAGACCTTGATGACGAAGAGTTTCTGAAGGAGTTTCTCATTACCAACGCCCGCCAGTTTGGCATGGCGGGAAAAATACTGTTCCCCATACCGGAACGAGGACTGTCTGAACGCCTGTACCGAATATCGGCAAAAACCGCGATTATTTGGGGCGCGGAAGACACTTTGATTGTGCCTGAATACGGCAATGCTTTTCAGGCCGGTATCGAAGGCGCCACGTTGGTGAACATTCCTGACGCCGGACATATGGTCACTTTGGAAAAACCCGATGCCGTGTTGCAGGCAATCTCGGCACTTGGCTGACACTCTCCCAAGCGCATAATTTCAAGAAAAAACCCCGCCGAATAATCGGCGGGGTTTGGTTGTGGCTTGAAGCTGTGGTTACCCACCGCCTTTATCGGTTACCGAGGTGTGGGGCTTAGAGGCCGGCCATCATCCCAGGGGGTTGGTTGGCCGGCGAATCAGCCGGATACCGGGGTTCGCCAGTTTCTTGCGGTTTTTCGGCAATCATCGCTTCGGTGGTGATCATGAGGCCGGCCACTGATGAGGCATCCTCAAGAGCCGTGCGGACGACCTTTGCCGGGTCGATGATGCCGGACTTGATCATATTGCAATAAACACCCTTGCGCGCATCGTAGCCCTTTTTCAGGTCTTTGCTTTCGAGCAGTTTGCCGGCAACGACCGCGCCATCGACACCGCTGTTTTCAGCAATTTGCCGAACGGGGGCTTGCAGCGCCTTGGCAATCAGATCGATACCCACCTGCTGATCGTGATTTTCCGGTTTCAATTTTCTGAGAACCCGGCCGGCGTACAGGAGGGCGACACCGCCACCCGGCACAATGCCTTCCTCGACCGCAGCGCGGGTTGCATGCATGGCATCGTCAACCCGGTCTTTGCGCTCCTTTACTTCGACTTCGCTGGCGCCACCAACTGCGATAACGGCCACACCGCCAGACATCTTGGCGAGCCGCTGTTCCAGATTCTCCCGATCGTAATCCGAATCGGTATCTTCAATGTGACTGCGAAGTTGGGCGCACCGGTCATTGATGTCTTTCTTTTTGCCCGCGCCACCAATAATGACGGTGTTTTCCTTGGTGATCTCGACCCGCTTGGCCGTGCCCAATAAATCAAGCGAGATATTCTCCAGATTAACACCAAAGTCTTCGGAAATAACCGTGCCGCCGGTCAAGATGGCCATGTCCTCAAGCATCGATTTGCGCCGCTCACCAAAGCCGGGCGCTTTGATCGCTGCAACTTTAAGGCCACCGCGCAGCTTATTGACCACGAGCGTTGCAAGCGCTTCACCTTCCACATCTTCCGCGATAATCAAAAGTGCGCGCCCAGATTGAACCACCGCTTCAAGAATAGGCAACAAGCTTTGCAAATTGGACAGCTTGGCTTCGTGAAGCAAAACGAGCGGATTTTCCATTTCAACCGTCATCTTTTCAGAGTTGGTGGCGAAATAAGGTGACAGATATCCGCGATCGAACTGCATACCTTCGACGACATCCAATTCGGTCTCAAGGCCGTTAGCTTCCTCGATCGTGATGACGCCTTCCTTGCCCACACGTTCCATGGCGGCGGCGAGTATTTCACCGACTTCGGTATCGCCATTGGCCGATATGGTGCCGACTTGAACAATTTCCTTATTGGTTGAAACTTTTTTCGCGCTGCGCATAATTTCTTTCACAACCGCATCCACCGCCATATCGACGCCGCGTTTCAGGTCCATGGGGTTCATGCCTGCAGCGACAGCTTTCGACCCGCCCTTTAGGATCGATTGCGCGAGGATGGTCGCTGTTGTGGTGCCATCGCCCGCCGCGTCGCTGGTTTTGTTGGCCACTTCCTTGACCATTTGCGCGCCCATGTCCTCGAACTTGTCCTTCAGTTCGATCTCTTTGGCCACGGTTACGCCATCTTTTGTGATCCGTGGAGTGCCGAATGCCTTGTCCAGAACCACATTGCGGCCGCGGGGGCCCAAAGTCACTTTCACCGCGTTAGCTAATATATCGACACCGCGCAGCATCCGCTGGCGTGCATCGCCTCCAAATTTTACTTCCTTAGGCATTTTTCAATGTCCTCCTGGCTCAGCGTTTATTTACGCTTACTCTTTTTTCCATTCCCAGTGACGACGCCCATAATGTCGGCCTCGCTCATAATCAGAAGTTCTTCTCCTTCGAGCTTCACTTCCGTCCCTGACCATTTGCCGAACAGAACGAGGTCGCCGGCTTTTACGTCCAACGGGGCCTGTTGTCCGGCGTCATTCCGTTTGCCCGGGCCGACGGCGATAACTTCGCCTTCGCTGGGCTTTTCTTTTGCCGTATCAGGGATGATGATGCCACCAGCCGTTTTCTCTTCTTCTTGGATGCGCCGCACCAATACGCGGTCGTGAAGTGGTCGAAATTTCATGTCTTGTCCTCCGTCACACAATGTTATTGCGTCGTATGTAGGTCCCTAAAAAGTGTGCCCTTTAACGGCACCCCAAGTTCTCGTTTCAGTATTCAGGCCAGCACCAGGTGGCATTTTCCATTGCGGTTTCCCGCACACCGGCCTGAGACTAATTCCAGGTATCGGAGTGATCTCTAGGTTTCCCGGTTGGTGCTCCAATAGCGACCTTCTTTTTGGTCCCCAATCGAGCGCCGCCCCAAACAGAAGCGGTGCTATATCACACATTTTTTGTGCTCACCAGCAAGGATTAGCACTTAAGGGCCGAAAGTGCTAAAAATTTTGTCACATATTCAGACAAGAGAGTAAAACGGCTAAAATTGGGCTCTTTTATAGAGGTCCAGCCAAACCAAGCACGTTGTTGCGAGATGCAATAGTTCCCTTGCGGCGACCATATGAGCCGATATGATGTTCGGCAGCGGCAACGGAATCGCGGCAAGATACGACGCTGAGTGCCCACTTTTTGTTGAGGACATCGGGCGGGTGTAGCTCAATGGCAGAGCAGAAGCTTCCCAAGCTTACGACGAGGGTTCGATTCCCTTCACCCGCTCCAATCTCAATTCTTCCGAGTAATCCATATGAGTAAAGTGTTTGTGAAAAAAGAGTGGTTGAACAATATGTTTGCGGTGGCCGTTGTTTTCGCAGTTTTGGCGTCACCGGCAGGAGCGGGCAGTCATGTGGATACCGAAGCCGCCAAAGGCAAGCCCGCATATCAACAGCTTTGCGCCCAATGTCACGGCCCAAATATGGTCAACGCTGGAAACTCCAGCTTCGACCTGCGTAAATTCCCAGTGGATCAGTTTGATCGTTTTAAGAAATCGGTGACCGACGGCACAGGAGACATGCCGGCATGGGGCGATATGCTGCTCCCGGGCGAGCTCGAAAGCCTGTGGGCCTATGTGCGCTCGGGAGGTAGAAATTGACATCGAACGCGCGCTATTTCACCCATCTGGCTTTGGCAGTATGTGGACTGATGTTTGCCCTTCCGAAGGCTGCTTTGGCCGACACACTTTCAGTTTGTTTGGAAGAAAACAGCGACCCGTATTCGTGGAAGCACGGTTCTGAGCAAGGTGGATTCGATTTGAAAGTGGCCGCGGCCGTGGCCGCAGCACTTGGCAAGAAACTGACAATTCAATGGTTTGAAACCGAGAACGAAGAAGAAAGCTTCCCTGACCGTGAGGCCAACGCTCTGATATCTGCCGGACTGTGCGACCTGGTTGCCGGCTATCCCATGTTCGGTGGTGCATTGGCGGAGCCTGCGTCCGAAACTGCGCTGCTGCCGGGACATGAAGGTCAAAATCCTGCTACCCGGCACCAGTTTGTTGAACTTGGTGTCTTGGCGCCCAGCCGACCTTACCATCATGCTCCCTTGCAGGTCATTGTCGGCCCAAAGGGATGGGGACGGCTGATTGAAACCTTGAGTGACCTTAATGGATTGAGTCTTGGCGCCGAACAGGGAACCTTGACCGACACGATTTTCATGGCCTATCGGGCTGGTTATATGGCCAGCCGGGTCATTCATGTGGTGCCACAAAGCGGTATACTTTCGCGCCTGGAAGAGGGTGCATTCGATGCCATTTTGATCGAACTGCACCGGTTTGACGCCTATCGCCGGAAACATCCGGATACACAATTGCGCGCAACAAATTATCGCCATGCGTTGGGATTTAATATGGGATTCGTCGGCCTCAAAAGCCGTCCAGATCTTTTGGCGCAGGTCAATGACGTGATTGATTCTTTGGTCACGGAGGAAAAATTTGCGCCTTTAGCCGATTCGGTCGGCATGACCTTCATTCCACCGAACGAGCCGGAAATATTGGATCGAATATCTCCCGGCCATCTGTTTGGCGGCTGAATCCAAGGGGTTTAGAGCCGTGACTTGCAATTTAACCTTTATATGCAGATACTGCACACGATGGGATTTATTGGGAATTGATAGGAGTTAGGGACATGGCTTGGACCACCCCGAAAGTTAAAGAAGTTTGCATCGGCATGGAAATCAACTGCTACGTCTGCGCCGAGCTGTAAAAAGATTTCAATTTGTGGAAGCGCCAGCCTTTTGTCGGCTGGCGTTTTACATTTCTGAGCGCCGCTATGATTTTTAGCGATGCTGTAACCTGGCACCGGGAGGGCTCGGTGGATGAACTCTCATTTAAGACCTAATCTATTGTGCTGCGCATTGTCGTCATAGGATCGGCCGCGGGCGGCGGTTTTCCCCAGTGGAACTGCAGTACCGACGCTTGTAACCAAGCCCGGACCGGGGACGCGCTCGCGCGCACCCAGTCCTCTTTGGCGGTCACCGCCGACGACGAACACTGGTATTTGTTTAACGCATCCCCTGACCTTCGCCATCAAATTAACAGCACACCCGCTCTTCATCCGAAGAATGGGTTACGTCACAGTCCTATCAGTGGCGTCATTGTCACCAATGCGGATGTTGACCACATTGCAGGTCTGCTGACTTTGCGGGAATCCGCACCATTGGTGCTTTACGCAACCGAGCGGGTGCATGGCACCCTGCGCGCGAACAGTGTCTTTAACGTGCTTAACTCGGAATTGGTTGCGCGTCTTCCCATGACATTAGGGCAATCGTTCGAGCTCAAAACACCCGAAGGCAAAAGCGGCGGCATGATTATAGAGCCATTTGTCGTCCCCGGAAAAGTTGCCCTTTACCTGGAAAACCCGGATGCTGGACCCAATTTTGGCTCCCAGAGCGAGGATACAATTGGTCTCAGAATTCAGTCGATGGAAGGGGGAGAATATTTTTTCTATATTCCCGGCTGTGCGTCGGTGCCGCCGGAACTAGCCGCGCGTCTCCAAAGCGCACCCCTCGTACTTTTCGACGGAACTTTGTGGCAAGACGACGAGATGCAGGTGGCGGGAGTAGGGATCAAGACCGGACAGCGCATGGGGCACATCAGCATGTCGGGGCCAGAGGGCGCAATTGCGGCGCTCGAAGGATTGAATGTTGTCCGCAAGGTGTTCGTGCATATTAATAATACGAATCCCACCCTGCTGGCCGACTCACCCGAGCGTCATAAGGTTGAGGCATTGGGATGGGAGATTGCCTTCGACGGGATGGAAATATGCCTCTGACCAAAGCGCTGACGTCCGAAGAACTGGAGCGGCGGCTCCACACGATCGGCGCCGAGCGCTACCACGACAAACATCCCTTCCATCAGAAACTTCATGGCGGCGCGCTCAACCAGGGACAAGTTCAAGCCTGGGTGTTAAATCGGTTTTGCTATCAGAACGCCATACCGCGCAAGGACGCAGCGTTGATGTCGCAAATAACCGACGTCGACCTGCGGCGGGAATGGCGCGGCCGAATCGAGGATCATGATGGCAACCGCTCGGGCGAAGGCGGCCTCGAGCGCTGGCTGGTGCTGGCGGAAGGCGTGGGTCTTGATCGCAATTATGTTTCGTCGACCGATGGCGCGCTGCCGGCGACCAAATTTGCCGTTGAGGCCTATGTACGCTTCGTGCGTGAGCGGCCATTGCTCGAAGCTATCGCATCGTCTTTGACCGAATTGTTTGCCCCCAACATTCACCGCCAACGTATTGCCGGATTACTGGAGCACTACGCGTTTGCTAATGACGATACTCTCTCCTATTTTCGGAAACGGTTAGAGGAAGCACCAAAGGACGTAGAGTTTGGTCTCGACTATGTGCTTCGCCATGCACGAGAACCCAGCCAGCAACAGGGGGTGATCGACGCCTTGGTTTTCAAGACGGGTGTACTATGGGCGCAGTTGGATGCGCTTTATCACGCGTATGTGGAGCCTGGGCACATCCCACCCGGTGCATTTGTTCCGGATAAGGAATGATGACCGATCGGCGCATTATTGATGAAACTAGCGTTCCCCGATTGCCCACAGGAGTGCGGCTTAAATTTGATGATCCACGGGATCAGTGGGTGATACTGGCGCCAGAGCGCATGTATGTGCTCGACCAGGTGGCGTTGGCCATTGTGCGCGAATGTGACGGTGTGGCGAACGTGGGCGGGATCATCGATGCTCTAGCCGAAGATTTCGCGGCGCCGCGCGCGCAGATCGGCGGGGATGTCGTTCATATGTTGCAGGATTTTGCCGATAAGGGTGTTATTGACGCATGACCTCAATAGACCCGCCCCTTGCCATGCTAGCCGAGGTGACCCACCGCTGTCCGTTGCAGTGCCCCTATTGTTCCAACCCGCTGCAGCTGCTAACCGCCAGCCAGGAAATGGATACGGAGACCTGGAAATCAATATTTAGCCAGGCAGCAGAGATGGGTGTGCTGCAGATACATTTTTCCGGTGGTGAGCCGACCGTGCGCCAGGACTTGGAAAAACTAGTGGCCCATTGCGAGGGGCTTGATCTCTACTGCAATCTGATCACATCTGGGGTGCTGCTGAACAAAGATCGGTTGATCCGGCTGGCGGCGGCCGGACTTCAACATGTGCAGTTGAGTTTTCAAGCGGCGCAAGCTGATAACGCCGATCGCATCAGCGCCTACCCAAACAGTCTTGAGAAAAAAATCGAAATTGGTCGCTTGGTTGGTGAAATCGGCTTGCCTTTGACTGTGAACGCCGTCATGCATCGTCAAAACTTGGATGATTTGGAAGCGCTGATCGACCTGTCGGTAGAGCTTGGCGCCCAGCGGCTTGAGGTGGCGCATGTGCAGTATTACGGCTGGGGGCTCCGGAATCGGGCGGCTCTCATCCCGACTCGCGCGCAACTGGATCGGTCGACAAATATTGTTGAGGCGGCCCGTGAGCGTTTAAAGGGCCGTCTTGTGATTGACTATGTGGTGCCGGATTACTACGCCCGGCGTCCTAAGTCATGCATGGGGGGGTGGGCACGGCAATTTGTAAATGTGACACCCAATGGTAAGGTTTTACCGTGCCACGCGGCCGAGGATTTGCCGGGGCTCACTTTTGACTCCCTGCGCGATCGTACGCTTGCAGATATTTGGCAAAAGTCCGCCGCCCTAAATCATTTTCGCGGTATCGACTGGATGCCTGAACCGTGTCAGTCTTGTGATCGGCGCGAACTGGATTGGGGGGGATGCCGGTGTCAGGCTTTCGCGCTTACTGGCGATGCAGCAGTGACCGACCCGGTTTGCGAGTTGTCGCCGCATCACGATCAGGTCAAGCAGATTGCGAAAAAAGAATCAGGTGAATCGCCACCAGAATTTCTGTATCGGCGCATTGGCGGGGCAAACTGATGCCGCTTTCAGGGTACCGCTAACCGGGCTCGATTGCGCCCGCACCGCCGCCGGCGCCCTGGCCGCTCAGTAATTCGGGATGCTGATCCAGCAGGTTTCTGCGCATTTGATCGACGGTGGCCGCGTTGGCGCGCGGTGTGGGGACGCTCCACTCCAACATGGCGTGAGTTGGCTGTTGCGATAAGAACACGATCCGGTCAGCTAATTGCAGGGCTTCGTCCAGGTCATGGGTGACCATCAGGACGCTAACTTCGCGCGCGCGCCAACTGTCTAATAGGACACCCCGCAATCGCTCGGCCGTGGGCTTGTCCAGGGACACAAACGGCTCGTCCAACAGCAGCAAAACGGGATCGACCGCCAGTGCGCGGGCGAGCGACACCCGGCGTCCCATCCCGAGCGACAGGCGGCGGGGGTAAGCTTGTTCGACCGATGTTAAGTCCATGGTTGCGAGCAAATTACCGGCGACGTTAGCCGTGTCAGCATCTCCGGTCTGGTCCAAAACCAGTTCGATGTTTTCGCGCACTGTTAACCACGGTAGCAAGCGAGGTTCTTGAAACACAAAGCCCAGTCGATTGCCGGTGCGCTCACATGTCCCGTCGTATTCAAGATCGACGCCTGCAATGATGTTGAGCAATGTTGTTTTACCGCAGCCCGAAGGTCCGACCAGACAGACAAATTCGGCGTTGCCCACCTCGAACTTGAGGTCGGACAATATGTTTTGAGCGGCTTCCCCGTCATGGCCGGGAAAGTTTTTAGTGCGAATATGAAGCGACAAACTGGTCATTACCGCCACCGCTCCAGCCGCCGGTCAATGGGCCGCAAAACGCCAAGTTCAATCACTTGCACAACCACAATGAAGGCAACCGCATAGGCTAGAATTCCAGCCACATCGAACAATTGAAAATAAATTTGCAGTTGAAAGCCAACTCCATTACTGCGCCCCAGCAGTTCGACCACCAGCACAATTTTCCAGATGAGAGCGAGGCCCGACCGGGTCGTCGCCATCAGGTAGGGGTAGAGCTGGGGCAGGACAATGCGGCGCAATCGGGTTGCCGGCGACAGACGATAGATTTCTGCGAGCCGGAAATATCCTTGATCGAGCGTGCGCACACCTTCGCGCACGGTGACCACGACGTTCGGGACTTTATTAAGCGCGACCGCGGCAATGGCTGCCACCTCAATAAGGCCAAACCAAACATAGGCGAGGATGATGGTCACCAGCGCCGGCATATTGAGCAGGATCACCAACCACGGATCAAACCAACGGTCGAACCATTTGGTCCGACCCATGGCGATGCCGATTGCGGTGCCAATGAAGAACGCGAGAACGAAACCGGCGGCGACGCGGAGCAGAGTCGCGGTCAGATGTAGCCCTAATCGGCCGCTCGCCGCTTCGCTCCACATAACGGAGGCAACCGCACCCGGCCCCGGCAGTAATCGACTATCGGCGACGGTCGCGGCCAGCCACCAAATCGCGAGGAGCCCCGCGATAGATAACAATCTCATCAAGTCTGGTTTGGCCATGGTTTGGGTTCAGAAATCGGCGTTAAGCCAAAACGTTTCGTCTGGCAGAGAGAGGACCCGTCCGGTGAATGTGTCCCCGCCCATTTGGCGCATGATCATAAACACTTTGGCGGCGCCGCGCCTTTCCGCTGGCCCCCAGCTTTTTGGAATGCCGGTTCGGAAGCTATCCCGCAGGGCATCGCGGGTTGCGGCATCGTCGGACTTCAACAGCGGTTGCAGTCGGTCCCACTCAGTATCCGACTGGGCCATAATTTGTTTGGCTGCCCGCGAAGCCGAGATCAAACCGGCAATTGCCTTTGGGTTGGCTTTGGCCCAGGCGTTGGAAAACACAAACCCCAGGGAAGGCATCACGGCCCCGCCGCCCATTTGACGGGCCACGTCTGCGACCGACACCATTCGGCGCATCCCGGCGACTTGGAGTTTTGCTGCATAGTGCCAATAGGTCAGCAGCGCGTCCAATCGCCCTGCTTTCAGCTCCTCATTCAACAGGGGCGGTGCTCCAAACACTGCTTCAACTTCATCGGCCAAATCAAATCCTAACTTTGCCTGCGTCTCCGCGCGCAACAGCAACCAGCTTTTGTCGAGCGGACCGCCGGCAATCCCCACACGCTTGCCTTTCAGATCGGCAAGACTCTTGATTGCCGTATCGCCGGGCACCATCATCGAGCCGATGGCGGTTGAATAAGGCACAAATGTCATGTCGGCGCCACTTGCTTGCATGCGTGCGGCCAGCAACCAATCGGCGACAATCACTTGGGCTTCCCCGGCTTGCAGAGCAACATGACTGGCCTGATTCGACGCATAAGGGAGGACGGTGAGGGAGAAGCCGTTGGCTTGGTCCAATTTGTGGTGGGCGATGACATCTGTTTCCCAGTTTACGGTGCCAAATCTGAGCACACCCACGCGAACATCGGGGAGATCCGTTGTCTCCGCATAAGCCAATGCAGAGGTTGAAATCCAGCCAACGATGAGCAAAATATTCGACAGACAGCGGATCATGCGAACACCACAGTTTTGCTGCCGTTCAATAACACCCGATGCTCCAAATGGTAGGAGACCGCCCGCGCAAGAACGATATTTTCCACGTTACTGCCGAGCGTGACCATTTGCTCGGCCGTGTGAACGTGGCTGACCCGCACTGTATCTTGCTCAATGATCGGGCCTTCGTCCAATGATGGGGTTACGTAATGGGCGGTGGCACCGATCAGCTTTACGCCTTTGTCGGGGGCTTGGTGATAAGGTTTTGCCCCCTTGAAGCTCGGTAGAAACGAGTGATGAATGTTGATGATGCGCCCGGAGAGTTTGCTGCAAAAATCATCGGTCAATATTTGCATATAGCGGGCCAGCACCAGCAGCTCCGTGCCGGTTTCTTCAACCAGATTCATGAGTTTGGCTTCTTGCTCGGGCTTGGTGTCGGCTGTCACCGGCAAATGGTGAAAGGGTATGCCGTGAAAGTCCGCAAGGGGTTTTAGATCCGGATGATTTGACACGACTGCCGGGATCTCCATGGCGATCTTGCCGGTCCGATAACGGTATAGAAGATCGTTCAGATAGTGATCGATCTTGGACACCAGGATCATCACGCGTTGTGTCGTGGACTGACTGTGCATTGCCCAATCAATTTTGAAGCAATTGCCAATCGCCGCAAAAGCGGCCTGTAAATGTTCAAGAATGGGCGTTCCGTTCCCCGACACAAACACCGCACGCATGAAGAATTTTTCAGTATTTTCATCGCCGAAATGCGACGATTCGACAATATTACAGTCCTGTTCGGCCAAAAAACCGGAAACCCCGGCGACAATTCCCATGCGGTCGGGGCACAACAATTTAAGGACATAACTGGGGGAAGCGGGTGACATAGAATTACGTTTTCTGTTTCCGAGTTTTTAGGGAGTACGTAGAATAATGCTGATTTAGCAGCCTGTCCTGCCGTCCTCCCCGTGCGCTTATACTGTCTTACCGAGATTGGGTTATACAGGGTCTGGTGGCGTGTGGAAAATTGAACGATTGAGAGGCCTATGTGAGTGAACAGGGGGTGAATTTCCTGTTTGACGGACCAGGTGGCGGGTCGGGGTTTAATTCCGGACGCACACTGGTCTTGGCCCATGGGGCGGGCGCTCCCATGGACAGTCCATTTTTGACAACGTTTGCGGGTGCGCTCGGTGCGCACGGGGTACGTGTGGCGCGCTTCGAGTTTCCTTATATGGCCGGGCGCCGCGTAGATGGAAAAAAACGTGGTCCTGACCGCCCGCCGGTTTTGCTGGATGCCTGGGCTCGGGTGATCGACGTCCTTGGCCCGGCGGATCGACTGGTTATCGGTGGCAAGTCCATGGGGGGACGAATTGCCTCCATGGCCGCAGCAACTGCATCTGACTCTGGTGTGCCGGTCGCGGGGGTCGTTTGTCTGGGCTATCCTTTTCATCCGCCGGGAAAGCCGGAGAAACTACGGACCGAACATCTTAAGGCTCTGCAAACGCCCATGTTGGTGGTGCAAGGCAGCCGCGACCCCTTCGGCACATGTGATCAAGTTGCTGAGTATGACCTTAGCTCCCACATCCACTTTTTGTGGCTCGAGGACGGCGATCACGATTTAAAGCCGCGCAAGAAATCTGGCCGCACCCAGGACCAAAATTGGCAGCAGGCGATTGCTGGAATTGCCGAATTTGTTGCTGAGTTGGGCTGATCGGGCCTAGAGTTTCATGTGGCGGGCGCGGGCCCCGCGCTCAATCCCGGCAGCCGCTAAACGGTCTACGTCCAGCCGGTGTCGAACCATTTCAAGAATGCGCAGTTCTTCTTGGTCGGCGTTGCCATCGGCGGCGACAATATCGCAGCAAATCGCATAGGCGGTTTCGTGCAAGCGTGCGGCGAGACTATTTGCGACCATATCCAATACTTGATCCAACCCGTCATCGGTGTCCAGCAAGGTCGCGCATTCTTCGGCGACGGAGACGATGCTCTCGTGATCAAAGCCCTCGAACACGGGTAACATGCGGACCATATCTCCCATGGTCATGAGTTCGCGATCGGTCATATTGGAGTCAGCCGCCGAAGTCGTGACCATGAGATAGATTAGCGCCGTTTGCGGCGAAACCGATTAGCTCATTATTTGCTCGCTTATGATTGCCAAGAACAAGAACCCCAATGTACCTGAATTGGCGGAGGGACCATAGGATTTCAGATTATGAGCCAACCGCCGAGAATGTCGCCGTTTCGGCAATTGCTTCCGCTAATCCCACGCGTTCAATCGTCAGCCCTTCGGGAAAGGCTGTGGCCAGCCGTGACGGCATGCGCGAATCCAGCATGACAAACATTCCCCGGTCGGTGGCGCGCCGCAACAATCGTCCAAAAGCTTGCTTAAGGCGTAAACGAGTTATCATGTCGTCGTAGGCGCGGCTGCCAAACGCTTTTTTCCGTGCTCGATGCAGCAAATCCGGACGCGGCCAGGGCACACGGTCGTAAACGATAAGCCGCAGCGACCTTCCCGGGACGTCAACACCGTCGCGAACCGCATCTGTTCCCAACAAACAGGCATCCGTTTCGGCGCGGAATATGTCCACCAAGGTGCCGGTATCCATGGCATCAACGTGCTGTGCGTAAAGCGGCAAGCCCATTTCATCCAACGGCGACGCAATGCGTTCGTGGACCGCCCGTAGCCGGGCAATAGAGGTGAACAAGCCTAACGCTCCGCCGCCTGCAGCCTTAAATAATTCGCGATAGGCGGCAGCCAACTGATCTGAACTGCCACCGCGCACGTCGGTCACGACCAGAACCCGGGTTTGCGCTGCATAGTCAAACGGAGATGGGATGGCCAATCGAACCGGGGGTTTTACCAAATGCAAGGCGCCGGTGCGCACTTCGGCGCTGGCCCAATCGTCGTCCGCATCGGGGCTCCGGTCGCGCAATGTAGCGGAAGTTATTACCGCCCCGTGGCATTGATCCAATACAGCCGTGGTGAAGGGCTGTGTAGGGTCAATCCAGTGACGGTGAAATCCGATGTCAGTGTCCCGTCCCGCACGACGTTGTACCGAAAACCAGTCAACAAAAGCGTCCGGAGTAGTAGCGCCGAGATCGGACAGCATGTCCCGCCAAGGTGTCAGGCCGAACTCAATCCTTTTCCGCAAACTGCGAGCTACGGCATCAATCCGTCCCCGAGTTGCGGCATCCAATTGAGCAGCGTCATCGTTTAACTTTTCGTGGAGCGCTTTTGCGAGGTCCCCAAGCGGTTTTGCGAGTGAGAGTAATGTGTCACCTAACAAAGCAGCGGCATCGATTAAATCCTCGGGCGGTTCGGTGTTGGCAGCCTCGAGGCCATAGAATGAACCGTCATCCGGATTTCGAGCGCGTACCAGATTGTGGACCGCATGCAAAAATTTCTCCGCTGGTCCAGTGGGTGATCCCTCTCCTGCGACACGGGCAAGCCATCCCTCACCAGGTAGCTTGGCAGCGGCCAGCGTGGCCTGATTTAGGGCGTATTCCGCTTCGCCATCGCCCGCGACCAGATCACCAACCCGCTTTTCCAGACCTCGGCCCCGGCGGGCACGGCGGCCTTCCGGACCTCGGATCCAGCGCCGCAGTTCGGCCGTCTCCTGACCACTTAAACAAGCTGAAAAAGCGCTGTCGGCGGCATCGAACACGTGGTGGCCTTCATCAAACACATAATGCGTAGGGAGATCAGCGCGCTCAGTGCCTTCTTCTAAATCGCGCGCGCGAGCAACCGCCTGGGTCATGACTAAGGCATGGTTGGCGACCACAATGTCGGCCTTTCGCGCCCGGCGTACGGCGCGCTCAATGAAGCATTTTCGATAGTGAGCGCAGGCGAAATAGATGCATTCTCCACGCCGGTCAGTAAGCCCGCCCAATCGCGTGCCCTCACCCAAGTTCTCGAGCCATGCAGGGTAGTCACCTCCGACCATGTCACCATCCCGGCTGTAACCGGCCCAGCGTGCTAAAAGGGCCAAAGTAATCGTGTTGCCGCTAGCGCGATTGCGGGCCACTGCTTCCTCAAAATTGAGCAGGCACAAATAATTCTCCCGGCCCTTACGAATAACAGCTTTACGGGCTTTTTCGGTTGGATCCGGATACAAACGGCTCAATTCTTGATCAATTTGCCGTTGTAGGTTTTTGGTGTAAGTAGAAAACCAAATCGCCCCCTGATTACGCTCGGTCCATAGGCTGGCCGGGGCAATGTATCCAAGAGTTTTGCCAATGCCGGTCCCGGCTTCGGCGAGAACAATATTGGGAGCGTCCGTATCGTCGCGCGGCGAGAAACCAGACGCTATTCCGGCGGCGTAGTTCGATTGTTGCGGGCGCAACTCAGCGGTGGGGTCGAGCAGGGCTTGCAGTCTCAGGCGGGTTTCATCAGGATTGACGGGGTGTTCCGCGACTGCCGGCTCAGGCGGGCGTTCCTCCCATTCTGGTAGTCGAAGCCATACGTCGAGTCCGCCTAAGGCACCGGTCGATTTTTGAGGTACCCCCAAAGCGGCCAAAACCGACGTACCCCAGGGCCAGCCTGCTTGTGCCATGGTCATGGCAAGGCGGGCCGTTGCTTCGCGGTCGGGATATTGGGGTTGAGTAAGTTCGGCAAGCAAGGCGCGCGCGGTTGCCAAAATTCCCATCGCTTGGTCTTCAAGAGATGGGCCGATGTTGAGCCCAAGGGCCAAAGAAACTCCTCCTGGCGTGGGCAGACAAAAGGCCGCTGGGCGTACGAACGCGAACAACTGCAGGACGTCAATCAGTGTTTCTGGAGCCTTTGCCGAAGTCACGCCCAGCCGCCTGACGGTAACCGCACCATGGCAGACAATGATTTGCTTGCCGGCAACAATTTTGGCTGCGGCGCCGGCGTCGAGCTCTTGTACCTCACCATCAAGACTGATCAAGATCGCGCGTTTGTGCCCAGCTACCAGAACCGGGGCATCCGGCATTGTGATCTGCGACGGGGTCATGTTGGTGAAAACCGGTGATTGGATGTCATGGCGCTGGAGTATAACGGCGCGATTGTCGGCCCGCCATGCAAGGTTCGCTCAATGTTCCCATTTGATTGTTCTGGCCAAGTTGACGATACTCCGCTGGCAGCCTAGGTTTCCGGCACTTGGCCACGCGGTGCCCCAAAAAGGTTTGTCCATGTCTGCTCCCATGATTATTCCTGATGATGCAAAGGCCTGGCCCTTTATCGAGGCCCGCAAATTGGTTCAGCGCTTGACCAAAAGCCCGCCTACCAAAGGCTATGCGCTGCTTGAAACCGGCTATGGGCCCAGTGGTTTGCCCCACATTGGAACTTTCGGCGAAGTTGCGCGAACGACCATGGTACAGCACGCGTTTTCGCTTATGAGCGATATTCCTACTCGTTT
The DNA here is from genome assembly GCA_029941135.1 of Alphaproteobacteria bacterium. Lineage (GTDB taxonomy): Bacteria > Pseudomonadota > Alphaproteobacteria > JAPYRI01 > JAPYRI01 > JAPYRI01. Next base: position 10,620 of record JAPYRI010000001.1, on the reverse strand, counting down.
GTTTGCCTATTCGGACGATATGGATGGGTTTCGCAAGGTTCCAGACAATCTGCCCAATCAGGAGATGCTGGCGCAACACCTGGGTAAACCATTGACGGCGGTTCCTGACCCCTTTGGCACTCACGAAAGTTTGGGACACCACAACAATGCGCGTCTGCGTGCGTTTTTAGATGCCTTCGAGTTTGACTATGAGTTTAAGAGTGCGACCGAGCAATATCGATCCGGCGCCCTTGATGAAACACTGCTTAACGTCCTTGCCAACTATGACGAGGTGATCGAGGTTATTTTACCGACGCTGGGCGCGGAACGGCAGGCGACTTACAGCCCTTTTCTGCCGCTCTGTCCGAACACCGGGGTAGTGCTCCAGGTGCCGGTTGTTGAGTGCAATGTGGATGCCGGCACGATCGTCTACGAAGATCAGGGTAACCGAGTTGAAGTGCCGGTCACGGGCGGCCATTGCAAGCTCCAGTGGAAGGCAGACTGGGCCATGCGCTGGGCGGCTTTGGATGTGGATTACGAAATGTACGGCAAGGATTTAATTGACTCGGTCCGCCTATCCAACCGCATATGCCGCATCCTTGGAGGCAATCCACCGGACGGTTTCGCCTACGAGTTATTCTTGGACGAAGAAGGCGCTAAAATATCGAAGTCTAAGGGCAACGGCCTCACCATTGACGAATGGTTGCGGCACGCGCCGCCGGAAAGTCTCTCGCTTTACATGTTTCAAAATCCCAAAAAAGCCAAACGCCTTTTCTTTGACGTCATCCCCAAAAATGTGGACGAGTACATCACCCATCTCCACCGTTATCCGGACCAGGACGACAAGGAACACTTAGGCAATCCGGTTTGGCATATACATCGCGGTAGCCCGCCGAGCGAAAAAGTGCCGCTAAGCTTTTCGATCCTGCTTAATCTGGCGAGTGCTTGTAATTCAGAGGATAAGGCAGTTCTTTGGGGATTCATCAGCCGTTACGATCCCAACGCGACACCCGAAAACCATCGGATACTTGATAACTTGCTCGGCAATGCAATTTCCTACTATCAGGATTTTGTGAAGCCGAACAAGAAGTACCGTGCGCCGACAGATCAGGAGCGGATAGCAATGGAAGATCTCGTCCTTCGAATGGAAGGACTGAAAGGCGAAGATGGCGAAACCCTGCAGCACGAGGTTTATGAGGTCGGTAAGGAGAACGGCTTCGACAACCTGAGGGATTGGTTCCGGGCGCTATACGAAGTTCTGTTCGGACAAAGCCAGGGTCCCCGTATAGGCTCGTTTTTTGCCCTGTATGGGGTTGAAGAATCTATGGCTTTGATACGCCGGGCATTGGCGGGGGACGATATGACCAAGGACCCAAAGGCGGATTAAATCGCGATTGAGGAGAAAGACGCATTTAGGTGCGACCAAAAGGACGACCAATTCATATGGCGAACTTTTACCCCCTTGCCCGGCTCCTTTTCTGGTCTTTGGATCCGGAGCGCGCCCACAAATTGGCGCTGACTGCGCTGGCGACAGGTCTGTTACCGCGCGCGCCTCAATGTAATTTGCCTCGCCTACAGACCAAGGTTTTCGGGCTAAATTTTGATAACCCGATTGGCTTGGCGGCGGGATTCGACAAGAACGCCGAAGTCCCCGACAGGATGCTCGAACAAGGGTTTGGATTTGTTGAAGTGGGTAGTGTGACGCCTCAGCCTCAACCAGGTAACCCCAAACCGAGACTTTTCCGGTTGGATGCGGACAGGGCGATTATCAACCGACTGGGATTTAACAATCTGGGTGTCGATGCCATGCGCGCTCGTTTGCGGGCGCGGCCGATAAAGTCGCACGGTATTGTCGGTATTAACCTCGGCGCCAACCGCGACAGCCGGGATCCTACGGCCGACTACGTCAGTGGATTTGTCGGTCTCTATGGTGATGCAGACTATTTTGTCGTTAATGTGTCCTCGCCGAATACACCGGGCCTTCGAGATTTGCAGGCACGAGCGGCATTGGATGGTCTGGTTTTGCGGTTACTTGACGCGCGCTCAAGGCTGGCGGCGGATGGTGTGCCAACGCCAGTGCTGATCAAAATTTCACCCGACTTAGACCTTGCAGCCCGGCAGGATATCGCGACAGTGGTTTTAAGCCGAGGCGTTGATGGGCTGATCATTTCCAACACAACAACCGATGGTCGCGAGCGTCTTCATGGTCCGCATTCCGGAGAAAAAGGGGGCTTAAGCGGAGCGCCCTTGTTCGAAACCTCGAACGAATTGTTGCGCGAGATGTATCAGCTAACCGAAGGACGGGTGCCTCTAGTGGGAGTAGGCGGAATATCCAACGGCGCGGAGGCTTATTGTAAAATCAGGTCTGGTGCTTCATTGGTACAGCTCTATTCGGCATTAATATTTGAGGGACCGCAACTCGCGCACCGGATTAAACTCGAACTGGAAAAATTGCTGGCGCAAGACGGATTCGCAAATGTAGGCGACGCGGTTGGCCTAGACGTGGCGTGAAAGTCGTCAAGTCGGGCAAATAAGGGGGAAAGCATGAAAAAGAGTCTACTTGCTGCACTCTTCGGTCTTGTTGTCATCGGGATTGCGACTTACGTCGTGCCCGTGGTCATGGAGAATGGTCACGCACGTAACGGCGAAGTAAACATTTACTCTTACCGGCAAGAAATATTGATCCGGCCTTTGCTGGACGCTTTCACTGAACAAAGTGGGATTAAGGTTAATTTGGTTAGCGGCAGGGCTGATGCTTTGCTCGAGCGATTGAAAAGTGAAGGCGCTAATAGCCCGGCTGATGTGCTCTTGACCGTTGATGCGGGTCGTCTAATTCGGGCCAAGGATGCCGGCGTATTTCAATCGGTCAAGTCGCTCCTATTGGAAAAAATGATCCCCGCCCGATACCGGGACCCGGAAGGCTTTTGGTTTGGGCTGTCAATGCGCTCCCGGGTCATATTTTTCGCCCCGAATCGTGCGTCAACAGACGACCTTTCCACTTACGAAGACCTAACCAATCTGAAATGGCGCGGACGTATTTGCGTCCGGTCGTCGTCCAACGTTTACAACCAATCCCTGCTCGCTTCCATGATCGCCCATTCGAGTGCCGAGGCGGCTGAGAACTGGGCCCGGAGTGTGGTGGCCAACATGGCGCGCAAGCCGCAAGGCGGAGACCGGGATCAGATTAAAGCGGTGGCCGCCGGGCAGTGCGATATCGCCATCGCCAATACATACTATTATGCTCGCATGTTGAATTCGAAAAAGCCCGAGGAAGCGGAAGCCGCCTCCAAAGTCACTCTATTCTGGCCTAACCAGAACGGGCGCGGTGCCCATGTGAACATTAGCGGTGCCGGGGTTACATCCAGTGCCAAAAATCGCGACAACGCAATTAAACTCATCGAATTTCTGGTAAGCGACGAGGCTCAACGCATATATGCCGAGAGTACGTTCGAGTACCCCATCAAAGATGGTGTTCCTATTGCAGAGTCGTTGGCGGCCTTGGGGGACTTTAAATCTGATGTCCTAGACATTGCCGTACTGGCTCGCCATAACGCCGATGCCATCAAAGTGTTTGACCGGGCGGACTGGCGCTGAGGCAAACACGGCACGCCAAAGAATTCTTTTCAGGAGGTGCAGTTGTCAGAGGTCGTCATCTACCATAATCCGAAATGTAGCAAGTCTCGGCAGACCCTAGCTTTATTGCAGAGTAGAGGCATCAAGCCGTCTGTTATTGAGTATTTGAAGATCCCACCTAGCGCCGTAACTCTGGATCAGATTCTTGGGTTGCTCGGCAAGGAACCTCGGGAATTAATGCGTCGCAAAGAAGCCGCATACAAAAATTCTGGCGCTGATAACCAGGCGCTTGATCGAGCCGCGCTGATTGCACTCATGGTTGCCAACCCGATTTTAATTGAGCGTCCAGTCGTCCTCGCAAATGGCAAAGCCGCCCTTGGACGCCCGCCGGAAGACGTGCTCACTATCCTCTAATTCAAGGGCTTGATAAATATATAAAGATTTCTTTATGTTTATCCTGTACGAATCGAAATACGCTTGATATACACCGCTTCCGGGTTGGGGATGGCTGTTGACGAAAAGCAAAAGGATCACGTCTCATGACTGAGTTTACCGACTACAAAGTTGCTGATATTTCGTTGGCAGAGTGGGGCCGTAAGGAAATCAATATTGCCGAAACCGAAATGCCGGGACTGATGGCATTGAGGGAGGAGTACGGTCAGTCCAAGCCGTTGGCGGGTGCACGTATTATCGGGTGCCTGCATATGACCATCCAGACAGCCGTGCTAATTGAGACTTTGACCGCCGTTGGGGCCGAGGTTAGGTGGTCTTCCTGCAATATTTTTTCGACTCAGGATCATGCGGCGGCAGCGATTGCGGCGACAGGCGTTCCGGTTTTCGCCTGGAAGGGGGAAACAGAGGACGAATATGAATGGTGTGTTCACCAGACCATAGCCCATGACGGCTGGGAGCCGAATTTACTGCTCGATGACGGTGGCGATCTGACTAAGATTATGCATGACGATTACGGAACAATGTTGACGAACGTTAAGGGCGTATCGGAAGAGACCACCACGGGCGTGCACCGGCTTTACGAGATGGAAATCGCAGGCACACTTAAAGTACCGGCGATCAACGTGAATGACTCGGTGACCAAATCCAAGTTTGACAATCTCTACGGTTGTCGGGAAAGCCTGGTTGATGGCATCAAACGGGCAACTGACGTCATGATCGCTGGTAAAACTGCGATTGTCGCAGGGTACGGCGACGTGGGGAAGGGATGCGCGGTCGCATTGCAACGACAAGGCGCACGCGTTCTTGTGACCGAGATTGATCCAATTTGCGCCTTACAGGCGGCCATGGAGGGCTATCAAGTCGTGACCATGGAGGATGCGGCGGCACAGGGCGATATCTTTGTCACCACAACTGGCAATGTCGACGTGATCACTTTGGACCATATGCGGGACATGAAGGATCGCGCGATCGTTTGCAACATCGGCCATTTCGACTCGGAGATTCAGGTCGATGCCTTGCGCAATCTTGAATGGGATGAAATTAAACCCCAAGTACACGAAGTTTCCTTTCCAGACGGCAAACGCATCATTCTTTTAGCCGAGGGGCGATTGGTAAATTTGGGCTGCGCCACAGGACACCCGAGCTTTGTGATGAGTGCGTCGTTCACCAATCAAGTGATTGCCCAGATCGAACTTTGGCAAAATAATAAAACTTATGACACCAAAGTTTATGTGTTGCCGAAGCATTTGGATGAAAAGGTGGCAATCCTTCATTTGCAAAAGCTCGGCGTGAAATTGACCCAACTCACCGATAAACAGTCTGCCTACCTAAGTATTCCAGTCCAGGGTCCCTTCAAACCCGATCACTACCGGTACTAATTCCGCGCGCTAATCTTTGCTATGACACAAGCGGTCTTGGCAGCGGAAAGTAGTCACCGCCTTGTTTTGTGTGAGATCCAGTCCTAATCTTGAAGTGACGCCATGCCGGGTTTGAACCGGCGGCGCAAAAGGACGGGTGAAGGTGAGGAAGCGATTATTTATCTGCAGGTTAGTGGGACTACTAGCGATATTGGTTCCATCTTCAGCCTTGGCTACGGGAGAAGGCGGGCTGATTGAAGGGCTGACTTCATTGGCCGGCGTGCTTATCTTATTGACAGCGCTTTTGACGGCAACGGGCATCGGTATTTTTTTCTATGCTCGGTGGCAGCGAGCAATTGGGGAAGAAACTGAATTGCGTTCAGCCGCAGAACGGCTTTCAGGAGTGGTCGGATCTTTCCCTCTTGAATGTATTTATTGGACTGTGACCGACGGCGAAGAATTTGTTTCGCGCCGATTGTCAGTTTTGTTTGAGGGGGGCATAAAGTCCTTTGCCGATTTGGCGGGAAAGTTTCCTGACCGCGGTTCGAAAGACAAAGCGACTTTGTCGGCTGAGTCTCGAAAGGCCAAACAACGGCCAAATATGGCCTTATGAAGCGCCTCGGCGACCGCAAACTCATTTGTCTGAGCTTTTGAGTTCGATGCCGATATCTTGCGAGCTCGCTGACCTTCCCGCGACAAAACACCTAGCTGAACTTCTGGCCGACAGCGCAAAAGAAGGTGATGTCATTGCATTAGCGGGCCCTATCGGCGCCGGCAAGACGACTTTTGCGAGATTTTTTATCACTGCGGTTGGTTATGACGAAGACGTTCCTAGTCCAACATTCAATTTGGTCCAGGTATATGAAGGCGCTCGTCTAACGGTATGGCACTTTGACCTGTACCGGCTTGAGCGTCCCGACGAAATTTACGAGCTTGGCGTGGAACAAGCCTATGAAGAAGGCGTTACCCTTGTCGAATGGCCTGAACGAATGGGCGATCTGCTTCCCGCAGATGTGCTTATGCTTTCCTTCAAGCCGGGCCTCTCGGAACGGGAGCGGAAAGTTGACATTATTGCCTCTGGCGGCTGGGAAGATCGTCTCAATACCGATATGTTCTCGCGAATTCTAGGGTCGTGATGCAAATGGAAGATAGGGATGCAATCATAAGCGGCTTTCTTGCCGCCGAGGGATGGGAGGACCGGTTCAGGGCGCCGCTGTCGGGCGACGCGTCGTTCCGCTGCTATGAACGTCTGCATGATCGCGAGCGCAAGGCAGTATTAATGAATGCGCCCCCGGACAAAGAAGACGTACGGCCGTTTTGGGCACTGGCCTGTCATTTGCGGGCGACTGGTTTTAGTGCGCCTGAGGTTATTGCTGGCAACTGCGACGCAGGTTTATTGTTGCTGGAAGATTTTGGCGACGAACTTTATTCGCGCGTCGTCGAGGATAACCCAGACGCTGAAGAGCTGCTTTACAGTGCCGCCGTTGATTTATTGGTCGATTTACATCAGCAACCGATAGCTCAAAACCTATCGTTTGCAAAAGGCAATAGGTATCGAGTGCCCCGCTATGGCGAGCAGTTATTGCTCGAGGAAGCCCAGTTGTTCACCACCTGGTATTTGCCGGAGGTGTCGGTCAGCGCGGTTGCCCAAGGTGAGAAAGTTGTCTTCACCAATTTGTGGCGAGATTTGCTGTGCCGTGTACCTGCAACCGCGCCAGTGTTGGTCCTCCGTGATTATCACGCGGACAATTTAATCTGGCTGTCGGAACGATCTGGGATTGCCCGTGTCGGATTGCTCGATTTTCAGGATGGGGTGGCGGGCCACCCAGCCTATGATCTCGTATCATTGCTTGAAGATGCACGACGTGACGTGTCGCCATTACTCGCTGGTACCATGATTGAGCGTTACGTTAACGGCGCAAACAATCACGGCGCCGCGATTGATAGGGACGAATTTCGAATTGCCTATGCCATTTTGGGTGCTCAGAGAAACACTAAGATCATCGGCATCTTCACCCGGCTGTGGCGCCGGGACAAAAAGCCCATCTATTTGGAACTGATCCCGAGGGTATGGGGTTTACTTGCCCGCGACCTCGAACATCCGGCCCTAACCGACCTAAAGAGCTGGTACGACAATCAAGTGCCGGCCGCAGTGCGTGCCACTGTCCCGGGGTCAATATGAACGCGCCGGTGAGACCTGATACCGCCATGGTCTTGGCGGCGGGGCTTGGTACCAGAATGGACCATCTTACCAAGGACCGCCCCAAGCCTTTGGTTGAAGTTGCAGGCACGCCATTGCTTGAATTCTGTCTCAATCAGATTGAGAACGCGGGCCTTTCGAAAGCCGTTATCAATGTCCATTACAAAGCTGATCTTATCCGCGTCTTCTTGATCGACCGTGACGCCGACAAAGCGAGCCGCCTCGACATCATTGTTTCCGACGAGTGTGAACAACTTCTCGATACCGGGGGTGGCGTTCGTAAGGCGCTACCGCTGTTAGGTGCAGAACCTTTCTACGTGGTCAACAGCGACGTTATGTGGCGCGACGGGGTGCGCAACAGCTTTGATCTGCTGGCGGATCGTTGGTGCGCAGACACCATGGATGCCTTGCTTCTGCTCGCGCCCGCTACCATGGCTGTTGGCTATCATGGCCAGGGAGATTTCTTAATGGAGCCGGACGGATTATTGGCTCGCCGACGGGAGCGGGAGCAGGCGCCATTTATATTTTCGGGTGTGCAAATCTTACATCCACGACTGCTCGTCGACTGCCCCAATGGGCCTTTTTCTTTGAACCTGGTGTGGAGCCGCGCGATAGAGCGTGGCCGACTTTACGGGGTTCGCCGAGAGGGTGTTTGGTTTCATGTGGGTTCGCCTGATGCTGTGAAAGCAGCGGAATTGTGGCTCCCCGGGTAACAGCGTATGCGCGTTGAGTGTTACCAAAAACGCTTCAACGCGATGAAGAAAGGGAGCATGTGAGTCAGTTGAAAACCCAGCCCTCGGTCTTCAGCATACCGGCAGGGACACCGTTTCTCGACGCGTTGGCAGGAGAAATTCTGAATCGACATAGCCATGCCCCTTTGGATTTGCCGCGCGTAACTGTCCTCTTGCCCACCCGGCGGGCAGTGCGCGGGTTGCGCGAAGCGTTCTTACGGGCAGGGGACGGACGACCACGGCTGTTGCCCGTTATGCAGCCCATTGGTGACGTGGAGGAAGATGAACTCGCCGTAAATAATCTAGGGACGGGCGAAGACGAGGTTGAGCAACCCACCGAGATATCTTCATTGTCCCGGCAGATGCTTTTAGCTCGCTTGATCCTCAGCCGTTCGGATGGCCCTGACGAGTCGGTACAAGCGTTGCGGTTAGCGCACGAACTGGGGATGTTGTTGGATCAGGTCCATACCGAGGAGCTAACGTTTGATGCCTTGAACGATTTGGTGCCCGAAGAATTCGCCGCCCATTGGCAATTGACTCTCGATTTCCTCAAGATCGTCACTGAAAATTGGCCACGCATTTTGGCCGAACGAGGCCAGATAGACCCCGCCGACCGACGTAATCGATTGATCGGCGCTCTGGCCCGTAGGTGGGAAAACGAACCTCCGCCGGGGCCGGTGATTGCTGCCGGTTCGACCGGCAGCATTCCAGCGACTGCTCAGTTGCTGGGGGTGGTGGCGAAGTTGCCGCAGGGCTCTGTGGTCCTGCCGGGCCTAGATACGACGTTGGATGACAGGACCTGGGACGAACTGGACGCCAGTCATCCTCAGTTCGGAATGAAGCAGTTATTGGGGCGAATGGGAGTTAGCCGCCATGAGGTCGAGCTTTCGCCATTTCTCTCATCTGGTGGCCATTCCGGCGACCCGCTGACCGCGCGAAAGGCATTGTTGTCAGCGGCATTAAGACCCGCTGAAACGACGGATGACTGGCCGTCTTTGCGGCTTGATACGAATGCAGCTCTGAAAGGCGTGTCTTTTGTCGAGGCTCCTGGGCTGACCGAGGAAGCTGGCGCTATTGCGTTAATGATGCGGGAGGTATTGGAACGTCCCGGGCAGACGGCAGCCCTGGTGACACCGGACCGCGATCTCGCCCGCCGTGTTGCTGCCGAACTTGAACGCTGGGATGTACTGGTGGACGACTCGGCTGGCGTGCCGCTCATGCGTACGACGCCGGGTGCGTATTTGCGCTTAACGGCCGAGCTGGTCGCCGCGCAAGCAGCTCCAGTGCAATTACTGGCAGCTCTTAAACACCCCTTGTCAGCGGGCGGGGATGCGCCTGCCGAATTTCGAGCAAAAGTTCGAATACTCGAATCGGTGATCTTACGCGGGCCCCGGCCAGCTTTGGGATTTGAGGGCTTAAGGGTGGCGTTGGCCAACACTGGCGCAAACGCTCCCTTAATAGAGTGGGTTCAAAAGCTGTCGGAAATGGCGGCCCAATTTTCGGCGCTTTTGGCACAACCGGTCGTCGAATTTGGCGACCTCCTGCGGGCGCATGTGGATTTTGCGGAACGGCTTGCGGCGAGCAACGATGCTATAGGCAGCGTCAATCTTTGGCGCGGAGATGCCGGCGAAGGAGCGGCTGAGTTTATATGTGATGTCCTTGCCAGCGCGGACCCTCTTCCGCCGGTCCCGCCCCGGGAATATCCGGCATTATTGGACGCGTTGATGTCGACGCGCGTCGTGCGCCCGCGCTATGGCCGTCACCCCCGCTTGCAGATCTGGGGGCCCTTGGAAGCGCGCCTTCAGCATGCTGATTTGCTTATTCTTGGAGGACTCAACGAAGGGTCCTGGCCGCCCGAAGCGCCGAATGACCCCTGGCTCAGCCGGCCCATGCGGGAAAAATTTGGCCTGCCCGCGCCTGAGCGCCGGATTGGCCTCTCGGCACACGACTTTGCCCAAGCGGCCAATGCGTCGCGGGTCGTTCTGTGCCGGTCGCGCAAAGTGGGGGGCGGGCCAACCGTGCCGTCCCGCTGGTTGTCGCGCATCAAGGCATTTATCGGGGATGCATTGGCTGGACAGACGGATCAGACCGCAAAATGGGTGGGTTGGCATGCTGATTTGGATACGCCCACTCATACCGCGCCAGCACATCCGCCCCAGCCACGCCCTCCGGTTGTGGCCCGTCCCCGCGAACTTTCTGTGACCGGCATCGAGACCTGGATGCGGGATCCTTACTCTGTCTATGCCCGTCGCATCCTGAAACTGAAGCCCCTGGAAGCCCTCGATGCGGACCCGGGGGCGGCGGAGCGAGGCACGTTCATTCACCG